>JAGNIU010000039.1 GCA_018000995.1 Bacteroidia bacterium
TTCAGATGGATGGAAATTACGTTACACTAATTTGGTTATGTGAAATGGTGGTGTTGATGTGGATGACTAAGAAAACAAACATCAATACCTATAAATATTTAGCTTACGGTTTATCATTACTCGCGTTTTTTAGTCTATGGCACGATTGGAGTAATTATTCTTACTTCAGTAATAATACCGATACCACTTTAGCATTTCAACCATTGATGAACCGTTATTTTTTAACGAGCATTATTGGAACAGGTGTTTTTGGTTTTGTTTGGTTTATGAATAAGCAAATGCTTTCTTCAACAATTAGCAAAATTGCCAATGTTGTTTTGATAGTTTTTGGATTAATTGTTTGTTACATGACTTTCGCTAACGAAATTATGCAGTATTTCAATATTCAATATAGATTATCTGAAACAAAGCGAATTGGTGATTATGGTTATGATTGGACCGATTACGATAGCGCTTGGAATTCATACTCCGGTTTGTGGATGATAATTTACAGCATGGTGTTCTTCTCTGTACTAGGCTGGTTAAGTATAAAGAAATTTACCAATGCAGTTTTCGCATATATATGTTGGTCGATGAATTTTTTAATGTTGTTGATTGGCGTAACGGCAGGCTTCGCTATTATTAGTGATTTGAAAATGGAAGCTGTGAATGATTATTCTTATTCTGTAATCACCACATGGAATTATAACTCTCGTTATTTATTTGTGCCTTTTGTTGCCATGATGATTTTTATGATTTATCAGTACAGAAATGCGGAGATACTCAAAAAGATTCGCCCGATTAATTTCTGGTTATTTCACATGACTATCTTAGCTGTTTTAAGTAATGAGTTATCTCATATCACCACCATGTTGCATTTAGATAATTACAATCATTACAGCAAAGTAGCATTCCGAATGGGTTATACTGTTTTATGGGGTGTTTATTCGATGGCTTTAATTACTTATGGTATAATCCGGGAAAGAAAAACATTACGCTTCATCGCCATCAGTTTATTTGTGTTGACGCTTTTAAAATTAGCAAGCGATGCAATGAGTATGACCATGGGTTATCGTTTAATAGTATTTATTGTAATAGGAATTATCTTATTAGTGGTTTCGTTTATGTATCAAAAATTCAAACCACTTTTATTTGGGAAAGACGGAGAAGAAAAAGCAATTGAACCTAATACAACAACAGATGAAACAAATTAAAATAGTTTTCGCTTTATTTATTTTAAGTTTTGGGATGAATGCTCAACTATCGAGCTACGATTATTTCAGGGAGTTAAAGCCTGTAACAGAAAATGGTTATTATCAGATTAAAATTGGTTCGTCTGTTTTAGATAGACAAGGGTATTACCGCGTGTATGAACTAAGTGCAAAGGATACATTGGAAGTTCCTCACGTTATCGGTTCTAATAATTGGGATGTGTACGACCGTAAATACTTTAAGGATTTAAAAATTATTGATAAGAGTTATGAATCAGGGAAGTATTCATATGCAACGTTGGTTGTAGATACAAATTTGATTTATACTTCAGTCTATTTGAATTTTAGCTCATCTAGTTTTTTTAAGGATGTAACACTGGAAGGAAGTAGCGATAATAAGAACTGGAAAACGATTATACAAAACGAGAAATTGTTTCACTATTATCGTGACCCATACGATCATTACTATCGCAATAAAATTGTATTCGAAGCTTGTTCTTTCAAATACTTACGTATAAAACTGGATGATTCTGATTCGGAAAAATTAGATCTAGTTTCTGCTTCTATCCCTTTGGTAAAAGAGGAAATAGTGGAGGATGGTGAATTAGTTGAATCGAAACAAACACGAATTGAAGACAAGCAAAACAAGCAAACCATTGTTGAATGTTCTTTTGCCAGAAGTTATTTTATTACGGGCTTACAGGTTAACATCGAAAATGAAGAGCGTTTCCGTCGTAATGTGCAAATAGAATTTTATAATCCTGTAAACGGAAAAGAAAAATGGGTGTCGTTTGGAAGTGGGGTTGTTTCCTCAAACTCCTCTAATAAAATTGATTTGATTCATTATAATCCGGATACGGATTTTGAATTTAAGTCGGCAAAAATGCGGATTATCATTGATAATTTAGACAATCAGCCTCTTGGTAAAATATCAATCAAATCATTTACGCACGAAGAAAGTATAAAACTTAAATTACAAAACGATAAAAAATATGTTTTAGCGTATGGCAAAACAAAGGATGCCCAACCTCAATATGATTTAGAATATTTTAAGTACGCCATCCCTTTAAATTTAAGTTCAGTTGAATTAGGAATTGAAAATAAAATCCCACACGTAGTCGCTCCTGTTCAACAACCCTTAATAAGTAACAAGCTTTGGATTTGGGTGGCTTTAATCGCTTGTGTATTGGTTATTGGCTTGTTTACATTTAAGTTAATGAAACCTCAGGAAAAGGAATCATAACAGAAATAGAATTCAAAAGAAAAGCCCCCCAACAATTCTGTTGGGGGGCTTTTTTATTATTCGGTAGCTGAGCGAAGCCGAAGCTAGAACTCATCCTCATTAAAGAAGAAGTCGTCTTTTGTTGGGTAATCGGGCCAGATCTCCTCAATGGTTTCGTAGGCTTCGCCTTCGTCTTCCATTTCCTGCAAGTTCTCAATCACTTCCATAGGCGCCCCTGAGCGCATGGCAAAATCAATTAATTCGTCCTTAGTTGCAGGCCAAGGTGCATCTTCTAACCACGATGCTAATTCTAAAGTCCAATACATGTTTGTTGTCTAATTTTCTGCAAAAGAAAACAAAAAATTCTAATCTACAACCATAAAATACCCTAAAACGCCAAAGCCTTTCGGAAAGTCTGTAAACTACTGACAAACAAGCGCTTAATTTATATTAAATTTCAAACTCTTTATTAATAAAATCGGTGTTTTCGTCAGCTAAAACAATTTTGTATTTCCCCTTTTGCAAACCCTTCACATTTACATTCACGGTATAGTCATGATTTCCGGGTTGCAGCCATTGTCCGGTTATGGTCGCCACTTTGTTTCCTAATGAATCAAGAACATAAAAATAAGCGTAACAGGTTTTATCTACACTGTAATTTACATTGGCTTTTAATTGCATTGGATATTCATTTATATCGCCGCGCGAATTTATTTTTACACGCTTGTATAATGTAAACCACGGAATAGGTTCCCCTTTTACACTCGCCACAAAATGTCTTAAGTCTTGTGTCAATGAATCATTACTTCCTACAATATTTGCAGTAGGTTTATTATTGCTGACAGCCCACACCGTGTATTGTTGCGTATTCTCATCAAACTTTGTGGCGTTAAGATAAGAGGCAATCAACACTAAATTTTTGTCAGCCATTTTTCCTTGCTCGTATTTTAAACCTTGACTCGGACCTGAATGATCAGCTTCACAACAATAACCTTTTATCTCAAACGTTTTTTGTTGATTTTTACTTAGCGCTAAAATTTGTTCCTGCGTTACCAATATATCTTGATACTCTTCCTTCACTGAATTCATCCGCCAACCTGCAGGCATAATTATTTTTAAAGAATCGTTGGTTTCGTTTTTTATTTTGTAATCAACTTTCAAACCGCCTTTACAAACCACTTCGGTTTTAATTAGTTTTTTCTCAATGGCTTTATCAATACTGATAGTTGTTTTAGCCTGGCTCATAACGCAGCACACTAAAAGTGCTATTGTTGTTTTTGAATGGGATGACATTTTTCCTCCTTTTTGCACTTATAATGAACAATGGGTGTAAATAGTTACAAAGTTTTTTTGTTCCGATAGCTATCGGGAAAGACTTATTTGGTAAATTGCCTCTGTTAATTATACTTAATTGCATGGAAAGATTCACCGGATTGATAGGTATTGTTGTAATTCTTGGCATCGCCTTTTTGTTATCGAATAATAAAAAAGCCATTAACTACCGTTTAGTAATTAGTGGAATTGGTTTGCAATTAGTAATTGCACTTTTAGTTTTAAAAGTAACGCCTATCACAAATTTTTTCGCATGGATTGGAAAAGGCATGGGAAAGATTGAGCAATTCGCTACACAAGGAGCCGCTTTTGTGTATGGTGGAATAATGGTGGATAAACACGACGGAACATCAGCTGCGTTTGGCGCTCCTCACACGTTTGTATTTGCGTTTACAGTTACAGCAACAATTATTTTTGTTTGTGTACTTGTTGCTATATTATATCATATTGGATTCATGCAAAAAGTAGTTGCCATAATTGCACGCGCTATGAATTTCGTAATGCGTGTTAGTGGAGCAGAGGCTTTAAGTAATATTGCGAGCGCATTTGTTGGACAAGTGGAAGCACAAGTTATGATTCGTCCGTATTTACCAACTATGACCAAAAGTGAATTGATGGCATCGATGGCAGGAAGTATGGCTTGTATTGCCGGAGGAATTTTAATTGTGTACGTTAACATGGGAGCGAAAGCTGAATATTTACTCACAGCAAGTTTAATGGCAGCACCTGCAGCATTAGTAATTTCAAAAATTATTTATCCTGAAGTTGAAGAATCACAAACAAAAGGAAAAGTTACACTCGAAGTAAAAAGTCCTTACACAAATATTATCGATGCCATTTCTCATGGAGCAGCTGATGGAATGAAAATTGCCATCAACGTAATTGCGATGTTGATTGGATTTATTGCTTTAATTGCATTAATCAATTACGGACTCGGAAAAATTTGGTCACCACTCTCATTAGATTATATTTTCGGAAAATTCTTTTATCCTTTAGCTTGGTGTATGGGTGTTCCTGAAGCAGATGTTCAAACTGTAGCTACTTTAATGGGACAAAAACTGACGATTAACGAATTTGTAGCCTTTGATACATTAACCCATCGTTTAGCCGCTCCGTTAAGTGAAAAAGGCACAATGATTGCGAGTTTCGCTATTTGTGGTTTCGCTAATTTCTCTTCTGTAGGAATGCAAATTGGCGGCATAGGCGCTTTAGTCCCTGAACGCCGCGCCGATTTAGCTAAATTGGGAATGCGCGCTCTTATAGCAGGTACTTTAGCTTCTTATCTTTCGGCTACTATTGCGGGAATGCTGATTTAAGTCGACAATTTGGCAATAATTGCTTTTTCAATTTTTATTTGTAATTTCATTTAAAAGAGATAATTATGAAAAAGATATTTCTATTATTAGCCATTTTAGTAAGTTGTAATTTTTCGGCGCAAATAACTTTGGATCATTCAACACTTGTAACCAACGCTAACTTTGGTCAAGGTGGATTTTTGGATAAGTTTCATGTTAGTGGTTATAAATATGTTGTTTCTGTTGGTGGTGTTTCTGGTGGGATTGATATATATAATCTAAATCATACTTTGTTTAAAACAATAACCGTTCCAATAGCATTTGCAGGTGGCTATTATTTTATTTCAGAAAACCTTTTCGATTTAGATAATGGAGTTGAATATTTAGTTTGGAGATATTCTTTCGGCCCAACTTATACAACAAATATTAGTATTCTTGATGAATCGGGAGCTGTGTTATTTACAAAAGACTCTGCTTCGCTTGGTGGTATTATGACCAATCAGGGTACCTCACCAAACATTTTTATGAATCAAGACCCCGTTTATTATGATGGCACAGGAGTAAAATTAAAATTGGCAATATGGAACCAATACAATTCAACCGGATATAAAAGAACGGATATATACAATTTACCGGGAACAATTCCATGTAATGATTGTACTGCAGGCATCACAACTTTAATGTCAAATCCAGGCTCTTCTACAAATTCGAATGCTGAATTTTTTCCTAATCCGGTTGCTGACCAACTAAAACTCAAATACAAATTACCTGCTGGTTCACATTTAGCTGAGATGAAAATTTACGATACTCAAGGTAAATTAGTGGATGAGTTTAAAATAACTGATCACTATGATTTTATTTATTTGCCGACTAATTACAATAACGGATTATACCTTTATTCCTTAATTGTTGATGGTAAAATCATAAAAACAGAGAAAATTGTGCTAAATAAATAAAATTTAGCCTTTAAATCCTCTATCCTAAGTCCTAAATCCTCAATAATTGCCTATCTTTGCGCCTTGAATTTTTAGACGCATGATTTCGGTTAATTCGGTTACAGTTGCTTTTGGCGGAACACCTTTGTTCGATAATATTTCGTTTTTAATAAATCCGAAAGATAGAATTGGTTTGGCCGGACGAAACGGTGCAGGAAAAAGTACCATGCTAAAATTGTTAGCAGGCGAGCAAAATCCAACCAAGGGCGAAGTAGCAACACCAAGAGAATGTAAAATCGGCTATCTTCCTCAAGATATGACGCACCAACACGGTCGTACTGTTTATGAGGAAACTGAAACTGCTTACCAAGAAGTTCAAACATTACAAAAACGTTTAGAAGATATAAATAATCAATTACAAACGCGTACCGATTACGAAAGTGATTCGTACATGAAATTAATTGAAGACTTAACAGATATTAATCATCGCTTAGATATTGTTGGCGCCGATAACATGGATGCCGAAATCGAAAAAATATTAAAAGGTTTAGGGTTCGACAGAAAAGAATTTCACCGTCAAACTTCTGAATTAAGTGGTGGTTGGAGAATGCGTATTGAGTTAGCGAAATTATTATTACAAAAACCGGATGTACTTTTATTAGATGAGCCAACGAATCACTTAGACATTGAAGCTATTCAATGGTTGGAAGAGTTCATGGAAACATTTGATGGCGCTGTGGTGTTGATTAGTCACGATAAAGCATTTTTAGATAACATCACAAAACGTACTATCGAAATTGTAAATCAAAAAATTTACGATTACAAAACAAATTATTCTCACTATTTAGTTTTACGCGCAGAACGTAAGGAACAGCAAGAGAACGCACAAAAAAATCAGCAAAAAATTATTAATCAAACAGAAGTGTTGATTGATAAATACCGCGCTAAAGCAAGTAAAGCATCGTTTGCACAATCGTTAATTAAAAAACTCGACCGTATGGAAAGAGTGGAAGTTGACGAAGATAATAATGCAGCAATGTATTTCCGTTTCCCACCTCCTGCACACAGTGGTAAAATTGTAATTACTGTTGAGAATGCCGGAAAAGAATACGGACCGAAACGAATTTTTTCAGGAGCAGAATTTATTATTGCTAAAGGAGAAAAGATTGGATTTGTTGGTCGTAATGGTGAAGGTAAATCAACCATGATGAAAATGATTGCCAACAAAATTCAGTTTGAAGGCGAAGTAAAATTAGGTCATGGTGTGTTGATGGGCTATTTTGAACAGGATCAGGAAGAAAAATTAGATACTGATAAAACTGTTTTCCAAACGATTGATGATTTGGCAGCGGGAGATATTCGCAAACGCGTAAGAAATTTATTAGGTGCGTTTTTATTCAGCGGTGATGATATTGAGAAGAAAGTAAAAGTACTGAGTGGGGGAGAACGCGGACGTTTAGCATTATGTAAATTGTTATTAGAGCCATATAACTTATTGTTATTAGATGAGCCTACCAATCACTTAGATATTCGCTCGAAAGAAATTTTGAAGCAAGCTTTGTTAGATTATGAAGGAACTATTGTAATGGTTAGTCACGACAGGGATTTCATGAAAGGCATGTGTACGCGTTTATTTGAATTCAGAGATGGTCATGTTAAAGAACATTTAGGCGGCATCGAAGAATTCATGGAATTACGTAAGGTAGAACGCTTGAATGAATTGGATTTGGATAAATCTGGAGTAAAAAAAGAAGTTGTAGTTGAAAAGAAAAAAACTGAAGTAAATCCAAACGAACAAGAACAAAAGCAACTCCGCAATCAATTAAAGAAAGTAGAAGCAGAGATCGAGCGTTTGGAAAAAGAAATTAAAACCTGCGACGATAAATTATCAAATCCGGAAACTCAAAACCAAACTGTAAACGATAAAGCCTTCATGGCGAATTACAGTAATTTGAAATCGTTACTCGAAAAAGAAATGCAAACTTGGGAAGACGTTTCTTCTAAGATTTCGTAATTTTTTTGCCACTAAAGCTCAAAAACACCAAATCCCACTAAGTTTTGTTTTGTGGGATTTAGAGTCTTATTGTTTTTGTGGCTACTTTTTCCAAACCATCACAAAATCATTCATCACATAACCATTACCAATATCAAAATCGGCAACACTTTCAATTTTAAATCCGTTTTTAAAATAGAAATTTATCGACTTGTAATTTTGACGGTTTACTGTTAATCTTAATTCTTGTGGCGTTATAGTTTTTAATAATTCTATAAAAGCCAAAGTACCATGACCTTTTCCAGCAATGTTTTGCAATAAATAATATTTATGAATGAAATAACTGTGAATATCGTTTTCCATTTTACTCACAGATATAAAGCCGATTTTTTCAGAGTCTTGTTCAATTAAGTAAAAGTCATGCTCCTTTTTTGTCATTTGTTCTTGCAAGCTTGGATAGCTGTACATCATGTCGAGCATGTAAGTAATTTGATCAATACTAATAATACTGGTGTAATGCTCGTGCCAGATGGTTTTAGCTAACTGGGCAATTACAGGAATATCTTCTGTTTTGGCTTTTATTAATTGTACGCTGGTTGGCATTGTATTAGTATATTTGTATTGTGGCAACTAAAATACTCAATAACGTTCACATAGAAAACCGAAGGGCTAAATTCGATTATCAATTTTTGGAGAAATTGGTAGCGGGTATGGTTTTAACGGGAACTGAAATTAAATCCATCCGCGAAGGAAAAGCCGCGTTGGTGGATAGTTATTGTTATTTCCGAAATGGTGAGTTGTATATTAAGAATTTGAACATTACGCCATACTCTGAAGGCACCCATTACAATCACGAACCGAATCGTGAACGAAAATTATTGTTGACCAAACCAGAAATAAGAAGACTTGATAAGAAATTAAAGGATCAGGGTTTAACCATTGTTCCGGTAAAATTATTTATTTCTGAAAGTGGTTACGCTAAATTGGAGGTCGCTTTAGCAAAAGGTAAAAAAGAATTTGATAAACGTGAGTCTATTAAAAAACGTGATACTGAAAAAGAAATTGCGCGTAAAATTAAATAGTGCCGCTACGTTTTCGCAGAAACCACTCTAACGAAAGTAATCCAAGAATCAAAAAGAAAATCCATTTCAAATCAATTAAATCGTTGAGTTGTTTTTGCGTGTAAGTAACAGGTTTAATTAATTCGCTGTTTAATAATTCTTTTTCTAATTTATCCAATTCGTTTTTTGTAAATAATTTTCCGCCTGTGTTTTGTGCTAATTGAAATAATAGAGTGTGATTAGCAACAGTATTTATTTTTTCGGCAACAATCGCTTTTACGGTTATAGTTCCGCTTTGCGAAAACACCTGACTGTTTACTTTTATGGTTGATTTATATTTGTACTCACCAGCTGGAAATAAACCTGCTTCTAAAAAATAAGAGTTTGCGGTTTTACTCATTGTGTAATTATAATTTTTATCGTTTTCATCTGTCAAAACAATAGTAACATCCGGTTCTGTAATGAGCTGGTAACTTTGATTGTAAACTTCTGCATTAAATTCAATCGGGTCGTTTTCGGTAATTATTTTTTTGGTGATTAATCTGAAAAAACTTTTATCTGCTTTCACAGATAGGTACTGAATAGTTTTTAAAATTAACTCATTAAATAAATTGTGATTGCTATGATCGGCGTAATCGCGGAGTTTCCATCGCCAAATTCCGTCACCAACAATAATCCCTGATTTTAAACCGCTATTATCATTAAATAGAATAAGAGGATTTTCTGTTTCTACAAAACCAATTTTTTGAAAGAGTAATGAATTGGCTCCGGCTGAAGTGCTGTAATTTCCAAAATAAGAATTTACCGCAGGCAAATCTTTAATAAACTTTTTTAATTCGTCGCTTAAATTAAACAGAGTAAAGTTTTTATTAAACACTGCTTCAGTTTCGTTATACTTATTAAATGTGCTGGAAATTTTTAACCCGGGTAAACTTTCGTTTTGTTTTGGTGTGATTAATAGAAAGGGTTGATTGTTATTCGCTAATTCAATGGCAAATCTGTTATTCAACAAAGAAACGTTATGAAGAATTACTAAACTATACGGCTTCAGTGGTTTTGTAAAATCAGAATACGCAGTTTCAACTTCATACGATTGTCCTGACTCAATACTTTCTTTAATAGCGGCCACATCGGGGTGTGGGGCAGAGGCGAGGATTAAAATTTTCTCGCGGGTATCAATTACATCTACGATAAAGTTTTGCGAGTTATTACTTGTGTTTAATTCTTCTGCTAACGGCACAATTGAAACATTATATTTTTGAACGCCCGGTTTTTCAGCTTCTAAAACAAAATTTAAAGTCTGAATAAAATTATCGTTACTGATTTTAATAGTTTGCGAAACTTTTTTAACGCCGTCTTTAGAGATAGTAACAACAGCTTCTTTGCCATTAAATTTTAAAGATTGAACAACAACTTCAACGGGAAATTTATTTCCTAAGTAAACAACTTGATTGTGATTTACTTTTTGCAAGAGCAAATCTTTTTTCAAAGTCGTATCACCTAAAGCAATTGTATAAATCGGAAATTTAAATTTTTCAGTTAAACCAATTGGGTTCATGCCTTTATTAATAATGCCGTCGCTGCTAATAACTAAAGCGCCAATATTTTGATTGGAGTAATTGTTGTCAATTTCATTTAATAATTGTGAGATGTCTGTTTCTTTATCAGTGTAATCGGGAGTAGTGTTTTGAGAAACTTTATTTCCGAAGAGTAAAGCCTGAACATTATATTTCTCGGATAGAGAAGAATTAAGTTGATTTACTTTTTTAAGAAATTCAGTTTTCAGTTCTGTAGAATCTTTTCCGGAGACTATTGAAGCTGAATTATCGAGCGCTAAAATAATTAAAGGTTTTTCAGTTTGATTAAGATTTCGTTTCAGTAAAAAACTTAACAACAACAAACTTATAATCAGAACAGAAAAAAAGCGAAGTGTAAATAAAGCATAGACAATACCTTTCGAAAAAGTATCCCGTTTTTTCTCTCTCCAATAAAGTAAGTACGCGTAAGCTAAACCTGCTGCTAAGCAAATAATAGAATAATAAGAAGGAAGTTCAGTAATCAGGTTCATTGCAAAAAAAATGTCTGCGTTAAGCAGACATTAAAGTTATATATAATACTTGAAAAATTATGTTAACATACCGCCACATACATTAATGCATTGTCCGGTTATGTATCCGCTCATGTCGCTTGCTAAAAATAAAGTCAGGTTAGCAACATCTTCAGAACTTCCTCCGCGTTTAAGAGGAATAGTATCGCGCCATTGCTGAACAACTTTTTCATCTAAAGCCGCTGTCATTTCAGTTTCAATAAATCCAGGAGCAATTGCGTTGCTTCTGATATTACGTGAACCTAATTCTAAAGCAACTGATTTAGTGAAACCAATAATTCCGGCTTTAGAAGCAGCGTAGTTAGATTGTCCTGCATTGCCTTTTACGCCAACAACAGAACTCATATTAATAATAGAACCACTGCGTGCTTTTAGCATTGGTTTTTGTACGGCTTTAGTTAAGTTAAATACCGATTTTAAATTGGCATTAATTACTTCATCCCATTGTTGTTCGCTCATGCGCATTAATAAAGTATCGCGGGTGATGCCGGCGTTATTTACTAAAACATCAATTGTTCCGAACTCGGCAACAACCGCTGTTACTAAATCATCAGCTGCTTTAAAATTTCCGGCATCACTTTTATAACCTTTGGCTTTGATGCCAAAAGCAGCAAGTTCTTTTTCTAAAGCAAGTGCTTTTTCTTCTGAGCTCACATAAGTGAAAGCAATATTTGCGCCTTGTTCGGCAAATTTTACGGCAATACCTTTTCCTATTCCGCGGGTGGCACCTGTAATAAGGGCGACTTTATTTTGAAGTAATTTCATAGTATTTAGTGACTTTGGCCAAAGATAAAAGAATATTAGACGCTAAAACTTTAACCAAAATCCGGTCTTTTCAGATATTTTTGAAGAAATAGGCGAAAAACTTAGTTTTATTTTGAATTTATTTTCCTATCCAAGCTAGCGTCTTTTAATATATTTTTAAGTTAATATATTGAATAGTAGTAGATTAATAGTATTTAAGCTTAGGGTTTTAACATAATTTAAACTTTGGCACGCTTATTGTTAATTATTATAAAAATTCAAATTTTTATTTAATTTAGCAAACGATTTAAAATTTAAAAAATGAGAAAAGTAACAAGTATCAACAAATTAGCTCTGTTCTTTATACTGTTTTTGGCAGTAAGCTTCGGGGTAAAAGCTCAACATGGGAATCCCATTAATATGAACTACATTTTTAGTTCAGACTCATTGGTTGGGTTTGACGAAAGCGCAGCTCAGCAAGGTGCATTTAGTGCAGGTGCTTATGGCGAAGAATTTAAAGTATATATGTTCGTTGAAAAACGTCATTTTATTGACGCTAAGTACAATCTTATTAAACCTATAAAAGAGGTTCAATATCTAACTTATAATCCGGCGGCTAACGAAAAAGGACCGGGCGTACCGAGTATTTTAGTTGCTAATTGTCAAAACGAAGATTATGAGGAAGGAAGTTTAACTAATCCAACTTCACCGGCAACTATTACAGTTACAACTCCTAACGCAGTTAACGGTTGGACTATTAACGGTGGTTCCAACTCAAGTTGGGGCGCAACTGGTAATTGTACCAATACAGCTTCTGGTATTACAGGAAATCCATCAGCAGTAGTTTTATTAAATCCTGGCGCTGCCGGACATTTAGATAACGTAATCGGTGCAGGCTATAGAATTTGGTCTGTTTTTGGAAATACAACTACTACATATCCTGCTGCAACTGCTGCACAAACACCAACTTTTCAGTGTTATGGTGACTGGTTCATTAAATTAAACAACCAAACTGCTGGTTCTTCTGTTCAAAAAATGAGAAAAACCATTAACGTAACCTCTGCAAATGCCTTATTCCAATTTGCATTTATTACTGTACTTCAAACCGGTCACTGTTGTTGTGATAACGGAAGTTTCCGTTTGAAAGTTTATACTTATGGCCCTGGATGTTCTGGTGTTGGAACTGCAACAACTTGTCCTTCATTTACCGCTGCGTCTAATGCTGCTACCGGTTGTAGTCCAACAGGAGTATGTGCTTCACCAGGTAACACTACCACTTATTTGTCTGCTGCTTTAGGTGGTTGGGCATATAACAAATGGAAAGTAAATACTTTAGATTTAACTCCATTCATTGGTAATTGTATAACTATTGAGGTTTTGGCAATGGATTGTCCTTATAGCGGACATACTGGTTATGTTTATTTCGACGCTCAGTGTTCTCCAATGGATGTTTGTGGTAATACAAATTGTTATCCTGCAGGCACAACTAGTATTACTGTACCAACATGTGGTGCAGGTTCAACTGCAACTATTACAGCTCCTCCTGTAACTGGAGGATATACATGGACACCTCCTTCTCCATGCCCGCCAAACACTTGTTTCACTGTTACTGGTGTAGGACTTCCGAACCAACAAATTATTACAAATATTTCAGGTCATTTTACCTTAACAATGAACCCTCCCGGTTCTTGTTCTCCTATAGTTCGTGATATTAACGTAATTATTGCTCCGTCTCCTAATTTAGCTTTACCTACTAATACAATGTATAGTTGTTCTAACTCCACTTATAATGCGGTATCGCTTTTGATGAGTAGTGGAACTGCTTCAAACAACGCTTCTATACCAAATTATACAGTTTCATGGGCTCCAACTCCTCCTACGGCTACAGTTGGTGTGTCGGCTAATACGGCAACTTATTCCGGTTTAGCTTCTGGTGTGAACACTATTACAATTACAGATAGTGTTGGATGTATAGCCACACAAACTCTAAATGTAACGCCTCAACCGCAAGCTCCTAATATTACAATTGTTGCGCCTACAGGTACTGTTTTAGGTTGTGCTCCTCCAACACTTTCATTAAATGCAGTAAACTCAAATACTAACTTAACCAACATGTCTTATACTTGGTCAAGTATGTCTGCTTCTACTATTACTCCAACAACAGGAAATGGTGATTGGGTTAATATTTATTATCCTACCGGCTCTAACACTATTACAGTTACCGGTACAGACCCTTCTTCAGGGTGCGTTGGTACTGCATCAATTGTTATTACAAAAGATGATGCTGTTCCTAGTGTTACAGTTTTACCTGTAGCTACTCAATCAATTGGTTGTAACCAACCTTGTAAAACATTTACTGCAATAACCACTACCACTACAAACATGGTTGGTACATGGTTAGATGCATCTAATAATGTAATTGTTGGTCCTTCTGGTACACCATTAGTATTATGCGCAGGTTCTCCTGGTATTTATACTGCAATGTATTTGAATACCATTAACGGATGTAGTACAACACAAACTGTTGCTATTACTTCTAATACATCAGTACCTACAATGACTATTAACTCGATACTTGGTGGATTTACATTAACTTGTACTAAACCTTGTTTACCATTAAGTATTAGTACTAGTGGAACAGTTGCTCCTAAAACGTATACATGGACTAATTTAAGCACTAGTGTAACTACTAGCCCTGCTAACGGTTCTTATACGGTTTGTACTGCTACTAACGGTCCTGGTCAATACGCTGCACAATTTACAGATGGATTTGGTTGTACAATTTCTCAAACTATCAGTATTCAGATTGATACATTGAGACCTTCTCCATTGTCATCAACCAATTTACCTAGTAACAGTTATACTTTAAATTGTTTCAACCCTACTTTAGTAGCAACAGGATTCTCGAATCCATTGTATCCTGCTTCCAATTATAGTTGGACAATACCACCAAACTTAATTCAAAGTAATAATACAGTTACAGTGTCTATGGTCAATGTTACATCAAGTACTTCACCAACATCTTATACTGTGTTAGCAATGAATCCTACTAATGGTTGCGTGGGCCGTGCAAAAGTGAATTTCTATAAAGATATTTTTGTGCCACCATATACTGCTGTTTATACACCAAGTGCAATCACGTGTGCAAATCCTTGTGTAGCGTTTTCACCTGGTACATCAACATCAACTGTTCCTGTAACCTATACATTTACATCGCCTCCTCCAACACAAACTGCAACTACTTCAGGAGCTTTAATGTGTATCCCGGGGCCTTATACTATGACTTACATGAATGCCTTAAACGGTTGTACAAATGTTGCAACAGCTACTGTACAATTAAACGTAACGCCTCCTGCAACATTTGCATTAGCTCCGTTATATATTAATTGTGGTGCTTCAACAACAACTTTAGTTGCAGGTCATACAGGTTCAGCAGCAGCAGCAGGAACATATTCTTACACTTGGGATGGTCCTCCATTAGCTGGTATGAGTTGTCCGGGTGGTGTAGGTTGTTATAGTTCAACTGCTAATATGTCCGGCGATTATAGTGTGTTTATCTTAAATACTATTAACGGATGTTCTGCTACAAACTCAGTAAGTGTTTACGCAGGTGTTATTAGTGCAAGCTTAACAGCTAATCCTTCTACCGGTTTCGCACCTTTAACTGTTGGATTTGATAATACAACTATGTTACAAAATACAACAACAGGTACTGTAACTACAACTTGGAATTATGGTAATGGTATAACAATGACTTATACAGGATCCTCGGCAAGTTACTCGTTAACCGGCCCACCTGATGGAGGTTCAATTTACCAATCAGCAGGTTCTTATACAGTGTACATGATTGTATCACAAAGTACAGGAACTGCAAGTTGTGTGGGTACAGCAAGTACAGTTATTAAGGTTGAATTACCTTCTAAGCTTGAAGTGCCTAACGTATTCACTCCGAATGCTGATGGTGTAAACGATGTATTCATGTTACAAACTACAAACTTAACCGAAATCACTTGTACGATATTTGACCGTTGGGGCGTTAAGATGTATGATGTTACTGCAGAAAAAGGAAATATTGAGTGGGATGGTAAAAACTTTGGTAAAAAGGATGTACCAGCCGGAACATATTTCTACATCTTAAAAGCAAAAGGTAAAGACTTAAAAGACTACGAACAAAAAGGAACTATCAGCTTATACAGATAATCCTTCATCACATAAATTTAAAAGCCCCCCAACAATACTGTTGGGGGGCTTTTTGTTTCTAACAAATTGGCTTTTACTGTTAAAAATTAAATTCAGTACATGTATAGCGTTGTTGTAACTTAGCTGTTCGCGAAATGGCTAAGACAGGAGATAAAGAAACCCCTTTAATGAAACAGTACAATGGTATTAAGGTGAAATATCCTGATGCCATTTTATTATTTAGGGTAGGGGATTTTTACGAAACATTTGGAGAGGATGCAGTAAAAGCTTCAAAGATTTTAGGAATTGTTTTAACGAAACGCGCTAACGGCTCTGCATCTCACATTGAGTTAGCCGGCTTTCCTCATCACTCTTTAGATTCTTATTTACCAAAATTAGTTCGTGCAGGTTATCGCGTTGCTATTTGTGATCAGTTAGAAGATCCTAAACTCACCAAAACAATTGTTAAACGTGGTATTACCGAATTAGTAACACCGGGCGTAAGTTTTAATGATAAAGTTTTAGATCATCAAAAAAATAATTTTTTAGCAAGTTTACATATTGATAAAGACAAAGCAGGCGTTGCTTTTTTAGACATTTCTACAGGTGAATTTTTGGTTGGACAAGGAAGTGTAAGTTATGTTGATCGGTTGATCCAAAATTTTAAACCGAACGAAATTTTATTCGAAAAAAATAAACGTGTTGAGGTGACAGATTTAATTGGCGACCGTTTTTATATTTTCGGTTTAGAGGACTGGGCTTTTACTTATGATTACGGTTATGAGAGTTTAATAAAGCATTTTGAAACTACTTCGCTTAAAGGTTTTGGTATTGAAGGATATGATTTAGCTATCACATCTTGCGGTGCATTATTACATTATTTAAACGACACCAAACATGATAAATTAAAACACATTGCAAAAGTTAGTCGCTTAGATGAAGAGCAATATGTTTGGTTAGATAAATTTACCATTCGTAATTTGGAATTATTTAATTCTAATAACGATAACGGAAAAAGTTTAATTGATATCATCGATAAGTCTATTACTCCAATGGGCTCACGTTTATTGAAGCGTTGGTTGGCTTTACCATTAAAATCAATAGAAGCCATTAACGAGAGATTGGATGCTGTTAATTTTTTCTTTGAGAATCAGGAACTAAAAAATAAAATCAATTTACTTTTAAAAGAGGTTGGTGATTTAGAACGCTTAATTTCGAAAGTTGCTGCTTCACGAGTTAATCCACGCGAGTTAGTTCAATTAAAAAGATCATTAAATGTTATTGAAGAATTAAAATCTTTGATGACAAATATAGAACCATTACCTCTTAAAAAAATCGCCGATCAATTAAATGCTTGTGCGGTTATAAAGGAGCGCCTCGAAAATGAATTAAATGAAGAAGCGCCTGTAAATATTTTAAAAGGGGATGTGATTAAAAAAGGCGTGAATGCAGAACTTGATGAATTAAGAAGTATCGCTTTCTCCGGAAAGGATTATTTATTGCAAATTCAACAGCGTGAAAGTGAAAGAACCGGAATACCTTCTTTAAAAATATCTTTCAATAATGTTTTCGGATATTATCTTGAAGTTACAAACGCGCATAAAGATAAAGTTCCAACCGAATGGATTCGTAAGCAAACTTTAACTAATGCTGAACGTTACATCACACCTGAATTAAAAAGCTACGAAGAAAAAATTTTAGGAGCTGAAGAAAAAATTACCTCATTAGAACAACAATTATTCGAAAACATCATTCGTGATGTAGCTGATTATATTACACCCATTCAATTAAACGCAAATCTTGTTGCGCGTTTAGATGTATTGTGTTCGTTCGCTACTTTAGCAACTGAAAACAATTATGTAAAACCAAGCATCAACGATTCAAAGAGTTTAATTATTACTGAAGGCCGCCATCCGGTTATCGAAAAACAATTGGCGGTTGACAAAGAGTATGTAAGCAATTCAGTGTATCTTGATAATGAAGAGTGTCAAATCATGATGATTACCGGTCCGAACATGAGTGGTAAATCAGCATTGTTACGACAAACGGCATTGATAGTTTTATTGGCACAAATCGGAAGTTTTGTTCCCGCACAAAAAGCAGATTTAGGTATCACTGATAAAATTTTCACGCGTGTTGGTGCTACTGATAATATTTCTTCAGGTGAATCTACTTTTATGGTGGAGATGAACGAAACGGCCAGCATCTTAAATAATATTACGGATAGAAGTTTAGTATTGCTGGACGAAATTGGACGTGGTACTTCAACTTACGACGGTATTTCAATTGCATGGGCTATTGCGGAGTATATGCACAATCAACCGCTCAATCGCGCTAAAACATTATTTGCTACTCACTATCATGAGTTAAATGAAATGACTAATTATTTCCCGCGTATTAAAAACTTTAATGTGTCGGTGAAGGAAGTAAACAATAAAATTATTTTCCTCCGCAAATTAGCAGAGGGTGGAAGTGAGCATAGTTTTGGTATTCATGTAGCAAGAATGGCGGGTATGCCTAAAGAAGTTATTTCACGTGCCAATATTATTTTGAAAAAATTAGAGCGTGAGCACGAAATGGAATTAACCCCCGAAGGTGTTATGGCTAATGGAGAGCAAAAAGGGAAGGGTTTAGGCGACGACGACTTCCAATTAAGTTTCTTCCAGCTCAACGACCCGGTTTTGGAGCAAATTAAAGAGGATATCCTTAAAATCGACATTAATACCCTCACGCCCGTGGAAGCCCTCTTAAAACTCAGTGAAATCAAGCATTTAGTGGGTGGGTAACCTTTCAATTAACCTAGAGCAAGAAAAATGCTCTAAAATTTGAGTTATTTTAAAAAAACATATACATTTGCACCCCCTATTGGAAATAGCTTGTTTTTTAAGCTAAAACGATAGAAAAGCGGAAATAGCTCAGTTGGTAGAGCGTAACCTTGCCAAGGTTAAGGTCGCGGGTTCGAGACCCGTTTTCCGCTCGAAAATAGCCCTTTTTGGGCTGTTTTTTTGCTCCGCTTGCGGACCATGCTTGGGTGGTGGAATTGGTAGACACGCAGGACTTAAAATCCTGTATCTTCACGGATGTACGGGTTCAAGTCCCGTCCCGAGTAC
>JAGNIU010000040.1 GCA_018000995.1 Bacteroidia bacterium
TCTTCAGGAATTCCTGCTTCAACTTTTCCTACTAAGTCAGCACCAACGTCAGCAGCTTTAGTATAAATACCACCACCAACACGGGCGAATAATGCGATTGATTCAGCACCTAAAGAGAAACCGGTTAAAACTTCGATTGCTGTTTTTACAGTGTTCTCACCTAAATCAGCAAACATTGCTAAAAAAGCGATGAACAAACCACCTAAACCTAATACAGCTAAACCAGCAACACCAAGTCCCATTACAGTACCACCTGTAAAAGAAACTTTTAATGCTTGTTTTAAACTTGTACGGGCAGCTTGTGTAGTACGAACGTTAGCTTTAGTAGCTACTTTCATACCGATATAACCAGCAGTTGCAGAAAAAACTGCACCTATAATAAAGGCAATAGAGATTACCCAACTTGAGTGAATTGGTAAACCATTTACTTCGTGAATGGTTCCTGAATACGCTAATAAAGCTGCGGCGAACACCACAAAAATACTTAGCACTTTCCACTCAGCTTTTAAGAATGCCATAGCACCTGCAGCAATATAACCTGCAAGTTCTTGCATCTTTTCATCACCGGCATCTTGTTTACTTACCCAGGCCGATTTGATAGCCATTACAATTAGTCCAACTATTCCTAAAACAGGAATTAAATAAATTACATTTTCGTTCATAATAAATAGAATATAGGGGTGCAAAAATAGGAAAATAGTATGAATTTTGAAATTATATATTATATTGATAATCAATTATTTAAGATAAATCTTAGTTTTTAAATCTGAACCAATATCTTTGTTAATAGTAATGGAACATTTCGACCTTATAGTTATTGGTGGCGGACCTAGTGGTTATGCGGCTGCTATGCGGGCTGTTGATTTTGGAAAAAAGGTTCTTTTAATTGAAAAGAAAAAAATTGGAGGCGCAGGTGTTTACGATGGGGTTCTCACTTCAAAAACATTGTGGGAATATTCGATGAAGGTTTCTTCTATTCGTGAAATGATTCCGGAATACAAAGTGAATTTTCAGGAAATGGAAAGAACAGTGAACGAAGCTGTGTTTGAACGTAAAACACAAATGACGGTTCACTTACAACTCTTACAAAAATTCCAGAACCGTTTATTTTTTTACGAAAAAGGGTTCGCTTATTTTATTGATAAGAATACTATCCAAATTACAAAAGATGACGGCTCTGTAAAAAAAGTCAGCGCTGATTTTATTTTAATTGCTACAGGAAGTCGACCAAGAATTCCGAACAATATTACCGTTGATGAAAAAATCATTCTCACAAGTGATGGCGTAAAAAACATAAAAGAGCTTCCGAAAAGTATTGTTGTTTTAGGAGCCGGTGTTATTGGTTGTGAATTCGCGACTATTTTTTCTAATCTCGGACAAACGAAAGTGTATTTAATAGATAAAGCTGATAGGATTTTACCATTCGAGGATGGAGATATTGCTAAAGTTGTTTCGGATAGTTTAATAGCACAAGGTGCTGTTATTCATAGCGGCGCTTCTTTAAAACGCATGGATATTAAAGAAGGATGCGTTGAATATGAATTGGAATATAAAGATGCCAGAAAAGAAATTATCCGTGTTGAAAAATGTTTGGTTTCTATTGGTCGCGTTGCGAACGTTGAAAATATTGGTTTAGAAAATGCAGGTGTTAAATTAAATGAACGCGGTAGTATTTGGGATGATGATACACAAACTAACATCAGTAATATTTATGTAGCAGGAGATGCCACAACAGAAATTGCATTAGTAAACGTTGGAGAACGCGAAGGTCGCCACGCAGTAGTAAGAATGTTTGGTCCAATTGTAAAACCCCTTAGCTATAAGAATATTTCCACTATCATGTTCTTAAATCCTGAAGTAGCGGCTGTAGGAATGAACGAACAGGAATTGGTTGCGAAAAATATTCCACATAAAGTGGTAAAGCTAGATTACAGCACAAACGCCCGCGCCATTGCGATGCGAAAAACAAAAGGCTTCTTTAAAATAATTGTCACAAATGATAATGGCATGCGTATTTTAGGCATGCGTGTGGTTGGAGAACATGCGAGTAGTGCTATACAAGGTGTTGCTTATTTAATTCACACTAATCAAGGTATTCGCGAATTAGCAGAAATGATGCATCCGCACCCAAGTATTATTGAAGGTGTTCAGGAATGTTTAAGAATGCTGCTGAATAAATCTATCTACAAACCTTACATTTTTAATGACAGGTTAAAATGTTACGTTTGTGAAAATGGAGTTTGCACCCCTGTAAAAAGCTTGGTTGATTAAAAGAAAAACGTAAAGTTCGTTCCCTTTTCCTTATTCACTTCCAATTTACCGTCCAATTGATCGGTTAATGAATTTATTAATTGCAAGCCTAAAGTTTCAGGGTTTTTGAAATTGATTTTTCCTTTTATTCCAACTCCATTGTCGGCTACGATTAAACGGCAATGATAATTTGGATTTACTATTGAACGCAATTCTACTTTTACTTCCCCGCTTTTATCATTTGGAAATGCATATTTAAAAGCGTTCGATAATAATTCGTTAATGATAATACCGCACGGAATGGCTTTATCAATATCAATAAACTTTTCTCTCACTTTTATTTTCAGGTTAACTTTTACATCGCTGTTTACGTTGTAGGTTTCAGAAATAAAGCGAACCAATTCAGAAAAATATTCCTCCGCATTAATTTTAGAAAGATTTTTAGAACGGTATAATTGTTCATGAATAATGGCCATCGATTTAATGCGACCAATACTCTCAATGTACTTATCTCTTGCTTGTTTATCAGAAATACTATCCGCCTGCAGACTTAATAAGCTGGAAACAATTTGAAGATTATTTTTTACACGGTGATGAACTTCTTTAATTAAAACTTCTTTCTCGGTTAAAGACGCTTTGATTTTTTCTTCGATAGTTTTACGTTCGAGGAAAGAAGGAATCGATACTGATAAATCCGCCTGCTTCTTCTTATCCAATTTCAGGTACTGACCAATTTTATTAGGAGGTGCCATAATAAACGTACAATGTTTATCACCTTTAGCGCGACAAGTAATTTCAACAGCTGTTAATGGTATACCAAAACTTTCTTCACACCAACCGCTAGAATAACCGGAGTTCATTATACAAACAGGTACCTTCGATTTTTTTCCTGCACGTATCCAACTGTCTGCCTCAAATGAAAAAGGGTGATTGTATTTTAAAAAATAATTTTCATCAGGTGTAGGCTTACTCTCCGGTAAAATATCTACAAAAGCCCAACCAGAATAAGCGAAGTGAATTGGTCCTGCTGATAATTTACTTATGGGATCCTTCAACTTCATTTTCTTATGGAAGTTGCGGGCGTCTTCTAATCCAATAACGTGAGCAATATCAAATAAAATATTCTTTGCAATATTAATAGCTTCGTCCTCGCCCCTATCGCTATATAATTGTTTAAATGAATTTAAGAAATCGTACGACAATGCTGAAGCGCGCACTAATACATAACGTTCATCATTAATTTCAATAGTTCCTTTTGATGGTGCAAATTTTAAGTCCTTGAAATATTCACCAACAATTTTTTCTGCTTTCTCAAAAATTGGTGCAAAAGGCTTAGGTGCTTTTACCTTTGGTTTTGTATCCTTTTTTAATGTAGAATTCTTAAGCGTTTTGTTTTCGCTTTTTAATCGCTTAATCTCTTCTTGCAATTGCAATATTTTAGCCTTTTCGCTTTTCATTCAATTTTTTAATTAAAGGACAGAGAGTGCAGAAACTTGAGTGCAGAGTTCAGAATACTATACGAAATTAGTAAAAAAAAGAAAGGTAGGAGGAATTATTCTTCTATTTTGATACTAAAACTGCTTTCCCATTTAGCACAAGGATTTAGTTTTATGATACCTTCCTTTGCGGCAAACTCCCCATTATAAACTACAGAATCTGCAATACCAAACCAAGGCTCCAAACAAACAAAAGCATCGCTTCCCTTCTTCGACCAAATGCCGAAATATGGCCAACCCTTGCATCTAAAAATAATTTGTGTTTTAGATTTTAGGGAACAAAGTTTGATTTCTTCGATTTGAGTGTTTTTGAAAACTAAAGCATCATTATCAAAAGCTGTGGTGCTTAGCTGCAATTTTCCGGAATCCAATCTTAATTCAGATGTTGTGCCACTTAATAAACCATCACTTAATTTTTCGATCACTAATTTATCTTGCTTATCAAACTCCAAATAATAATCATTCAAACTTTCGCCAGCCATCCTTTTACAATTAAATCCCGGGTGGGCACCAATACTAAATAATAAATCAGTTTGGTCAGGGTTAAATACTAAATATTTTATTGTTAATGTTGTTTCGTCCAATTCATATCTAATCCTCAACGAAAAATGAAAGGGATATATTTCTAATGTTTCCTCGTTAGCTGTTAATTCAAATTCTAAAACACTTTCATTTTGTTCGATTAAAGTAAATTCTTTATCACGTGCAAAACCGTGCTGACTTAAATTGTATTCAGCATTATTGTGTTTGAATTTATTATCCTTTAATTTTCCTACAATTGGAAATAGAACAGGTGCGTGTCTGGGCCAAACCGTTTTATCAGCTTGCCACAACAATTCGGTTGAGTTACTTTTAAAAGAAATTAACTCGGCGCCTAGCGAATTAACAGTTACAGAAAGTTTTTTATTTGAGATTGAGTAGAATGGCATTACAACAACATCACCCCTTTTATTTCTGAAGCTTTAGTATAGATGCCAATAATTTCATCAGTACTCATCATTACTTCTTTTACGGTTATACTAATGTATTTACCTTTATCGCTGTCTTTGGTGTAGATTTCAGCGTTTTCACTAAACATATTTTCGATTAACGCAATTTTACGGTGCTCAGCATCCATAATAAACTTAAACATATAAACTGTAGGATACGATTGCGTTTCGTTAAGCGTTTTTCTTAGATCCTTAAATTTCTCGTCGCTCATTAATGCTCAAAAAAATGGTTATAGATTAAAATAATTCCAAAAACCATTAAACCGACGCCGGTTGCATAGTTTACCGTGTGCATTATTTTCTGGGTTAAAACACGCTTTAATTTTTCGGCTAATGAAACTTTAAATATTTCCACCAATAAGGTTAAACCTAATAATATTGAAAAATAAATGATCATTTTAATTATCGAATACTCCAAAGTTTTACTGATTGCCGTTACGTTACCTATCCACAAAAACCAAACCGCCGGATTAAATAAATTCAGAAAAAAACCTTTCAATAATAACACAGAAGCAGAAGGTGCTTGAATTTCTATACTTGCGTCGGTTTTAGCTGCAGGCTTTTTGAAATAAAATGCCCCGAATACTATTAAAATAATACCGGCTAAAATTCCGGCAAAACGTTGGTTTTTTTCATCCTGCAATAAATTCTCAGCACCAAAGTGAACCAAAAAAATAACCAATAAGCATAAACAGAAATCACTTAGAATAACTCCAACAGCCAATAAAGAACCCGATTTGTATCCATGCTTAATAGCTGTATTTATCAATGCAAAAAATGCCGGACCAAATGAAAAGGTTAGCAAAATGACCATGATTATGGTTTGATATATTAAGCTTAATACCACTTACTATTTTCTTTTTTCCAAAAACGATATCCAGTCGTCATACATCTTCCCTTTCATTACTCGTGGGAATTTATGTTGAGAGCCCAATTTGTTTTTGGAGGCTAAAAATTCTAAAAATACTTCATCCGGTAAAACGGTAACTATAATTTCTTTTAAAGCCGCTGTACGTTCTACTTTATAATCGTCGTTTAATTCTTCTAAATGTTTATCAATTTTCTCTCTTAATATTTTCGCATCTGTTGGCTTATTTACGCCCACATACCAATGATGCGCAAATAAATTTTCATAAGGAACGCCGGCCACACAAAATTCATTTATTTCTAATCCTAATTCATCTGCTGTTAATTTTGCCGCGCGGTTCATATTATCAACCGATAAATGCTCACCGCACATGCTTAAGAAATGTTTTATACGTCCGGTAACAATTATTTCGCAGCGACGTAAATCCGTAAACTTAACTGTGTCTCCTAAAATATATCTCCAAGCACCTGCGCAATTAGTAATAATGATGGCGTAATCTTTATCCAACTCCACTTCACTCACATCTAAAACAGTAGGATTAGGCTTTAAAACTCCCTCCGTATCAAAATTATCTTCGTTAAACGGAATGAATTCAAAAAATACTTTGTTGTCGAACATCAACTTCATCGCTTGGTGTTCATTAGGACGTTCTTGATAAGCGAAAAAGCCCTCTGATGCTAAATAGGTATCACAATAAATAAGAGGAAACGTAGTTAATTTTTCTAAACTATTTTTATAAGGCATAATGGCTACACCACCATGCACAAAAATGCGGAGATTAGGCCAAACATCGTGAACTGTTTTTACATTATAATGTTTTATGATGCGCTCAAACAAAATCTGAACCCAAGCCGGAACGCCACAAATAAAACCAACGTCCCAATCTTTCGCGTTCACAACTATATCATGCAATTTATCTTCCCAATTAGATTTAGAACGGATTTTATTTCCCGGTAAAGTAAAATTCTGAAACCACTTTGGTTGGGTGCCGGTTGTTATTCCACTTAAATCGCCAGAATAATTTTTTCCATTGTAATTTAAATTGGTGCTTCCTCCTACCATTAAAATTCGTTTCTCGAAGGTTTCTTTTGGTAAATCGTAATGAACAGTAGAGAGAATTTGTTTTAAAGTACCACGTTGTATCGACTTAATCATTTCCTTAGTAACAGGAATATGTTTACTCGCTGCTTCAGATGTACCTGAACTTAATGCGAAATATTTTATAGTTCCAGGCCAAGTGATATAAGCTTCTCCATTTAATGAACGTTTCCACCATTTATCATACATAGTTTGATAATCAAAAATGGGAACCGTTTTTTGATAGGCTGTAATCGGATCGTCTTCCAATAACAATTTATCAAATTGATACTCTTGTCCGAATGCCGTATTCTGTGCTTTCAATAATAATTTTCTTAGCTCTCGTACCTGGCGCTTGTACGTACTTTTTCTTTGAGGAATTCTTCCCCTCAAATCAATTGCACGTTTTATTATTGAACCAAGTATTGCCATTTATTATGTTTGATGTTTAGTGTTTGATGTTTGATTGTTACTTTAGGTAACGGAAATCTTGATTGTTTTTTATTGTTTTTAATGAGTGGTACATTAGTTTGATAACATCTTCCACATCTTGCTTGTGTACACTTTCAACTGTTGTGTGCATGTAACGTAAAGGAAGAGAAATCAACACTGATGCAATTCCATCTGTACTGTATGCAAACGCATCTGTATCTGTTCCTGTTGCACGAGAAGCAGCTTGACGTTGAAATTCGATTTTATTTTTCTTTGCTGCCTCAATAACTAATTTCAATAAATTATTTTGTACTGCAGGGGCATAACTTAAAACAGGTCCTTTACCACAAGCTTGATCACCGCTCGTTATTTTATTCATCATAGGACTTTGCGTACAATGACAAACATCTGTAACAATAGCCACATCTGGTTTTATTTTTCTGGCAATCATAGTTGCACCGTTTAAACCAACTTCTTCCTGAACTGCATTTACAATGTATAACCCGAAAGGTAATTTGTCTTTTTTCTCTTTTAATAATCTCGCCACTTCCGCAATCATAAAACCACCAATGCGGTTATCTAAGGCGCGGCCTACATAATAACGGTTGTTCAATTCCATGAATTCATCTTCGTAAGTAATCACACAACCCACGTGAACCCCTAATGCAGCAACCTCTTTATCGGAAGTACAACCAATGTCTAAGAAAATGTTTTTTAATGTAGGTGTTTCTTCCTTAGCAGCATCACGAACGTGAATTGCAGGCCAACCGAAAACTCCTTTTACAATTCCTTTATCAGTATGAATGTTTACACGCTTTGAAGGCGCAATTTGATGATCACTTCCTCCATTACGACGTAAATAAATAAATCCATCTTTAGTTATATAGTGAACAAACCATGAAATTTCATCTGCATGCGCCTCAATAACTACTTTGTATTGAGCTTTCGGATTAATAACACCAACAACAGTTCCGTATGTATCCACAAAATAATCATCAATGTAAGGCTTGATATAATTCAACCACATTTTTTGTCCAGGCGATTCAAAACCGGTTGGAGATGCATTATTTAAATAATCCTTTAAGAATTTTAAGGATTTATCGTTCAGTATAGATTTAGTTTTTGCCATAGTTCTATCAATAGGTTCTAAAACCTAAAATAAGGCAATTTTATCGGATTTTAAAAGGGGAAATTATTAACTATTCAGGGTTGCGCACCACGTAAATAATGTTGGAAGTCAGCTTGGTAGTATCCAATACTTCTAACACCAAATTTGGGAATTTAGCAATCGTGTCTTTTATCAATTTTCCGCTTACAAAATGCAAACCCGAATCGTTTGTTTTGTTGAAGCCTGAAACTGTGGTGCTCACAAATTCAGTGTATGCAGTTCCGGCCTGACGGGTTTTTAAATCCGCATCGGCATCTCGGATAACCAGAACGCCATTCTTATTAATTTTCTGAGCGAGTTTTTCAATAACATTTACTTGTTGCTCAGGTTTTAAATAATGCAACACATCACTTATAATGAAGCCGTCGGCGTAAGGAAATTCATAAGTTGTTGCGTCAGCAGTTTCAAAATTTATGTTATCTCTTTTGCTTGCGCAGTTTTGAGCCACTGTAATTTTTTCTTCGTCATAATCTAACCCTAAAATTTCGCGGTGACGACTTTTGAATAATAACATGTAAGGTAAAAAGCCATAGCCACAACCAACATCAACAACTTTTCCCTTCTTCGGCATCAAGCTTTCAAATAATTTATAATTGCCTTCCATGGCGGTTTTCACCCTGCAATACCATTCAACAAGCGGACCTTTATAAATATAATTATTGATCAAGCGTGAGCGGTAATATTTCGTTGGCGCAAATTCCTCAAGCATCAATTCGTATTCAGCACGCATGTAATGACAAATGGCTTTTGTTTTTTCCTGATAAGTAGTTCCGAATTTCGTGTCTCCCACTTTTATACGTGGTAAATATTTTACCGTTAAAGCACCATCTTTAAAATGGAAATCATTCTTTGTAACAGCATCTCCCGCTCCGTGAATTAAAACAGGAAGAATATCTAAATTCAATTTCTCAGCTGCTAAAAATGCCCCTTTATGGAAACGTCCAATATCACCTGTAACACTTCTTGTTCCTTCCGGGAAAATTAAAATAGAATAACCATCAGCAATTAATGCTTCCAATTTCGGCAAAGCATTTTCGGCACCTTCAGAGGCCGGATAATAATCTGCCATCTTCACAATCCATCCATAAAACGGAGAATTATAAACCCAATCATTTGTGAACACAATAATTTTTGGATGCAATTGTAATGTTAAGGCTAAATCAATATGCGATTGATGATTCGCAATGATTAATGCGGGCTTTTCAAATTTCTCTTTCTCAGGATTAATGATTCTCTTCTTTACATTCACAAAAGCAGCAAGTACCATTCTGAATGAATAAGCTAAGACATAATGAAACGCCAATTTACGTTTCTTCTTTGGTGCAGGGAAAAATTTAATAATAGCTCCTATTACAGTTAACAGAGAAGATATCACAACAAACATCACAAATCCTAATACTGTAATCAATAAATATTTTGCTGTGTAAGGTTGTAAGCCGCGATTTTTTCTATTCAACACCATCCAATTAAAAATGAGCGGTTGTACAATAAAAGAAACAAACACCACGCAACACATTCCTAAAATAGCTATGACAGCAATTGATTTTAACGCAGGATGCTCAGCGAAAATTAAAACGCCTATTCCAATGATGGTAGTTAAAGCAGATAGTAAAATTGATGTTTTGTAGCTTCCTAAATTCTTCTTGCCGTATTTGTATTCGTTGGTAAGTCCGTCCATAATGAAAATGGAATAATCATCTCCCAGACCAAAAATGAAAGTGGAAATTATAATATTGATGACGTTAAATTTAATTCCGAAAATTCCCATGAAACCTAAAATCCATAACCAGGAAATAAACATTGGCAAGAAATTAATTACCGCCATTTCAATTCGTCCGTGCGACACCAACATAAAACCAAACACTAAAATAGAAGTGATCCAAAGTATGGTTGAGAAATCAGAGCTAATCACATCGACGAACTGAGAAGTTAAATGTTGCTTATCAAACACTACTATGTTCTCGTTATTGGCGAATAACTTATAAATAATCTCCCGTTTATCAGCATCCGTTTTTACATGAGTTACAATGCTTGGTTTTCCATTTACATTTGCCGTCCAATCCTTCAACAATAATTTGTTTAGCGAGTCTCCTTCGGCTTTATCAATTGCAGAATAATTTTTATTCAACACTTCATAAAACGAAGCGAAAGCCTCCGGTTTGAATTTTAAGTCTGCACCATACTTAATAATATTTGTTTGAATACTGTCTTTTGTCTCTTTACTAAAGAATGCATTCCACTTTGCTAATTTCTCCTGCTGTTGCTTTTCTGAAGGAAGAATAACCGCAATAGAACTTACTTTTTTTATTTGTTCCGCTTGCTTTAATGAATCGAGCTTTTTGTAAACGAATTCATTTAATTGCATCGCCTCCTCTGTAGTTTTGCCTGTTGCAAAAACATAAACTGAGCGGGCCGCGAAATTGTTCACTTCATCTAAATGCTTTTCTGCTAAACGGGTTTCTTCATCCATGAAACTCATTTTATTCATGTCTGTTTCAAAACCAACGTTAGAAGCGAAAAAACAAAGTGCGATTGTAATTATCAATGAAGAAACAACAACAACCTTGTTTTTATCTAAACGATAAGAAACTAATTTATCTAAGAATGTCTCCTTATGTTCTGTTTCAATGGCTTTATTTCTGAAAGAGAATTTTAATAATTGTGGCAAAACAAATATTGAAAACAACAATGCGCCAATTAAACTAAAAGCTGCAAATTGTCCGAAATCATGTAAAGCTTCACTCTTAGTAAACACCAAACCAAAAAATGCGCCAACAGTTGTTGTACAGCCAATCAACATTGGTACAGTTAAATCCGAAATCGTTTCTTTAACATCTCTGGTATGTTTGTAATGGGTAAAAAAGTGCAGACTATAATTAATCGCCACACCCAAAACAGCTGCACCTGCAGCAACAGCAATTGCAGAAACAACACCTTTAAATAAAAATAACATGGCCAGTGAAAATGTCATTCCAAATACAACAGGTAAGAAAATAAACACAATCGGCAATACATTTTTAAAATACAAACCAATCAACAACGCAATACAAATGATGGTTATAGTTGTTGTTAAAGTGGTATCCTTCCGTAATTGCTCTGCATTTCCCAATGAAACCATACAAGCCCCAAAAGGTTCAATGCTAATCTCATTTGTACTTAATTTTTTAGCTGTGTTTTTTACAAAATCAATTAATGCTTTGTTCTTCCCGGTTTCATTCGCGGCAAAAGCCGGAGTGATGAACATTAATAAATGCTTATGATCTTTGGTGACAATAGCGCCATCGTGCGTTTCAAAGTTTTCATCCAATTTAATGCTCTCCATTTTTTTAAGAGCGAGCGGAACAATATTTAAAGGATCACGTTTAATGAATTTCCCCAATACCATTCCTGATGGACTCAATAATGCTTCGTAATCTTTTCTTAAAGTGTATTGAATACTGTCGGCAGAAATTAAATTAGAAATCCGTGAATAATCTTTATCAGAAAGAAAAAACGGTAAGTTATTATAGAAAATATCATAAACACTTTGCATCGTGTTGTCGGATATTTTATAAGTGATGTCGGAATACGATTCCTTTGGTAATGTTTGCAGAGCATAATAAACTGAATCTGCAGTCTCCACTAATTTCTCTGTATTATCACTTGAAGTTGATGTTAGATGAATAACAAGCTTGTCCTTCGATTTCAGATTCTCGAGTATACTGTTAATGGAAGCGGTATTCTTATCCCGCGGAACGAAGCGTGTAATATCTTCTTCCAATTTTATCTTACTAGCGTAATATCCCAACAAACCAGAAAGACCAATCACTAAAAACGTGAAAATCAATTTGCGTTTGCTGAAGAAAAGATAAACTAAGTAAGTCCAATTCTGCATAGCCGATAAAGATAACGATTTAGAGCAAAAAGGGGAAATTTGTTACATCCCTATTCCAATACTGATATCACCTTCCTGAGTAAGGCGCTCAGGGCCTTTAAGAGTAATTACCCTTCCATTTTGTTGATTGATGAATTTTTTCTCGTCCTCGAAGTTTATCTTTCTATTATGGAAAATGTCTGAATAAATAGCTTTAATGTCAGGATGCTTTGCTAAGACATTGGTCATCAAAAAATAATTATGTTCCTTTTCTAAAACGGGACTAAAATTCAAATAAACCGCGTTTTTCGCTTTGGCAGCGCCCCAATGTCTTCCTAATTGTTCTGTAAATCCTGCCAATCTTGCTAAATTTAAGGTGCGGTCTTTATTATTGCGGGTTAAATAAATTTCATCTTGTATATTCAGTTTCTCAAGCCACTTTTTATGTCCGCGTTTTTTTACGCATGGCGCATTTAAAACAATGTGATGGAATAATTTTGTTTTTAAAGTGATGAGATTATTCGTCACCGCTTCCTTTAATAATCGATTCCCCAAACTATGAAGCAGTAATGTAAGATTGAGTGAATCCGCTTTTACAGTTGGTTTTATTTTTTCAAGCTCCGTAAAAAAATCACACATCCTTTTAGCGACTTCTGTACTCTGCATTCTCGCTTTTCTATAATTTTTTCCACCACTTAAATTTGGTCGGTATGTTGGCCAATCAAACATTATGGTGGTTACGTCATAAACTCTTGTCAAACGTGTAGCTCGATCCACATCACCCGTAAATTCTTTTCCCATTCCTTCTCCGTAAACTACCATGTCTTTATTTTTGGAAGTGCCTGTAAAAGCTTCTTCCAAATTTTGTCTTGGAACACAAATCCATTTGTTGTGATTGAAGTAAATAGTAAAATAACGAAGCGCATGAGCTGAATCTAATTCGTAACCCATGAACTCTGTTTTATCAGGGAAATAATTTCTTACACTGACAAAAACGATAGCTGTATCATCATTTGTTGGAATGTATTTCGGATTGAAAGTTATTTTATCCCAATTGCAAAACGTGTAACCGCTGAATTGTGCTTTTGAAATCGTGATGGAGAAGAAAAGTGTGAGGACGAGAAAATATTTTTTAAACTTTCTCATTTGGGATTATAAGTATTCATGCAATTTTGCAAACCGCCGAAAGCAAATGCTTTTACCGCATCGGCTGCTAATTTTATACGCTCTGATAATATTTTTTGTTCTTCATCACTCCATTTTCCTAAAACGTAATCTACTTGATAACCTTTACCAAATTCGTTACCAATTCCGAAACGAAGTCGCGGGTAATTACTGGTGTTTAATGTTTCCTGAATGTTTTTTAGGCCGTTATGTCCGCCATCGCTTCCTTTCGGACCAATTCTCACTTTCCCCAATGGCAAAGCTAATTCATCAACCACCACCATTAAATTTTCGACTGAAACTTTTTCGGCTTGCAACCAATAATTAATGGCTTTGCCGCTTAAGTTCATGTACGTTGTAGGTTTAACGAGAATAAGCGTTTTGCCTTTGTGTTTCATTTCAGCTACATCAGCTAATCTTCCGCTCGTGAATTTTACTCCCGCTTCTTTTGCAAGATGATCGAGAACATCAAAACCAATATTATGGCGGGTATGGGCGTATTCATCACCGATATTTCCTAATCCCGCTATTAAAAATTTTGACATTCTTTTATTTAAGCAAATGTAACAATATAGCCACTAAAGCACAAAGGCTCTAAATCCCACTAAATTTTTGTGGAATTTCGTGTTTTGGTGTTTTCGTGGCAAAAACTTACGCAATGATATATGGTTCCGTAAAGCCTTTGATTAAACCAATCTCTTTTGCTTTATTAAATAATAAATTCACTGCTTTCTCTCCGGTTTCTCCTAAATTAATACTGTATTCATTCACATACAAACCAATATGCTTTTTCATCACCTCTTCGCTCATTTCCTGCGCATGTTGCTTTACGTATGGCATAACATCAGGCGTATTCGCATAAGCATATTCAACACTTTTACGAATGATACGATTAATTTTTTGTAGAAGTTCGTTATCAAAACTTCTTCTAGCTACAATTCCTCCCAATGGAATTGGCGCGTGAATTAAACTTTCCCAAAATTCACCTAAATCAATAATTTTTTTCAGTCCCTTTTGCTCGTACGTAAATCTGCTTTCATGAATAATCAATCCTGCATCATATTTTCCATCCAAAACGCCTTGCTCTATTTCACTAAACAAAACTTCGATTTTGTTTTTTGCATTAGGATAAGCCAACGACAATAAAAAATTTGCAGTTGTATTCTTTCCTGGTATTGCAATTCTTGCTTCATCTAAACTTTGAACATTAAACTTTGAAACTTGAACTAATAAAGGACCACAATTAAAACCGAGTGCACTCCCACTCTTCAATAAAATATAATTCTCCTGCACGTATAAAAACGCATGGAAACTTAATTTCGTAATATCTAATTCCGATTTAAATGCTCTTTGATTTAACGCTTCCACATCTTCCATCACTACATCAAATTCTAAACCTTCTGTATCTATTTTACCATGCACCATGGCATCAAAAATAAAACAGTCGTTCGGACAAGGAGAAAAGCCAAGCGTTAACTTCATTTCTGCAAATCCTCCACTAATTTTATCACAAAATCATTTACATTTTTTATGGCGAGGGGGATTTCCCATTTGCTTTTATCGCGCTTCTCAACATAATTAGAAACGGCACGAATTTGAATACAAGAGCCTGGTAAATGTTCACAGCCTCTGAAAAATGCGGCGCCTTCCATACTTTCTATATCGGCGTTAAATAATTTTATGGCTCTTTTTATGCTCTCTTCATTTCCATGAATTGTATTTACGGTAATGCCCTTTACTTTTTTCAATTCATCAATCCTATCCACTTCATCATCCAACCGGTATTCAAAACGATTCGTTCCGCCTAAATTTAAATCAGGATATTTTATAAATTCATTGCCGTCTTCTGCGCCCATTTCACTCAGACAATCTTCCACCACATTTACCACTTCACCTAACTTAATGTTCTTATTAAAAGCCCCGCAAATACCCACATTAATAGTGAAATTAAAGGCACTTAAAAAATAGCGTCCTATAAAATGTGCAGTATTCACCATCCCAACACCCGTAATTAATACAGCTAAACCATGATGCGAGCGACTAGGAAAAAAACCAATATCCCCTCTCACATCGATATCAAATGCGCTAAGAAAAGGTTCAATTTCCTGTCTGGTAGCGGCTACTATTAATATTTTTGGCATAGGGTAAAGTTAAGGATTATACTTTTTGCTAAAACAACAATTTACGAGATCGTTTTTACTTGAACATTTCTCTTTTTAAAGAGCTAATTGAACGTTTTTGAATAAGCGGTGTTCTTCATTTTCGCTTTTCGTTATCTATTTTTCTTCTTTCTCGTCACTTTTTTGCTTGATCAAAAAAGTAACCAAAAAAATCAAGAAAATCTGATTCCCCGCACAGGCTACGCCCCTAGCACAGATTTTCAGGCTAACACACGTCTCTCCGCAAGGTCTTCTTTTAATCGTAAAGATGATATGGAAGGTGTGCGTTGGCTAGACGCGGGCGGAAGCGCGTAGACAGTGCGTGGCATTCCGCGTCTTGATTTCTTGCATCCCACATGCTGGCTCAAATTTCATTTGCCCACTCTTCTGTATCAAGACAGAAAAGAAAGGGAAAGAAGAAAAATTGAAAGATAGCTGCCAATTTAAAACGTAAAGCTCATCAAACTCGTTCCATTGGACTTAAAAATAGGACGAGAATTGAAGCAAGAAAATTGAAATAAAACGGATTTTGCCTTGCTATAATCCGTAAATTTACGGCATGATTTACATAACCCGCAAAGAGCACTTTAACGCGGCTCATAAGTTGTATAATCCGAACTGGGATGAAGCTAAAAACCTCGAAGTTTTTGGAAAATGCGCCAATAAAAACTGGCATGGGCATAATTATGAATTATACGTCACAGTAAAAGGCGAAGTAAATAAGGAAACAGGTTTTGTGGTGAATTTAAAAGACCTCGGCGACTTAATTAAACTGGATATTACTGAAATTTTAGACCATAAAAATCTGAATATGGATGTTCCCGGACTCATGAACATATTGCCATCGACTGAAAATATGGCTATTTTTATTTGGGATATTTTAATGCCGAAAATTAAAAAAATGGGCGCCGAATTACACAGTGTAAAACTATGCGAAACTGAAAATAATTACGTAGAATATTTTGGAGGTAAATAATGCTAAACGAAGAATTTGAATTAGACCAAAGCGGTTACAAAAAAATTGACCAATACAACGATAAGTTGATTGATTCAATTTCAGATATGTACAAAAATATTATTAGCGATGTTGGTGAAAATCAAAGTCGCGAAGGTTTATTAAAAACGCCTGTGCGTGCTGCAAAAGCCATGCAATATTTAACGCAGGGTTATGATCTAAATCCGGCGGAGATTTTAAAATCGGCGATGTTTAAGGAAGATTACAGTCAGATGGTGATTGTAAAAGATATTGAAGTTTACAGTTTATGTGAACATCACTTACTTCCGTTTTTTGGAAAAGTACATATTGCTTACATCCCCAACGGACATATTGTTGGCTTAAGTAAATTACCAAGAGTAGTTGATGCTTTTGCAAGACGTTTACAAGTACAAGAACGTTTAACCAATGAAATTCGTGATTGTATACAAGATACATTAAACCCGATGGGCGTTGCTGTTGTTATGGAATGCTCTCACCTCTGCATGCAAATGCGCGGCGTACAAAAACAAAACTCCGTTACTACAACTTCTGCATTTACAGGCGAATTTTTAAAAGATCCAACTCGTAAAGAGTTTATTAGTTTGATTAGTTCGGTGCTGCATTAAAGCACTCGATTTTCTCTTATTGCAGTGATTAAATAATTTATACAGAAGTTTTGATATGAAAACTATTAGGATATTATTTTTAATCGTAGTCACATTTTCACTTAAAGCTCAAACTACTGAGTCTCTAAAAAATTTTACTTGGACAGAAACTAATGTTTCTTCTAAATCTTTATCTGAAGATTCTATAAAGCAAGTTGCAGAATCAAAAGACTCAATTTTTGATCTTAGTTTGCTATTCCGCGATGTTACTTTCAATAATTTGCTTTATGCACAAATGAAACGCGGAGATGCGTTCTATTTGAAGTATGATACGCTTGAAATTAAGGTTCAGCCAGATCCATGGTACGAAGGAACTGAAGAAGAATTAAAGGAACAAATTGCAAATGGTACAGTCAAAAGAACATTCAATATAAATAATCAGGAATTTGTAATACTCGAAAAAATTGAATTTATTGGTAATAATAATTTCGAACAATTTTATTCGATAAATTGGCCTTTTTTAGGTTTAATTATTGTCATTGCATGGTTTGTAATCACTTCAAACAAAAAGAAAATTAAAAAACACTTTGAGGAGTTAGGGTATGAAATTGTTTATGAATCTTTTGACCCTTTTGCTGACACGAGCTGGATAGGAGAAAGAAGTTTTACAGCATATAAAATCATTTATTACAATAATGAAAAAAAACTTTGTGAGGCTATTGTAAAAACAGGTCCGTTTACAAGCGTACAAATTGTTGATGAAATTCCTGCTGAAAATGCCAGCCTACCTAAAGAAGAAATCACAATAAATGCTATTCAAAAAAAACAAGAAAAAATTGAGACTCTCAAATCAGAAATAGAAGAACTCAAAGAAACTCTTGAGGAAACCACTAAGAAAACAGATCAGATTATAAAAAAATATACTCTGAAAGATTATCAATGTTCTGGAGGGGTTCTCACAATAGAACAAGAATATGAAATGCCAAATGTTGGAGAAAAAGCTTTATTCAATGGAAAATCAGCTCCTGATGGAAAATACAAAATTGGCTTTCTTCAAAATATTATTGTAAAGGATGGAAAGGTTTCAGAAGATGAATCAGCTTAATTATTAAATTCTCACCCCAACTTCCCCATTTGTCTCAACTTCTCTTTAAAAGTATAAGCAATAGTTTGGGCGCGTTGTTTGGCGAGTTCGGCTTTTTCGCCTACAAATAAATCGTTAATGGTTTTTTCAAAATGGCTTAACCAAATTTCAAAATGTTCTTCTTTTATATGTAAGTGGACGTGTTTATCAAACACATTGGTTTTGTAACCTTCTTCATCTAATAACACAAAAGCCCAAAACGCAATCATGTGCGGCATGTGCGCTTCAAAATCTGTATTCGCAAATACAGGATTTATTTTTTCGTTCGTTAATAATGAGCCATAAAAGGTGCGCATCATTAGTTCGATGTCTGCTTTGTTTGTTATGTCGTGTTTGTTTGGCATTGTTCTTCAAAGGTACGCTAAAATATTCCTTTCAGAGCAGTGACTTCAATCAGGCTTTAGTCGGTTGAATTGTCTCTCAACTACTTTTTTTACTCCCCTTTTTGCCACTAAAACTCTAAGGCACTAAATTCCACTAAAGTTTTGTGGGGTTTTGTGTTTTGGTGCTTTTGTGGCTACAGGAACAGTTGCATTATTGCCCAAAAAGAAAAATAATTTTTGCATTATTCAAAAAAGCCTATACATTTGTCCCACAAAATGAAGCAAAACACAAATATTATTCTCATTAGTAATAACATTACGCCGGTCTATTCCATTATGGCGTTCTGTTTGTGTTAATCTATTGCCTCTTTTTTTCTTAACTCTTATTGTAAACCCCTAAAAATCCATTCACATGGTAACGCTTGACATACAGGAGCAGATCCTGGATAAATTAAATGCTCTGATTGTTGTTTTAAACAACGACGGTAGTGCCGACTACGTGAGTAAACCGGCTCAGCAATTATTAGG
>JAGNIU010000016.1 GCA_018000995.1 Bacteroidia bacterium
GCTCAGGAAATAGAAACGATAAAAATCAAAAAAGAAGATCCATTCTTTAAAGCTGATTTTGACGAAACGGAATACAAAGTTTTTGCGTTAGACAAATACGGCAATCCCTATATGGATGTGGTGAAAAGTTTCAAAATTACTTTTCAGGATAGTAAGGGACATTTTGAGTCGGCAGTTGTTGGAAATACTTTTCCTAAAAAAACTATTAATTATTTAACCAAAGGCAGAACTAAAGCAACCAATGTTTGTTTGAAAGAAATTGTTGCTGAAGATAAAGAAGGCCACGTTCAAAAATTACCTGATAAATGTGGTGTTTTAATTTATCCTGATTGCAAGAATTGTGATCCGAATAAAAAAAAGAAAACTAATTAGTTTTACAACTGCGTCTTTAACCACTCAGTAGCCTTGCCTAAATCATCGAAAAACTTAGTGTTTACTAAAGGTTTATGGAAATTGATATAAAAATTTGCGAGAATTTTTTGTGCCAAAGAATTAATAACAAAAGCATCAGCAAGGGTAAACCTTACACCAACCGGTGAAGCTGAATGATTTCTTGCCTCTGAAGTTGCTGAAGTGTTTTTACCCGCAATATTTAATACCAAGACTTTCTTTCCTTGGGTTAATTCGCCGATTGAATTTTGTATTTCTTCCGCTTCTTTAACATCAATCTCCAAATCATCACCATAATTAATTTGAACAATTCCATCGCTCCTTAAGTTCACGGTTGAATAACCAAGGTCGATTGACTTAACAAATATTTTACTCTCAGCTATGATTTCCAATTTTTACTTAATAAATGTTTTAACCCACTCTTTTGCTTTTTCACGGTCGTCGAAAAATTTTGTAGGAATTGGCGGTCGGTTTATTTTGATATAAAGACTTCCCAAAATTTTCAACGATAAATTATCACTACATAAAGCAACAGCTACCATTCCTTCAGAGAACTCTTTCGAAGCCGCTACTCTTCTTGTTTCATGTCCAATCTGAAAAAAATCCTGAGCCTCCATCAGGACTGCAAATTTTTTACCGGGTGCATATTCTAAAGATTGTTTACGCGATAACCAGAGATCATCCGGCTCAAACAAAGAATCTTTCTTTACTTTAAATTCCAGATAACCATCCTCAAAAACATTCATTACATATACTTCTGTTTCAAAGGTCTTCATTTCGATAAGTAGCTAATTTTAAATGATGAACAGTTATTTCTGAATGATAAATATAATAACTAAATCATATTAGACAAACTAAAATAGCAAGAAATAAGAATGAAAAGGAAAGGCTGTAAATAGTTAAATAACTGATTTACATGTATTTATATAAATTTTCTTATTGAATGATAAATTTCTTAACTCCAACTTTATCGCCACTGACAATTTTGGCATAATAAGCGCCTGAATTAAGCTTTAAACTAAGTTCAATTTTTTCGGTGTTTGATTTTTGCGAGTAAACAATTCGCCCCATTACATCAATTACTTCTACTAATTTTTCGTTAACGCCATCTATAGTTATTGTAAAGTCGCCTGTATTTACAGATGGGTAAAGATTAAACGATAAAGTATTATCCAACACTGCACCCGATAAACCGGTTAATACATTTAATGGTGTTTCCCAAATTCCTCTTCCAAAAGTTGAGACGTAAGCTTTGTTTAAAGCCGGATTAAATTCTATATCACTCACAATTACGTTCGGTAAACCAAAACTATTATTTACCCAAGTAGTTGCGCTTCCTGATAAAGTATAAACTCCTAAATCTGTTGCCACCATAATATTACTGGTGCCCGGAATTTGCTTTATACAATTCACCGGAATATTTGGAAGGTTGTAAGAAATGTTTGTCCAATTTACACCTGCGTTCGTTGTACGATAAACTTTATTTCCATTGCTAAATCCGGCCATACAAACATAAACTGTATTGGCATTTGTTTCATTTATTTCAATACCTGTATAATATAAACTATCAGGTAAACCTGCAGTGACGTTTGTCCAACTTGTTCCACCATTTATTGTTTTAAACATGGCACCCGGTACACCAAATTCATAACGTACTCTTCTTCCTGCATACAATACTAAACTATTTGTATTTGAAACTGCTAATGCAACAATCTCACTAGATGTTGAACCCGGCATACTCGCTAAAGTTGTCCATGTACTGCCACCGTTAGTTGAACGCACTACATTTTCATTTCCAATAAATAATCTTCCGGGATTATTGTAATCAGCTACAACAGGTGTAACCCATTCACAAGCTTCGCCTAAAGGATTTGTATTGGGAGATGTACCACTTACACCATCATTTGTACTTCTATCAAAATAACCATACTGACTAGACCCAAAAACATTTGTGTTGGTTACAGGGTCTAACCAATTATCCATTCCATCTCCTCCAAAAATTGTAGTCCATGCTCCACTCTTAAAATAAAATGTTGCGTTATCTTGTGCACCTGCAACTAATCTTCCCGCTGCATTTTTTGAACTTGACAATCTATAGAAAGATGTGACCTGCATTCCGCTATTTAATTTTGTCCAAACCGTTGGCCAGTTACTTGTACTCCATGTACTAATAACCATATTAGATGTTTTATACAAACCGCCATCATTACTGCAAAAAAATTGATTACCTGCTGTTTGATAATCTAATGCATGAATATCGCCATGCGTTGTTGCGCCGTATCCTGTCGTCCAATGCGAAATAGGATCAAATGTTGCAGCACCATCTGTTGATCCCCAAATATTTATTCCTCCAATGTAAACTGTATTTCTATTGGTAGGATGTACTAATAATCCCATATCGTAATTTCCTTGTCCACCCGAATTACCGCCTTGTCCCCCTTCTAAAACATTATCTACCGGCGCAATGAAAGTCCAGTTTAAGCCAGCATTTGTACTTTTATAAAAGCCGTGTAAACCTCCTTGCAAATCAACGCAAGCTGCATAAATATAATTATTGTCGGAAGGTGCTATTGCTAATTTCACACGTTGAATAGTTCCTGTTAAAGGCATTCCTGTATTTAACATAGTCCACGTATTTCCAAAGTTGGTTGATTTATAAACGCCTGCATTTCCCTGATTAGAATTCATGACCCAACCTGTTGATGCGTAAAGTGTATTGGGATTTACAGGATCTCTGTGCAAATCCCAAAACAAAGAATCCATAACCTTATTCCAAGTTGTTCCTGCGTTTGTTGATTTATACATTCCGCTTGCTCCGGCTGCACATAACTCATTACTATTTGCAGGATTCACTAAAACTTTTCTGATTAATGAAGCATCGCCATTAGTTAACTGAAAAGTTAAACCTGTTGCTGCCCAAGTTGTACCGCCATCAGTTGATTTATAAACTCCCAAACCATAATGTGTATGACGTTTACGTCCGTTTAAAAATAAACTCACGCCAAGATATTCAAAATCACAAACTGAGATATAAATGGTATTTGGATTAGAAGGATCAATTGATATATCGCTTACTCTTGTTATTGGTAAATTATCTGTAAGAGGTGTCCAGCTTGCGCCGTTATTAATAGTTTTCCAAACACCACCTTGCGCAACACCTGCATAATAAATACTGGCATTAGTTGGATGAAACGCCACACAGTTGATTCTACCAATACCGTTTTCCATATAACCGGTTAAATTAGTTGGCAAAACATTAGGACCGGTTGGCGCCCAGGTAGAAGCTAAACTTTGATTTTGTTGTTCTTGTTTAAAATTCGACATCTCAATAGCCGCATCAACATACTCCTGAAAACCCGCCGGCTCTCCTTGTGTATTGGTATGCATTTGCATATCGTGTTCCCAATGCTTAAAGCTTTTCCAGCCGGATACTTTTCTCAAATCATTTTGTTTCTGATAGGTATCAAACTGTAATTGAATTTCTTTAAACGTTAAAGCACGGCCTGTTGTGTTCTTAATAAATTTTTGTGCACTTAGTGACGCAGAAACTAATAACAATACTATTACAAATTTTGATTTCATGAATTTGAATTTATACTCTAAACTAGTAATTTTTATTGGGAAAAGCAAAGAGAGCCTCGGAGGGGTTATTTTCTTAAATCGTCCAGTTTTTTGGCAATGTATTTAGTTGTAGGCATTAAACTTTGTTGGATTCTCTTGGCATAACGTATGCTGTCAATTATTTCCTTTTGTTTATTTTCCACTAATGCCTTTTGTTCGGTAATGATTCTATTTTTCTTTTGATTAATTCGGAGACTTCTGAAAACAAAAAGCACCAAAACCAAAACAAGAAACAAAACAACGCTTACTGAAGTGGTTATTATTTTTTGTTTTCTTTTTTCATCCTCTGCTATCAAATCCTTTTTATCTTGCTCGACCTTCAGTTCCGCTTCGCGTTTTTCAAATTCCATCCTTGCTAATTGCCGCGCGGCAAGACTTTTTGAATCACTGCTAAGAATGCTATCATTAAACATTTTAAATTCGATATGATATGTATAAGCCTTTTCGAAATCTTTTAACTTAGCATAAATTTTCGCTAATGTGCCTGCTGTAGATCGGATATGTTTTATATTTCCCAATTGCTGTGCTATAGCATAACCCCGCTCAGCCCACTTTAATGCTTCCTTAAATTTATGCATGTAGAGATACAACTCAGCTATATTCCTTGAAGAATAACACATACCTTCAATTTCATTGACCTTTTCACGAATAATATATGCCTTAGTTAATAATTCCAATCCAAGTTCGATTTGGCCCATTTCAGAAAATGTACTACCTAAATTATTATAGCCTTTCGATATTCCCTCTTCGTAATCCAATTCAGTATATAATTTCAGTGAGAGGCTATCATAATGTAAACTTTTAGCGCGGTCGAGTGGTTTTACTGCAACCGCCATGTCGGAAAGGCTTTTCGCCATCATGAATTTGTTATTTTGCTTCTCATAAATTTTATAAATCCTCATATAAAAATCCATAGCCGTTTCGAAATCATTTTGTCCGAAATACAATGATCCAAGATTATTGTAAACAACAATTTCGCCTGAAACATTCTTTGTTGCAATGTGCATTTTTAAGGCTTCATTAAAATGGTCGAGCGCTAATTTTAAATTTCCCTGATTCAGGTATATATTACCAATATTATTAAGCACTACAGCTGCATTGCTCTTATCGCCCACTTCTTTGAATAAATTAAATGCACGTTCATATTTAATAACAGCATCAGCAACATGACCGATAATCACTTCCGCTGCACCAATATTTGTAATGCATGTTGCTTCTCCTGACTTATCGTTTAATTCGATGAAAATCTCTTTGCTCTTTTCATAATTGAGTATTGCATTCTTAAAATCATTACTTTCTTTTAGATAATAGCCAACGTTATTAAGCGCCTTTGCTTTGTACATTAACAAAATTTCTTTCTCAGCTTTAACTGAAGTCAATCCAAGATTTTTTTCTGTAAGATCCAGGCCTTTCTGATTATAAACAGGCCATTCTCTGATATCCTGAATCCATTCTCCCAATAATAAATAATTTCGAATCCTGGCGGTATCGGAGGTCAATTTTGGAATTAAATTTTTAACTGAATCGATTTGACGCTGCTCTTGCGAAAAAAGAGAACCGCTGCATACACAAAAACTAAATATGACAATAAACAGATATTTCATTTCAAAAAAAATCCCGCCAATCATTTTTAGTTTGAGAGGCGGGATAAGAATTTAAATTTAATTACGCTTTTACACTTGCTCTGATAATATTTAAAGCACCACCTGCTTTAAACCACTCAATTTGCTGAGCGTTGTAGCTGTGATTTACTTTAATTTCATCTTTACTTCCGTTATCATGATTTAATACAATCGTTAATTGTTTACCGGGAGCAAATGAAGTTAAACCAATAATATCAATTACATCGTTCTCCTGAATTTTATCGTAGTCTGCTTTATTTGCAAAGGTTAAACCTAACATACCTTGTTTCTTCAAGTTGGTTTCGTGAATACGCGCAAATGATTTCACTAATACTGCACGAACTCCTAAATGACGAGGTTCCATAGCTGCGTGTTCACGTGATGAACCTTCACCGTAATTCTCATCACCTACAACAATACTTCCAATACCTTGTGCTTTGTATGCACGTTGTACAACAGGAACACCTTCGTAAGCACCGGTTAATTGGTTTTTTACTGAATCGGTTTTTTCGTTGTATGCATTTACTGCACCAATCAACATGTTGTTTGAAATATTATCTAAATGTCCACGGAATTTTAACCATGGACCTGCCATAGAGATATGATCCGTTGTACATTTTCCTTTTGCTTTGATTAATAATTTCAATCCTTTTAAATCAACACCTTCCCATGCTGTAAATGGATCTAATAATTGTAAACGCTTAGATGCTTTATCCACTAACACCTGAACTTTACTTCCATCAGCAGCCGGTGCTTGGTAACCCGCATCTTCAACAGCAAAACCTTTTTTAGGTAATTCGTCGCCGAAAGGAGGATCTAATTTTACTTTCTCACCTTTTTCGTTGGTTAAGAAATCTGTTAACGGATTAAAACTTAAATCACCTGCAATTGCTAAAGCAGCCACCATTTCAGGTGATGCAACGAATGCATAAGTATTTGGATTTCCATCCGCACGCTTCGCGAAGTTACGATTGAAAGAGTGAACGATTGTGTTCTTTTCTTTTTTCTCTGCACCAACGCGGTCCCACATTCCAATACAAGGACCACAAGCATTAGTAAATACAACAGCACCTACTTCATCAAATATTTTTAAGAAACCATCGCGCTCGATGGTGTAACGGATTTGCTCTGAACCCGGATTAATCATGAATCCTGCTTTTGCTTTTAATCCTTTTGCAGAAACTTGTTTTGCTAAAGATACTGCACGTGAAATATCTTCGTAAGAAGAGTTAGTACAAGAACCAATTAAACCTGCTTCGATTTTTAAAGGCCAGCCATTTTTCACAGCTTCTTCTTTTAATTTTGAAATAGGTGTTGCTAAATCCGGAGTGAATGGTCCGTTAACATGTGGCTCTAAAGTAGAAAGATCAATTTCAATTACTTCATCAAAATATTTTGAAGGATCAGCGTAAACTTCTTTATCACCTGTTAAATGTTCTCTGATTTTGTTAGCAGCATCTGCAATATCAGCGCGGTTAGTTGCGCGTAAGTAACGCTCCATACTATCATCATAACCAAATGTTGAAGTAGTTGCACCAACTTCAGCACCCATGTTACAAATTGTTCCTTTTCCTGTACAGCTTAGGTTAATTGCACCTTCACCAAAATATTCAATAATTTTATCGGTACCACCTTTTACAGTTAAAATACCTGCTACTTTTAAAATAACATCTTTTGCACTTGCCCAACCATTTAATTTACCGGTTAATTTAACACCAATTAATTTTGGCCATTTTAATTCCCAAGGTAAACCTGCCATTACATCACAAGCATCAGCTCCACCAACACCAATTGCAATCATACCTAAACCACCTGCATTTACAGTGTGAGAATCAGTACCAATCATCATTCCACCCGGGAAAGCATAATTTTCTAAAACTACCTGGTGAATAATACCTGCACCCGGTTTCCAAAATCCAATTCCGTATTTATTCGATACTGAACCTAAAAAATCAAATACTTCTTTACTTTCAGTTGTCGCAACTTGTAAATCGTTTTTTGCACCAACTTTAGCAGTAATTAAGTGATCGCAATGTACAGTTGAAGGCACAGCCACTTTAGGGCGACCAGCTTGCATAAACTGTAATAATGCCATTTGAGCAGTTGCGTCTTGCATCGCTACTCTATCCGGACCGAAATCAACGTATGAGTTACCGCGTTCAAAATTTTCTGATTTTTGATCAGCATGTAAATGCGAATACAAAATTTTCTCAGCTAAAGTTAAAGGGCGGCCTAATTGTTTACGGGCTGCTTCAATACGTGAAGGCATGTTTTCGTAAACCTTCTTAATCATGTCAATGTCGAATGCCATAGGGATATAGTTTTAGTTTGTAATGATTTTTGGAGGTACGAATTTATGGAAAATGAGGGAAAAATCCCATAAATAAGCTATAAATTTTGATAAGCGGTTAATAAATATGGCGGGCTAAACCTACCTTTACACCCATAATGGCCCTTCTGCTTAAGGAAAATACCAGAATTGCGGTTGATGCAATAAAATCGAATAAACTTCGGGCTATCATCACCATGCTTATTATTGCCATTGGTATTATGGCTTTGGTTGGAATTCTATCGGCTATCGATGCTATTAAATCCAGTATCAATAGCAACTTCACCGAAATGGGTGCTAATACCTTTACCATCCGCAACAAAGAAATGAACATGAGGGTTGGACGGCACGGTAAAAAACCTAAAGCTTATCGTCCAATTAACTTCAAAGAGGCCATGCGCTTTAAAGAAGAATTTGATTTCCCTTGTGTAGCTTCTATCTCTACCATGGCTTCTTTTAATGCGAGGTTGAAATACTTATCCAAAAAAACCAATCCCAACATTCAGGTGTTTGGTGCTGATGAAAATTATTTAGAGACTTCAGGTTACGAATTATTGGAGGGAAGAAACTTTACGCCACCCGAAATTTTAAGTGGCAATAACTTAGTTATTTTAGGAAGTGAGATTGCTTTTTCTTTATTTCCAAAAAACGCGAAACCGATAGATAAAATTATTTCTATTGGAGGTGCGAAGTATAAAGTAATTGGCGTTTTAAAAAGTAAAGGCAGTAGTATGGGATTTGGTGGCGATAAAATTTGCATCATTCCAATTCTTAACGCGCGACAATATTTCGGTCGGCCTGATATGAGTTTTACGATTAATGTTATTTCAAAATATCCTTGGCTAATGGATATTGCGGTTGGTGAAGCCACAGGTTTATTCAGAAAAATAAGAAGAGTAAATGCAAAAGAAGTTGAAGATTTTGATGTAGTAAAATCTGATAGTTTAGCGACCATGCTAATTGATAATTTACAAAACGTAACACTCGGGGCCACTATCATTGGTATCATTACTTTATTAGGTGCTGCTATTGGCTTAATGAATATTATGCTCGTTTCAGTTACAGAGCGCACCCGCGAAATAGGAATACGTAAAGCTTTAGGCGCAACGCAAGAAGCCATTAAATATCAGTTCTTAATTGAGTCCGTCGTTATTTGTGTCCTCGGTGGATTAATTGGAATTGTTTTAGGAATTATTATCGGCAATTTAATTGGGATGGGACTCGACACAGGATTTTTTGTTCCATGGTTTTGGATTATTACGGGTGTAATAATTTGTATTGTTGTAGGATTGCTTAGCGGATTTCTTCCGGCTAAACGGGCTTCTAAACTCGATCCTATCGAGAGTTTACGCTTCGAATAAAATAGAATTTTTATTCGCCACCAAAAGTAATTTGAAAGCCTAGCGCATAATTAACACCACTTCCTTTTAGACTAACGGTCTCAGTGTATTTACGGACATTATCGCTGAATTTTAATTTTTTATAGCTAACACCTGCGTATGATAAACTAAAAAACATGCCAAAATTTTTAGAAAAATATAAACGTGGTGTTAAGTGTAAATCGTAAGCTATACCTCCACCTTTAGCCATGCTGGCCTTGTTGTCGTTTGATTTAAATTTAATATTTGAATAACCAACATTACCTCCAAAAACCAAATCAAATCTTTTTGTTCTTACTAAATGTCCATTAACAACTAATACAATATCATTTCCTTTAACTGTAGCAACGGGACCACCGGTAGTATCAGTTCCTTGTAGATAAGTAGCGGTTTGTCCTTTTATCCCAACGCTCAAAAAATCTAAAACACCATATTCAACACCTAAAGCAAAAGCATAAGGCACTGCTTTGTCTGTTTGCTTTATACCTTCTGCTCTATCACTTGAATCCTGCGCAACAGTATTATAAATGCCGAGGTTCGCGTTTAAATCTATAACTATCGATCCTTTTGAGAAACTCTTTTGAGAAAAACTTGTTAAAGTTAAACTTGCAAATAAAACACTTAGTAATTTTTTCATCTGGTTAAATTTTAAAGATTAATATTATATAAAATAATCGGCTAATCAAATCGCTATCTTATTTACTTTTGCTTAAGTATTAAACGTTGTGAATAATACGCATTTGCACCGCCTGCTTAATTTTATTTTTTTCGAAAGCTAATTTTAAATTTTCATTTAGTTCCGAAATTACTAATGGGGCATTATCAGGATGACAATACGGCCTCACATTTATATTAGCCGCTCCTTCCAGAATTTTACCAATTACAATTAAGGGTTCTGGTGTTTTAAGAATGTGAACGTTATTATTTAATACCTCCGCAATAATTGCTTTTACTTTTGGCAAATCATTCTCAATAGAAACACTCACAGGAATATCTACACGCACATTACCGTGACGGGAATTATTGACAATAGTTCCATTAGATAAAGCTCCGTTTGGAAGAATTACTGTTTTATGTTCAACCGTTAACATTATGGTATTAAAAATCTGAATTTCCTGCACTTCTCCTGTTTGTCCTTGCGCCTCTATCGTATCTCCAACCTTGTAAGGTTTGAAAATCAAAATCAAAACTCCACCTGCAAAATTAGAAAGCGAGCCCTGCAATGCTAAACCTACTGCTAAACCAGCGGCTCCTAAAATGGTGACGAAAGAAGCTGTGCCTATTCCAAGCATTCCGGCTACAGTTACAATCAAAATTATTTTTAGTCCAATTGAGATTAAACTTTTTAAGAAAGTCCGTAACGAAATATCCAGATCTCTCTTCTCAAATCCTTTGTTTGCCAAATACGCAACGCGTTTAATAACCCATAAACCAATTACGAGTACTAGGAGTGCCGAAACAACTTGTGGCGCGAACTGAATAATGGTATCTTTAATTTTATCTATATGATCTTGTAGCTGCACTTGAAATTTTTTTTATATTTGAGTGTAAAATTAAGTCATTTGCTCAAAAAACTCATACTATTCGCCCTACTTTCTGTTAACATTCTTTCGGCACAAAAGATTTGGGATAGTACTTATTACGTAAAATATAAATCACGCCTCATTGTTTCTTTGTTTCAATCCTACAGAAATTATAACATCGAGCTACAACAATATTTAAAAAAGGATACATTCGGTTTATCTAAACTAAATTACATTGCCCAGGCTAATAATATTTCGGGTATCGAATTCAATTACGATAAAATAAATTTTTCCTTTGGTTACGCCTCTATTCCTGCGACTAATGTAAAACAAACAGGTAAAACTGATCACTTTAATATTGGCATGAACGTTGGTGGTAATAAATGGATTTTAGAAACAGGGTATCGGCGTTATCAAGGTTTTTACGATAAGAATACAGCAAGATATGATAGCGCTTATTCTAAATGGGACACAACAACAACCGACAGAAGAGGAATTTACACCCAATTTCCTAAAATGGTGAGCACTTCGTATAAAATGAAATTCTTATACTTCACCAATAACAAACGCTTCTCCTTTAAATCCGGTTACTCCTGTTCTTACCGACAATTAAAATCAAGTTTCACCTGGGTGATTACCGCTAATGGTTATTACAATACGCTGAGCACTACCGATACTTCCTTCTTCCCTAGACAAGTTCGACCGTATTATGATACGCATGGTAATCTCAACACTTTAAATGTCGCCGCGTTTTCAGTTTATGGTGGTGCTTCTTTTAATTTAGTACTATGGCGTGCGCTTTTCTTTAATGTTACTTTTTTAGTTGGACCGGAAGAACAATGGCGTACTTATAAATACTACAACGATACTTTAAATTATAACCGTACCATTTTTTACAATGCGATTTCGGGCGATTTAAGAGGTTCTATGGGTTTAAACTTTAAACGTTGGTATGTTTCCCTTACAGGTGTTACTGATTTCAGTTATTACAAAAGCGGTGAGATGATGTTCGTATCAAAATATTTTAGCGGCGCATTTTCTATTGGCTATCGGTTCAGGGTAAAAGCGCCTAAAATTTATCAGCGTTTTCAGCAGACGAAGTTGTATCAGTTAATGTAATTTGACGATTAGTCAATTTGGCAATGAGACAATGTGGTTGAGTTAACCATGATAAACCCTCGAAGCAACAATCATTCCATTTCTTATTTCCAACACTTCACCAACATTTAAATCTTCTTCTCCCTTCACATGACGAATGTATTCCATGAATACTTGTTCTTCATCGGCGGTTAGCCCTTTTACTTCGTAATTTAAAGTTGGGAGGCGGTCAAATGCATCTTTCCACCAAGCGCGTAAAGCTGGCTTTCCTTTTATTAAACCGTTAGTTTCGGGCTGACGAATTTTTAATTTAGGAGAAAAATGTTCCGCAGTTTCAGAATATAAACTTAAAAGGTTTTCTAAATTATGTTCGTTAAAAGCGGCGAACCATTTTGTGGCAATATTTTTATTTTGTTGAGCACTCATTTAATTTTATATTTATCCTATGATTAAAAAACTTTTCATTCTTATACTGACTTCTTACTTCTTATACTCCTGTACAACTCCAAAAAAAGAAGCAGACCTAATAATTCATAACGCTGTTATCTATACAGTTGATTCTGCTTTCTCTATTCAACAGGCTATGGCTATCAAAGATGGTAAAATTATTGAAACAGGCAGCAACGAACAAATTTTAAATTCATATTCAGCTAAAGAAACAAAAGATATTGAAGGCAAAACTATTTTCCCCGGCTTTATTGATGCGCATTGTCATTTTTTAAATTACGGTTTAGGTTTACAAAAAGTTGATTTAGTAGGGACCACTTCTTTCGAAAATGTAGTTCAAGTTGTAAAAGATTTTGCAGTGAAAACCGACCAAACTCCAAATCCTTCCACTACCGGAGAAGTGCAATGGATTGAAGGTCGCGGTTGGGATCAGAATGATTGGGCGGTAAAAGAATATCCTACAAAAGAAAAATTTGATTCTCTCTTCCCAAACACACCTTTAATTTTACAACGGATTGATGGTCACGCTGTCTTAGCAAACTCTGCTGCCTTAAAATTGGCTGGGATTGATTCTAAAACAAAAATCGACGGCGGTGATTTAATTAAAGATGCTAAAGGAAATTTAACGGGAATATTAATTGACAACGCCGTTGATTTAGTCACTAGTAAAATTTCTGCTCCTTCAAAAGAAAAATTATTCAATGCGCTTTTAGTTGCACAGGAAAATTGCTTTGCGGTTGGACTAACTACTATCGACGATGCCGGTTTAATGAAATACGAAATTGATGCTATTGACGAATTACAAAAAAGCGGTAAATTAAAAATGCGTATTTACGCTATGTTAAGTGATAACGCTCCGAATTATAAATACTATTTAGAAAATGGTCCATATAAAACGGAAAGATTGAACGTCCGCTCTTTTAAATTTTATGCGGATGGCGCTTTGGGCTCACGAGGTGCTTGTTTGTTGGAACATTATTCCGACAAAAAAGAATGGAAAGGATTTTTACTGAATACAAAGGAACATTTTGAAAAGTATGCCGCTATTATGGCAGAAAAAGGATTTCAAATGAATACGCATTGTATTGGGGATTCGAGCGACCGTTTAATTTTAGATATCTATAAAAAGAATATAAAATCAGATTCCCGTTGGAGAGTTGAACATGCACAAGTAGTCAACAAAAATGATTTTGAAAAATTTAAAGACATAATTCCATCAGTACAACCAACACATGCTACTAGCGATATGTATTGGGCAGGCGAACGTTTAGGAAAAGAACGTGAAAAAGGCGCTTATGCTTATAAAGATTTATTAAAAGCATCCGGATTAGTTGCCTTAGGAACAGATTTTCCAGTGGAAGATATTTCTCCGTTCAAAACTTTTTATGCTGCGGTTATACGAAAAGATGCGAAAGGTTACCCCGAAAATGGTTATCAAATTGAGAATGCTTTATCAAAAGAAGAAACTATCCGCGGTATGACTATTTGGGCAGCTTATTCAAACTTCGAAGAAAAAGAAAAAGGAAGTTTAGAGAAAAATAAGTTCGCTGATTTCATTATTTTGGATACGGATTTGATGAAATGTCCAGAAAATTCCATCTTGTCAACAAAGGTTTTAGCGACTTACCTTAATGGAGAATTAGTTTTCAGAAATAAGTAATTCAATATTTATGCCACTAAAACACTAAGACACTAAAGCCCACAAAACTTTAGTGCAAATTTTGTGATTTTGAGTTTTAGTGGCTAAAAAAAACGGATGATTTAAAGAAAGAAACAGCTTATCAACAAAAGTTCCCGAAACTTATCTTAATGTAGAGCGCGTTCACTAAGTTTAAATTGGTTTAGGTCTGCCAAACCCAGCGTTTATTAACAAATAAGGCGCTTTCGTTAAATTAACAAATCCCGATTTGTTTATGTTGTATTTTAGCTAAAACAAAAGAACTATGAAAAAACTTTTTCTCGCTACAGTACTTAGTCTATTTTCTTTAGGAATCATGAGTTTTGATTTAAGTTCAAATACAATTGCCGCTCAAACTTCTAATAAGGCAGGATTTAAAGTTGAGATAAAGAAAAGCACAACGTACTCGGGAAAAGAATTAGAAGCAGTTTATGTAATTAAATGTACAAGCCTATCTAACGCAAAATTAGTTCGTGAATTTCAACTTATAAAATCGGATTCGCGCTTAAAGAATTTTTTCTTAGCAGATTATGTATTAATAGAAAAATCTAATCCCACAAAATATTATCCTTTAGGTTGGGAAAGCACTAAAATTAAAGAAACCGACTTAAAATCAGATTGCTTAAGCATTCTTGCTAACGATGTTGGTCCGGTTGATATAAACAACTAGATTTCCTTCCAAACCGTTCGACCCCTTCAGGGTCGGAAAGATTTCTCTTCAATTTTTTTATTCACATTGGATACCTTCGGCATCCAAAACACATCGTGCAAATCCTATGGAGTCTGAAGGACTCCAATACGAATAAAAAAACAACTGACGGTCCTAACACCGACCCTGAAGGGGTCGAATATTATCAGCGAAATTATGTTTATTTTTACCGTTCTATGGGTTACCGCAGTTTACAGGCTTGCATTGAAGATTTGGAGAAAAACGGCCACCTAATCCGTATTACCGAAGAAGTTGATCCGAATTTAGAAATGGCTGCCATTCATTTACGTGTTTACGAAATGGGCGGTCCTGCTTTATTGTTTGAAAATGTAAAAGGTTGTGAATTCAAATGCGCTTCCAATATTTTCGGAACCATTGAAAGAAGTAAGTTTATTTTCAGAGATACATTCGAAAAAGTTCAAACGCTTATTGATTTAAAAAATCATCCTGTTAAAGCTTTAAAGCGACCGTTCAGTTATTTAAATGTTACAGCAACAGCTTTTGCTTCGCTTCCAAAAAAAAATCCTTTTTCGAAACCAGTTCTCTTTAAAGAAACTACAATCGATAAACTCCCACAAATAAAACATTGGAGCATGGATGGCGGTGCGTTTATTACGTTGCCACAAGTGTATAGCGAGGACATCGATAATCCCGGTATCATGAACGCGAATCTGGGAATGTACCGCGTACAATTAAGCGGCAACGATTATATTCAGAATAAAGAAATTGGTTTGCATTATCAATTACATCGCGGCATCGGTGTACATCAAACAAAAGCGAATGCAAAAGGACAACCTCTTAAAGTTTCTATTTTTATTGGTGGTCCGCCTTCACATACTTTAGCGGCAGTTATGCCTTTGCCTGAAGGATTAAGTGAAGCCACTTTTGCAGGTGCACTTGGTAAAAAACGTTTTGGTTATTCTTATGAAGATGGTTTTTGCATTAGTACAGATGCGGATTTTGTAATTACAGGAGAAATTTATCCTAACGAAACAAAACCGGAAGGTCCGTTCGGAGATCATTTAGGGTATTATAGTTTGGCTCATGATTTTCCTGTGATGAAAGTTCATAAAGTGTATCACCGCGAAAATGCTATTTGGCCTTTTACTGTTGTTGGTCGACCACCACAAGAAGATACAAGTTTCGGTGCTTTAATTCATGAAATATCAGGCGCTGCCATTCCAATAGAAATTCCGGGATTAAAAGAAGTGAACGCAGTTGATGCGGCGGGAGTTCATCCGTTATTATTAGCAATAGGAAGCGAACGCTACACACCTTATCAAAATGTAAAACATCCTCAGGAATTATTAACGATTGCGAATCATGTTTTAGGCAGCGGACAATTAAGCTTAGCGAAGTTTTTATTTATTACAGCTGATGACAGCAAAAAACTAAGCACTCACAATATTGAGGACTACTTTAAATTTGTTTTAGAACGCATCGACTTAAAACGCGATATGCATTTCTATACCAATACAACCATTGATACTTTAGATTACAGCGGTACAGGATTAAATGCAGGAAGTAAAGTAGTATTTGCTGCTTACGGCGATAAGAAAAGAGAATTAGCAACAACCATCAGTAAGGAAATTTTAGAATTGAAATCATTCACGCATGCGTTTTTAGCAATGCCCGGTGTTTTAGTTTTAGAAGGAAAGAAATTTAAAAGTCATGATGCGACTGAAGAAGAAGTTGCTGAATTTAATATTGAGATTATCCGCAACCGCATTGATACAAACCCTTATCCTGTAATAATAATTTGCGACGACAGCGATTTTACTTCCGCGAAATTAAATAATTGGTTGTGGGTTACATTTACAAGAAGTAATCCTAGTCATGATATTTACGGTGTAAATCCTCTCACTAAATTTAAACACTTTGGTTGCGACAGTGTAATAATTGACGCCCGCATAAAACCAAACCACGCCCCTGCTCTAGTAAAAGATCCTGCAATCGAAAAAAGAGTTGATAGATTGTTTGAGAAAGGTGGGAGTCTCGAAAGATTCAAGATTTAAAATTCAAGATTCAAAGATTACCAATCACTCTTTATTGGTTTATTAATGAATGCTTTCAAATCATTAACAGTGTTATCCAATTGCATCCAGATATCTTCCCAAACTTTATCTCCACGATATGCCTTCAAATAAAATCTTTCCAGAGGATTATCATGTACATGAGTAGCGTCCATTGTGTAATTTCTACCACCCTTTATACTATTTCCCTTTTGTTCCGCAAAGTACATTCTAAAGTTTGTAAATTCATACTTAACCTTTCCCTCCTTAAGTTTAATTGTCAAAGTGAATTGAATGGTATTTAAATCTCCCGCAAATTTCACATAAAAGAAACCTGCGTAATTAATCACACTTTTGTCAGCGTCGTTAGCTGAAATAAACTCATATTTAGTCTTACTACTAGGGATAGCCTTTAAGGAATTATACAAATCAGCTTGCTTGCTTTTTGTTTCCAAAACCTCAGTTATCAATATTTTTCCTGTTGTCAGTTCAATTGGAACTACGATTTTATCAGATTGTTTAAAGTCTTTGTTCTTATAGATTGTATCGGTTCCTTTAATTACATGCGAAACTTCATTTTTATGGATAACAAGTTTTAAACTTGGATTATCTATAGGATAGAAAACCTTCTCATCTTGAGAGAAATCTTGACACACAACGCCTTTTGGATAAGCATCTGCATAAATTGTAACTTGTCCGACGGCCGAAACAGAAAAAAAAGTAACTACTAATGAAAATATAATCCTCATGTAAAGTCCGCTATTTACTTCCTAATAAAAATAAAATCTCCGCCCTCATCACCTACATTTGCGATTACGCCAAATTGTGGTAAGCTGCTGCTGTTATTTCCTACAGGTGTTTCAATGGCTTGAAACAAGGTGGCTGAAGAATAATATTTGTCTTTGTTTTTTTCTAAACGGTCTAACAAATATTTAATGAATACACTTTTATTCGGAACAGTTTTTAAAGTTCCTGAAGTGATGGCTTTACGGCTTGGTAATTGATATTTCTTTTTAATTACATCAGTCGCCCCTACTAAACTAATAGAGCGGTTTTTAAAAATACTTCCGCTGAAGCAAGCATCAGAAATTAATAACGTGTGTAATGATTTTATTTTACGCATCGCTGCTACTAATTGGTCGTTATATAACCAGTTCGCCGAGTTACTTACTTCTGCATCTTTTGGTAACCAATATCCGATATCGTTATCATCTTCGTAATGTCCGTGTCCCGCATAAAAAATCAACACGTTATCGTCTTGTGTTACTTTTTTCGACATTTCATCTAATGCAATAACTAATTCACGGCGTGTTGGACTTTTTAAAACTTGTACGTTTGATTCTTCGAATGTATAATTCTTTTTCAAACAGGCTGCTAAAGCTTCAGCATCTGTTACAGGCAAACCGCCTAAATCAGAAATAGAAGGGTCAGTATAATCACTACAACCAATTAATAAAGCGTAAAACTTTCCACCCTTACTAAAATCAACATCGGCAGCGTGCAATTCTACCATATCACCTTCTGATGCAATTTCTGCACGTTTGTCTTTATTGTTTTTCTCTTCTTTTGCTAAAACAACTTCTTCTTCTTTAGGTTCTTCCTTTTTAACTTCAGCTTTCTTAGTTTCTTTTACAGGTTTTGTTTCTTTCTTCTTTGCGGTCTTATCCTTTGCTCTTGATTTATCATTCACCGCAACATCCATATCAAGCGCTTCAACCTTTTTAGGCGTTGGCACTAAATACGGACGGTAATCTTTAATCACTTGTTCGTTGGTTCCTAAAACAATTTCAACAGGTTCCATTGGTAATAAAGAAGCTTTTACTAAAGCATCATTCCAAATAATCTTTTTCTCACTGCCTTCACTTGATGTTTGAAATAAAAGAGTAACCGTTTCCGATTCGCCCTTTTTTATCATCCAGCTACTGGTACGTTTACGGATGTTATTTAAGGTATTGTCGCCTTCCTTTAATTCAATAACACCGGGATTTAAAATAACAATATCGTTGCCAACGTTTGTTACTTTAATTTTCATTCCTAATTTGAATTCCTTATTGTAGTTTACATCTAAAATTGTGACATCACAACCGTTAAACGATTCCTTCAGTTTAGCAGAAGCCGCAATTTCAGGAAATGCTACTATTTTTTCGTTTCCGGTCTTTTTTAAGCCATCAATGATTAACGACATTGCTTGTCCGTTCAGATTTTTACCCTTCACATCAAATGTATTTCCCTTTTTACCGTTTGGGGAAATAATCAATTCCTTTTCTTTTGCATAAATTTTAGCGCCACCGGCATAGAAATAGGCTTTACTGGGATCTACTACCACAAAAAAATCGTTTTTGTTTTCGAAACGTACTTTAGTTTTTACAAACGCATCGTTCGCATACGCACCTTCACTAAAAATGGTTAACTCACCAACAGTAACTTTAGCATCGAGGTATTTTACTTTTTCATCATTCGGATTTCCGGCTAAACAAATAGCGGTAACTAAAGTAAAAATGGGAAACAATAATTTTTTCATAATCTTGAAATTTCTCTATCAAAAATACAAAAAAATCAATAGCTTATTGAATGAATTTTTAATGATTTTCGTGTTAAACCTTTACTGATTTTGGTAGTCCAATTGGGTTGTTTCTCGCAAAGACGCAAGGATTTCTATCTGCCTTCGTCTTTCCAGCGGTAGTAGCATTCCATAACCTTATAATAAAGGTCATAGCCGTCGTGCGAGAGGATATAGTAATCTGTTAATGAAAAACAGTATCTGCGGAATTGTTCAAAATTTATATAATCATCTCCGGTTAATTGACGTAAAATTTCAGGATTCAATTTTTGTGCTACTTGTTCATCAATCAAAACCTGTTCGAAAATGGCTGCCAGTTTACGTTGCTCTTTCCCACGCTTACTAAATTGCATATACAAAGCAGTAATCGGACTTTCCATAGCATTTACCACTTTTATTTTAGAGTCGTCGATAACCTTTTGCATTTTTTCGCGCTCGTAAGGTTTAATTTTAAAAGCGGTTACAGTAACGGCATTCAAATTGTACGTAATTTTACGCATTACAATTTTTACTTCTCCGTTTTCGTTAGTTTTTAATTTAGATACAGGAACTTTAAGTTTTACATAGCCAACAAAAGAAACAATTAAAGTATCACTGGGATTTGTTTTTAAATAAAATGAGCCGGAGTTATCACTCATAGTACCATTTCCAGTACTTTTATTAATCACGTAAACAAAAGGCATTGCACTTACGCTATCCCCTTCAACAATTACACCTTTTATCAGTTGTTGACTCCATACCTTGCTAAAACCCAAGGCTAATAAAACTATTATGAAATAAAGGCGCTTCAATTGTTTGCTAATTTAACGTTTAAGCGCATTATTTATTAACCATTTGTGAATAATTTAACCTTTTTTAGAGGGTTTTAAGTCCCTGTTAATTGCCTTAATTAGCGTAAATTTATCCTTCGCACTACATGGAACAAGCATTTATAGTATCGGCTCGTAAGTATCGTCCACAACATTTTAATACTGTTGTTGGGCAAACGCATATAACCAATACTCTAAAAAACGCCATTGCTCACAAACAATTAGCTCAGGCTTATTTGTTTTGTGGTCCGCGTGGTATTGGTAAAACAACTTGTGCGCGTATTTTCGCAAAAACCATTAACTGTTTTAATATTACGCCGGAAGGAGAAGCTTGCGATAAGTGTGAATCGTGTTTATCTTTTAATTCAGGTTCATCTTTAAACGTTTATGAATTAGATGCGGCGAGTAACAACTCCGTTGAAGACATTCGTAATTTAGTTGACCAGGTAAGATTTGCTCCTCAATTAGGTGAATACAAAGTGTATATCATTGATGAGGTTCACATGTTATCTACTGCGGCTTTTAATGCATTTTTAAAAACATTAGAAGAACCACCTAAGCATGCTAAGTTTATTTTAGCAACAACAGAAAAGCATAAAATTATTCCTACCATATTATCGCGTTGTCAGGTTTTTAATTTTAATAGGATTAAGAATGAAGACATCTCGAATCACTTAGCTTACATCGCTAAAACAGAAAACGTAACTTTTGAACCGGAAGCTTTACATGTAATTGCACAAAAAGCGGATGGTGGTTTACGTGACGCTTGTTCTATTTTCGATCAGATGGTTGCCTTTACAGGAAATCATTTGAGCTATAAAGCCATTGTTGAGAATTTACATGTATTAGATTTTGATTACTATTTTAAGATTACTGATTTTTTAATGAACCAAAAGTTGCCTGACATTATGGTAACCTTTGATGATATTTTGAAAAAAGGTTTTGATGCACACAATTTCATTAACGGGTTAGGCGAGCATTTACGTAATGTAATGGTGAGTCGCGATGCACAAACTGTTCAGCTTTTAGAAATAAGCGATAATTTAAAACCGAAATACGCCGAGCAAGCACAAAAAGCTCCCTTACCATTTTTATTAAAATGTTTAGCGTTGATTAGTAAAACGGATGTCAATTATAAAGCCGCAAAAAATCCGCGTCTCTTAGTGGAGATGTGCTTAATGCAAATGGCTTATATAAACACCGCACCGACTAACGATGCGGAAAAAAAAAATGAGTTAACGGAAAGTCCTTTTCAAACTAATACTGCTACCATGGCAGTAAACACAACAAGCACCACTGCAACAGTTACACAACAACCAAGAACAGCAAAGCTTGATGAGAAAATTGTAAAGACAGCAGAGAAACCTATTGTTCCATTTTCCGAATTAAAAATAAAAGCGCAGTTTAGTTTAAAAGATGTTGTGAAGGCTAACATGCCATCGGTAAACCAAACTATTGCTACCGAGAACATAGAAGTTGTTTTTGAAAATAAACCTTTTGATGGTGAAACGCTGATGAAAACTATTCATGCGTTTGCATTACAAAAAAACGAAGCCGGTAACCGACAATTATTTACTACCATTACTACTGCAAAAATTGAAGTGAGTGATACGAATATTGTTACATTAAATATCCATAACGAAGCGCAAAAAGAAATTCTGACAACTGTAAAACAGGATTTTTTAAATTTCGTCCGGAAAGAATTATCAAACAATACTATTGGTTTAGATATAAAAATTGAAATGGAAGTGACTGGAGCTGCAAAAGCGTATAAACCTTCCGATAAATTTAAATTAATGGCGGAGAAAAATCCTACTCTGTTAGAGCTGAAAAAACGCTTAGATCTTGAATTAGATTATTAAATTCTATTCTATGAGATTATTTAAAATTTCATTTCTTGCCTTACTCTGTCTAACAATTTGTGTTTCTGCGCAAAAACCAAAATCAGTTGATGCTTCGGTAAGCCCGAAACTAAATTACGAAACTGCACAAAACGATCCTTACAAAGCGCGTATATATACTTTAAGTAACGGCATGAAAGTGTATATGTCGGTTTACAAAGATGCGCCGCGTATTCAAACTTTAATTGCAGTGAAAGCAGGAAGTAAAAATGATCCGGCCAATGCAACTGGTTTAGCGCACTATTTAGAGCACATGGTGTTTAAAGGGAGTGATAAATTTGGTAGTAAAGATTTCGTTAAAGAAAACGAACAGATAAAAAAAATAGAAAATCTATATGAAATTTATCGTGTTACAAAAGACGAAAGTAAACGCAAAGTAATTTATCATCAAATCGATAGTATTTCAGGAATAGCAGCTAAATATGCCATCGCCAACGAATACGATAAAATGTTAGCAGCGATTGGAGCTGAAGGCACTAATGCTTTTACCTCGCACGATGAAACAGTTTATGTGAATGATATTCCCAATAATCAAATTGAAAATTGGTTAAAAATTGAATCGGAGCGTTTCCGCAAACCGGTTTTGCGTTTATTTCATACCGAATTAGAAGCAGTGTATGAAGAAAAAAACCGTGGTTTAGATGATGATAATAACAAAGGTTGGGAAGCGATGATGGAAGGAACATTTAAAAAACACAGTTATGGAACCCAAACAACTATTGGAACCATTGAGCATTTAAAAAATCCTTCGATGAAGGAAATTATGAAGTACTACGAAAAAAATTATATACCGAATAATATGGCTATTATTATGAGTGGCGATTTTGATCCTGATAAAACTATTGTAGAAATAGAAAAACATTTTGGAAAACTAAAATCCAAACCTATTGAACCCTACAAATTTGAAAAAGAAGCGCCCATCACTTCTAAAGTTGTAAAAGAGGTTGTGGGTCCGGAAGCAGAGAATGTAGCTATGTCGTGGCGCTTTGAAGGTGCAGGTAGCAAAGATGCAGATATGATTACACTCGTAAACGCTTTATTATGGAATAATACGGCCGGGTTAATGGATATTAACTTAAATCAAGCGCAAAAAGTGATTAGTAGCATGGCCTTTGCCTATATTTTAAAAGATTACTCGATGCACAGTTTTGTAGTCACACCAAAAGAAGGACAAACTTTAGAAGAAGCCGAGAAATTAATTTTAGAACAAATAGAATTATTAAAGAAAGGTGAATTTCCGGATTGGTTACCTGAAGCTGTGATAACTGATTTTAAATTTTCTAAAACTAAAGAATTAGAAAATAATGGTGCGCGTGCTATGGCCATGTTGAATGCTTTTAAAAATGAGATTAAATGGCAACAGGCAATAAGCACCACTGAGCGTCTCTCAAAAATTACAAAACAAGAAATTATTGATTTCGTGAAAGCAAATTATCACGATAATAATTACGTTGTAGTTTACAAACGCATGGGAGAAGATAAGTCCGTACAAAAAGTCGAGAAACCCCAAATTACTCCCGTTGATGTTGACAGAGAAAATACTTCCGGGTTTGCAAAAGCTATTCTTCACGGAAAAACAGAAGCTATTCAACCAAAATATATAGATTACGAAAAGGATATTATTAAAGCGGAACTAAAAGCCGGACTGCCGTTCTATTATACTCAAAACAATGAAAACTCAACTTTCGATTTGATATTTGTTTTTGAAATGGGAACAAATCATGATAAAGTTCTAAGAACAGTAGCTGATTGCTTTCCATTTATCGGAACATCCAAAATGAGTTCGACACAAATACAAGAAGAACATTTTAAGTTAGGAAGTGCGATAGATTTTATTGTTGAAGAAGACCGAACAACAATTCATTTAGACGGGCTAAGCGACAATTTTGAAAAAACCTTAAAATTATTTGAATCCATTATTAATGATCCACAACTAAATGAAACTGCCTTAAAAAATTGCGTAAGTGATGTGCTAAAAAAACGCAGCGACAATAAATTGGATAAAGAATTAATATTGAATATGGCAATGATTAAGTACGCTAAATTCGGAGCATTTAATCCTTTTACCAATATTTTATCGGAGACTGAACTAAAAGCATTAACGGTTAATGATGTGACTCAGAAAATAAAAAACTTGAGCCAATACAAACACACTATACTTTATTATGGTCAGCATACATCTGAATCTGTAAAAACTATTTTGCAGACTAGTCATTTAACCGCACAGGTTTTAAAAGACGTGCCTACCGAATATGATTTTAAAGAGACAGGGTTTAGCAGAAACGTTTATGTTGTAGATTACCCAATGAAACAAGCTGAAATAGTTATGCTAAGCGAAGGAGCATCTTATAACGAAAATTTATTGCCGGTGATAAAATTATATAACGGTTATTTTGGTGGGAATATGAGCGGTGTTGTGTTTCAGGATTTAAGAGAATCGAAAGCCTTAGCTTATTCTGCATCCTCAGAATATTTACCACCACGCAAACCCGGAAAAAAATACGTGAACTTTTCGTATATCGGTTCGCAAGCTGACAAACTACCGGAGGCTTTAAAAGGCATGAGTGATCTGCTAAATGAATTACCGAAAGCTGCAGCTTCATTTGAATCCGCTAAAGAATCTGTACTACAAGAAATACAATCGCAACGCATTACTAAAACCAATATTTTGTTTGATTATGTACAAGCTTTAAAGTTTGGACATAAAACAGATGTTAGAAAAAATATTTTCGAAAAAGTTTCTCTATTGACGTTTGACGACGTTAAAAAGTTTCAAGAAGAAAATATAAAAGGAAAACCGTACACTACTCTTGTTTTAGGTGATAAAAATAGTATAGACTTAAAAGTGTTGGCAAAATACGGAACAGTCAAGGTGCTTTCTTTACAGGAAATTTTCGGATATTAATCTTCATTCGTTAAACTTGTCATTTTATTCTTCTATTAAAAGGATAATCCCTTTAAAATTATTACTTTTAAAGACTAATGAAATTTCTCTTCAACCTCATATTTAAAGGTAACGGGTTGATAATTTGGATTCAAAACAAATTAACACCTAAACAGTTCATTATTTTCAGTTCCATTTTAATTGGATTAACTGCGGGCTTAGCTGCCGTGCTCTTAAAACTATTTGTACATTGGTTTTTGGTTAAAATTGGAGGCATTGCAAATAACACTCAATGGATTATTGCTGCTTTTCCTATTATTGGAATTAGCCTATGCGTAATTTACATTCATTACATTAATGGTAATAAATTAGGAAAGGGCTTGTCTAATATACTCTATTCCATTGCAAAAAAATCCAGCATTCTTCCTAAAGACCAAACTTACAGTCATATCATTTCAAGCGCGCTAACCGTTGGTTTTGGTGGTTCGGCCGGATTAGAGTCGCCAATTGTGACAACTGGTTCTGCCATTGGCTCTAATTTTGGACTAGCTTATAAACTTGGATACAAAGAGCGTACTCTTCTATTAGCTTGTGGTGCTGCGGCCGGAATTGCCGGAGCATTTAATACTCCTATAGCCGGTGTACTTTTTGCATTGGAAGTTCTTTTAGTAGAAGCAAACATTTCTGCCTTTATCCCAATTCTTATTGCATCCGCTGCAGGTGGTTTATGTTCTAAAATAATTTTACATGAAGATATTTTACTCAATTTTGTTTTGCGTGAACCCTTCAATTACGAAAACATTCCCTTCTACATGTTACTTGGAGTTGTAACCGGGTTCTTTTCCTACTATTATTCGAAAATGTTTTTGTTAAGCGAAAGTTTCCTCAAAAAATTTGAAAAGAAAAAACTTTTGAGGGTACTATTAGGAGGAAGCGTATTGTTTTTGATGATAATGATTTTTCCTCCTTTGTTTGGTGAAGGATACATAAAAATAAAACAACTTTCAGATTCCAATATAACCGATGCTTTTGCAGGTTCTCTTTTTGACGTTGCCTCCTTTACAAAAATTCAAATTTACCTCATTCTTTTTTTAACCATTTTAGTAAAGCCCTTTGCTACAGGTATAACACTTGGTAGTGGTGGTAATGGTGGAAATTTTGCGCCTTCCTTATTTGTTGGGGCATTTGTGGGATATTTATTTTCATCACTAATAAACGAGTTAGGTATTGAATTGCCGGTAAGTAATTTCACTCTTGTAGCCATGGCAGGAATTTTAAGCGGAATTTTTCACGCTCCCTTAACTGGAATATTTTTGATTGCCGAAATTACCGGAGGTTATGAACTTATTATTCCTTTAATGGTTGTGGCTGCATTAAGCTATGCGGTTTCTAAATATTTTATGCCGCTAAGTATTGATATGCTAAAATTATCTGAAAAAGAAAAAATTATTACTACGAGTACCGACGCTTACCTTTTAAGTACAATAAATATTAGTGAGTTTATTGAACGTGATTTTACTGAAGTTCCTAAAGACATTAAATTAAGAGGCTTTGTTGAATTAATTGCCCATTCTAAAAGAAATATTTTTCCTGTTGTAGATAAGGACGGAAATCTTGTAGGTTTAATCAGTATCGACGATATCAGGGAAATAATGTTTAAACAAGAACTGTACGATAAAATTTCAGTGAGTCAACTCATGAGTGCTCCAAAATATTTTATTGATTCGAAAGACGACGTTAACACTGTTATGAAACTATTTTCGGAATCCAATCTTTGGAACATACCGGTGCTTTCAAACAACAAGTACGTTGGCTTCATTTCTAAATCCACTTTGCTTGAAAAATACAGAAGTATATTGGTAAGCAATTCGATTGATCTTTAGATATAATATATGGTTAACTCAATAATAATTACTCTTTGCTGTCTTCTTCTATTGGCCTATGTTTTTGATCTTACATCATCGATAACAAGAATTCCTTCTGTAATACTTTTACTAATATTAGGCTTAGCAGCTAAACTGGTCAGCAATTTTTTAGGTTTAGAAATCCCTGATTTAACATCGCTCTTACCCATATTTGGCACCATAGGACTTATTCTTATTGTATTAGAAGGTTCACTTGAGTTGGAATTAAATAAAAGTAAAAAAAGTGTAATTAGAAAAACTCTTGCTGCATCCTTTATTCAAATAGCACTTTTAAGCTTTGGGTTCGCTTTTTTGTTTTACTACTTTGGCGATTATCCGTTTAGCCTAGCATTAATCAATGCTATTCCTCTTTGTGTTATCAGTAGCGCTATTGCAATTCCGAGTTCTAAAAATCTTAGTCCGGAAAAAAAAGAATTTGTTATTTACGAAAGCAGTTTGTCAGATATTATAGGTGTATTGCTTTTCAATTTTGTTTTAACTAACGAAGTTGTCAATTTACATTCGTTTACAACTTTCGGTGTGCAATTAATAATTCTGGTTATCGTTTCCCTTATAGCCACCATTGGTCTTGCTTACTTATTACATAAAATCGATCATCATGTAAAATTTACGCCAATACTTATATTAGTTATTTTAATTTACGGGATCTCAAAATATTTTCATCTTCCGGCATTGGCTTTCATTTTAATCTTCGGATTAATTGCAGGCAACTTAGATGAATTCAAAAAAATTAAATTTATCGATAAAATACACCCTGAAACATTGAATGCAGAAATTCATAAATTTAAAGAGCTTCTTTCAGAAATGGCATTTCTTACAAGAGCGCTTTTCTTTTTACTATTTGGTTATCTGCTTGATGTGAATGACATTTTGAATGCTAACACAATTTTGTGGTCAGGCACTATTACCGTCTTAATTTTTGCTGTTAGATTTGCTCAATTACGTTTATTCGGAACGAAGAGCCTGCAACTTATTTTAATGGCCCCAAGAGGACTTATTACGATTTTATTATTCCTTAGTATTCCTTCTGAGAAAAGCATAGCGTTAGTAAACAAGCCTCTCGTTATTCAAGTCATTATTCTTACATCTTTAGTGATGATGCTTGGTTCTATAATCGGCAAAAATAAAACCGCTGAATAAATAAAAATTTATATCTCCGCTAAGCCCGAACTCATCATTTGACTTAATTCATCTTCATAAAAAAACTTTTCATCAAATGCCGGCTGTAGATCGTCAATCCAAATGGCTTTTGGGTTGTATTTCGCGAAAAAAGGTTGTGCCACCCAATCGGGATTCCTGCCTTGCAACATTCGCAATACAAATACTTTTTGTTTATTGATTTCTGAAATGCCTAATACCTGAACTTTTCCTGCGAAACACGACATACTTGGTCCGCGGACAGTACGGCATATTCCACTTACTTTTTGATAAGCCTCTCTAAAAATTTTCCAAGCGTTTTCGAGTGTTACTGCAAAATACTCCTGCGCACCAGTATCACGTGGCATAAACATGTAATACGGTATACAATTTAAATTAACCTGTTTTCTCCACATCTCCGACCAAATTTCAGGGCTATCATTAATGTTTTTTAGAATTGGTGATTGAGTACGGATTTGAACACCAACATTTCTTAATCGGCTAATAGCTAGTTTAACTGCATCGGTTTCCAGTTCCTTTGGGTGACTGAAATGCGCCATGATTGACAAATTAATTCCCGATTTTACGATTCGCTCAAACAAATTCAAATAATCATCCGCATCATCATCTGAAATAAATTTATATGGCCAATACCCTAAAGCCTTTGTTCCTATTCGTATAGTTTGAAGGTTTTCGAGACGGTTTTTCAAAAAGGGTTCAATGTACTGAGAAAACATTTTTTCTTTCATTATCATCGGGTCGCCACCCGTAAATAATATATCCGTTACTTCTTTATGCTGTTTAACATATTCATATAACACATCTGCTTCTTTTGTCATAAACTTCATTCCATCCATTCCGGTAAATTGCGGCCACCTGAAGCAAAAAGCACAATACGCATGACACGTTTGCCCTTGACTTGGAAAAAACAAAAGTGTCTCGCGGTATTTGTGTTGCATTCCATTTACTTTTTCTCCGTTTAACATTGGAACGTTATAATCCATTTGTCCGGCAGGATGCGGATTTAACTGCATTCTAATTTTATTTGCTGTAGCTTTAATAGTATCCCTATTAGTAGTACTAATTAAAGTATTCCACATAAGGCTGTAATGATTTTTGCTTAGCATATCCTTTTGAGGAAATGTTAATTTAAAAAACGGATCATCTACAGTGTTATCCCAATCTATTAATTCGTTAACAACATAGTTATTTGTTTTGAATGGCAGAACGTTTCCAACAACTTCAATAGCTTCTATTTGTTCAGGTGTTAGTTTTTTAGTCTGAGGCAGACTTTTAAAGTTACTTATAGTGTAGGTGCTTAGCTTCATTTTTTTTATGCAATTTAGTTTAAGAGTAAACAGTAAACATTGACTGATGTCAACTACATTTATTTTATCATTAATTAACAAATAAAAAAACCCGCTCCATTACAAGAATGAAGCGGGTAGTTTTAACCCATCTAATGAAAAAAAAGATGTGCTATGAAACAAAGGTAACTCTAATTAAATTTTAGTAAATTGACAATTGTCAACAGTTGCTTTTTTAATATGCACTAATATAGTATCCGATGAGTTTAGACATAGATAAATATCACTTAAAGTCAAATTCCTTTTTCGAGTTTTTGTCAAATGAAGATATCTCATTTGTAAAAACGAACATGCGCAGACTAGAATTTAAAAAGAAACAACTTTTGTTTAGAGAAGATTCTTTTTCGAAGGGAGTTTACATTATAAAAAAAGGCAAGGTTAAGATATATAAAACCAATCCGGATGGCAGAGAAAGCATAGTTTACATTTACAAAAAAGGAGATTACTTTGGATATAGACCTTTATTGGCAAACGACCCGCACCCTGTTTCTGCCGGAGCAATTGACAATGTGGTAGTATCCTTCATTCCGATTTGGGTATTTAATGAAGTGCTTGAGAAATCACCTCAGTTAGCACAGAAATTGCTGGTTAATCTTTCAAAAGAATTTTCTGTTTGGATAAATAAAATTACCGCTTTCGCTCACCATAGTGTGAAAGAAAGAGTTGCTCTTAGTCTGTTAATTTTAGCAAGAGTTTATGAAAGAGAAGATTCGACTTCAAAATTAATAATCATTTCGTTAAACAGAAATGACTTTGCTGGATTTGTTGGTACAGCTAAAGAGACTTTGGTAAGAATGTTGCGGGTATTTAAAGATGCTAAAATAATTTCAGCCAGTGGCACTAAAATTATTATTTTGAAACCTAAAGCACTTGAGAAATTAATTGAAAAGTATGAGCCATGAATGTAAATTTTCAAACTCGAAAATTCATTTTCCAAAAAAAATGACAATTCAATTTAACAATGAACAGAGAGGAATTAATTGACTTTATAATTAAACACGACAAATCAGCGAGCCGAAAAAAACTTGAAAAGATAAGCTTAGAAGCCTTGTTTCTGATTTATATTCAGGTTGAAATTAAAATTGCGAATCGAAAAGAAACAAAAACGAATCTTAAATATTAATAATAGCACTTTTTAGTAATGAAAAAGCCATGTAGTTAGTTAGAAAAAAGGCTTTTTCCATATCGGGGGACTGGTAATAAATAGTTTTAAGTTTAATACCTTTTTCATTTGTTGTTTTTTGCCGGTTTCCCGATTTTTTTTTATGGATAAATTAACAAAAACATATAGAATCTATTTTGATGCTAATGCACTGCACTTGATAGTTTTTAATTCAGCTGTAATTGATTTAGATACGGCTAAAGAAATTGAGTCGATCGTTAAAACTTTCAGCAAAAATTTAAAAAGTTTGAAATTAATTGATGCGAGAGCGCCGTTTACTATTGAACCGGAAGCACAAAATTACTTTCACAGCCAACGCAATAAAAAAAAGACGCTTGCTCAAGCAATTCTTGTTGGAAGTATGACCAAACAGCAAACAATGGATTTCTTCTTAGAAATGAAAAGTAAAAAACTACCAACTAAAGTATTTGTAGACTATGACGCTGCCATTGACTGGCTAAACGCTTTTTACTATTGATTTGAACAAGCTTAGCTGAAAAAAGCCATGTACACCATAGCACCTGATAAGCAACCAACTAATGCCAAGAGAGACATTTTTTTCAAGTACCAAAAGAAAGTAATTTTTTCCATGCCCATTACTGCAACACCTGCAGCGGTTCCGATAATTAGTGCGCTTCCACCTGTTCCTGTCATGTATGCTAAAAACTCCCAAAAGCTATGATCTGTTGGATATTGGTTCAAATCGTACATGCCTATTGAAGCTGCTACTAATGGAACGTTATCTACAATAGCGGATAATAAACCGATTATCATTACAATAATATGCTTGTTTGAAAAAGTAGTATCAAGCAACGTTGCAAACTGCGTTAAAATGCCTGAGGCCTGAAGCGCTGAAATGGCAATTAAAATCCCAAGGAAAAAAAGTATACTTGGCGTATCTACTTTCCGTAAAGCATAAACCACCGAAAGTGCATCTTTATCTTCTGTATCTTTATTCTTGTGCATAATTTCAGATACAATCCATAACACACCTAAGCCCATAAGCATTCCCATAAACGGCGGCAAGTGGGTTACACTTTTAAAAACAGGAATAAATAATAAAGTACCAATACCTGTGAAAAAAATAACATTTCTACTGAATTTATCAGCAGGCGACTCTTTCACCTCGGCCTCAATTTCTCCTGAAATATTTCCTTTTATTTTAAACGACATTATAAGAAGCGGAACAACTAAACATGCCAAGCTTGGAATAAACAATTTTAGAATAATATTTGTACTTGTTATTTGTCCGCCAATCCAAAGCATTGTTGTAGTTACATCACCAATTGGCGACCAAGCACCACCCGCATTAGATGCAATAATTACAATACCAAGAAAAAACCATCTATCGTTTTTATCTTTAATAAGTGTTCTTAATAATGACACCATTAATATGGAAGTAGTTAAATTATCGAGTACTGCAGATAAGAAGAAAGTGAGGAGACCAATTATCCATAACAATTTACGTTTATTGGTTGTTTTGATAGCGTTGGTGATAATTCTGAAACCATCGTGTGCATCAATTAACTCTACCACAGTCATTGCCCCTAACAAGAAAAACAAGATTCCGGAAACCTCGCCCAGATGCTCCATTAATTGTTCTGAAACCAAATGTGCGTCATTTCCATTGAATAAATAAGCCACCCAACATAATACGCCGGTTAACAAGGCAGTTGCCGCTTTATTTATATCAAAAGCGTGCTCCAGTGTTATTATCACATAACCTAAAACGAATATGAGCGCAATTACTAACATGACTGCAAATATACTTAAAAAGAAATGAAGGGCTTAGTGAAATCGTATCGCTTACTATAGACGAATCCCAACCAATAACATGTCATCTACCTGTTCCAATTCACGCTTCCAAACATCTACTGATTTTTGTAACAGTTGTTTCTGTTCTAACATATCCTTAGTAGAATTATTTAGCAATAATTCCTTTAGTTTGCGATAGGTAAATTTCTTTCCTTTTGGTCCGCCAAATTGATCAGGTACACCATCGGTGAGAGAGAATATCATATCGTCTTTTTGTAAATCCACAACATGAGAAGTGAAAGGGACAGAATCTTTATCATGTTTACCAACTGGCATGCGGTCGGCTTTTAATTCTATAAGCTCTCCTGCTCTTGCAATCCAAACAGGATTATTTGCTCCGGCATAATGCAATTTATTTTTCTTGAAATCAAATACCAACACACTGCAATCCATCCCGTCTTTACCACCTTCTAAACTTCCGTCTTGCGATAAAGAAGAAATAATTCTTTGCCGCGCATGATTTAAAATTTCGGCAGGGTCAACTAATTTACGTTCGCTCACCGCTTCATTTAAACACGAGATGTTTAACATACTCATCATCGCTCCCGGAACGCCATGCCCGGTACTATCGGCCGTTACTAAAACAAAATTTCCATTTGGCATTGGTGAAGCCCAGTAAAAATCTCCGCTTACAATATCTTTAGGTTGGAAGAATAAGAAATAATTTTTTAGATGCGAATCAAACAACTGGTCGCTCGCTAACATAGCACCTTGAATTCGTTTGGCGTAATTAATGCTATCTACAATCTCTTTTTGCTTTTGCTCTATTAATTCTTTTTGCTGAACAACTTCCGATGTGCGTTCTGCTACAGTTACTTCCAGTTGTTGCTGACGAACTTTTAACTGACGGGTACGAACGCTGTTAAATCCAAATACGATACTAATGAAACCAATAAGATATCCTGCGTAAGCACCGGGATGTAAATACCATGGTGCTCGAATGGATAATTTATATTCGAAAGGCTCGCTCCATTTTTGAGAATTACCCTTTGCTTTCACTTTAAAAGTATAATCACCATGTGATAAGTTGCTGAACGATGCTTTATTCTCTGAAGTTAAAGGACTCCAATCATTATCATCAGAACCTTCCAACATATATTGATACTGAATTTTATCGGGTGCTGACCATTCGATACCACTGAAATGGAATGTTAAGTGATTTATGTAATGAGGTAAAACTAAATCCTTGGGATAATTATAAAAATCAGTTAATCCACTAAAACTTACATTACTTAAATTCTTTTTTATCTTATCGCCAACTTGAATTTTGCCGCCTGCTTTTAAAGAATCTGAGAGCGCGTTAAAATCAATAAAGGTTTGTTCTAATTCTAAACCGGATAAATGAATGTCGGGCGCCTTATCAGATAATTTATAATCGTTTAAATCGAGTGTAGTTAAAGCTTTACCATTTCCCCACCAAATTTTATTATTTCCATCTACATAAACACTATTAGGAAAAAAGTTATTTGCTTTTAAACCATTGGCTGTTGTGTAAGCATAATTTGTAAACTTACCCTTTCTGTTTACCATGTAGTTCAATCCTTTTTCGGTAGCTATCCAAACATTTCCTGTTTTGTCCTGCACCATTGAGCGGATATTTTTACTGCTCATTCCATCATTCTCATCAAAATGCAAAAACTCGGGGCGACGTGTTTTAATGCTATTCGCTTTTAATACACTCACTCCTCTTCCATCTGTTCCGAACCAAACATTTCCGTCAGTATCAATAACAATTGATTTTACGTAATCACTACACAAACCTTCTTTCTCGCTATAGCATCGAAAGAATTCACCATCATAACAAACAGCGCCGTAGCCATCTGTTCCAAACCATAAATTTCCTAATTTATCTTGTGTAATAGCAACAACTGAATTTTCAGTTAGTACAGGATCATCCATAAATTTTGTAACAACGGTTCCGTCATAACAACACACACCAGCTCCATCTGTTCCAAACCAAATCTTTCCTGAACGATCGGTAAACAAACTTAAAATGTAATTACTGCTTAATCCTTGGTCTTCACCAAAATTTTCAAATGCTTTACCATTAAATCGCATTGCTCCTCCTCCATCAGTTCCCATCCAAACATTTCCTGATTTATCAAGCGTTAATGCTTTTACATAATTGCTACTCAAACCTTCGCTTTCGGTATAATGAGAAAATGTACTACCGTTATACTGAATAACACCATCACCATAAGTACCAAACCAAATATTAGAATCAGCATCTTGCACAATAGAACGAACCGTGTTGCTTCCTAAACCTTCCCGCTCGGTATAATGCATAAATGAAGAACCATTATACAAACAAACACCACCACCATAAGTTCCCATCCAAACATTTCCTGTGGCATCTTCACGAATACATAATACATAATTGTTACTTAAACCTTGACGTGTAGAAAATACTTCTACTTTATTGCCATCATAAACACAAAGTCCGCCATCATAAGTGCCCATTAAAATATTTCCTTTTTTATCTTTATGTAAGGAAATAACGCAATCGGAACTTAAGCCATCTTCCTTCATTAAATACCGAACCGTTTTTCCGTCGTAAATATTTACACCACCATCATCTGTTGCAAACCAAATTTGTCCTTTATCATCTTCGATTATAGAGTGGATAATTTTGCTGTTCAAACCTGCGCCGGTTCCAAAATAGGTAAAGACCTTTCCGTTAAACTGACAAGCGCCCCAGCCATTAGTACCAAACCACATAGTGCCTTTTGAATCTTGAATAATAGAACGAACTGTATTATTACTTAATCCCATACTTTCGTCGTAAGTAGTAATAGTTTTGCCATCGTAAACACAAACACCGGCGCCGTTAGTACCGAACCAAATTTTTCCATCTTTATCTTCGCATATAGAAAGAATTGTGTTATCACTTAAGCCTTCATCCTTTGTGAAACGCCACATTATTTTTCCATCATAACAACAAGCGCCACCGCCTTCAGTACCAAACCAGATTCTTCCTGACTTATCCTGAATCATACACAATACAGTATTGTTACTTAATCCATTTTTTTCAGAGAAGTTCGTAAATGAAGAACCATCATAACGGCTTGCACCCCCACCAACAGTTCCCATCCATAAATTACCCCATTTATCAAACAATAAACTTCGGATAAAAGAAGAGCTTAGTCCTTGCTCAACATCTAAGTATTGGATGTTACTAATAGCAGCATCTTTAAAACGCGGAGCGGTTGCCGGCACTGGAATAGATTGCACACAGACTACAGAATTTATTTTTGCAGTTACAACAATTGGTAATTGCAATTTATCTTCGCCCGGTGTGTTTGTATATAAATCTTCAGGAACTTCAGTGCTTTTTAAATTGCTGACTGAATTTATGTTTGTATTAGTTGGATAAACAACAGGAGTTTTAGCATTAGTAACAGAAGGTTTTCCTGCTTCGTTTGTACTATGCTTAGCGCGGCGAATTGTAATAAGACTTACCGGCTGTTCTTGAGTACTATCCTTTACATTTTCGGAAACAGTTTTATTAGTAATTTGCGTTTTATCATTTTTACATGAAACACAAAAAGCGAATACTATAATGATTAGGGATACTATTTTTTTCATAATACCAATTACAATGGCTTTTAAAGATAGAAAGAATTTTTGTTATAAAGAAAGACGATTCTTTGCTACGGACCTTACATTTCCAATAAAAAAAACCCTCCAAAAAAGAGGGTTTTAACTTTTAAAGTACCCTCGCCAAGAATCGAACTTGGATTTAGCGTTTAGGAAACGCTCGTTCTATCCATTGAACTACGTGGGCAAATTTGGAAAGGTAAATTTACGAATTTATTACATCCATTTCTTCCTTCTGAAGTAAATCAAAAGACCTATCATAATAGTTAGCATTACGCCCCAGGTGGCAATATAACCATAGGGTGATTTTAGTTCGGGCATATAATCGAAATTCATGCCGTATACGCCAGCCACAAATGTTACGGGAATAAAAATAGAAGACATGATGGTGAGTACTTTCATCACCTCATTCATTTTATTGGCATTGGTACTTAAATAAATATCCATGATGCCCGATAATAAATCACGATAGGTTTCAACTGTATCAATAATTCTGGTGACATGATCCTGTAAATCGCGTAAGTAAATATCGGTGCTTGGATTTATCAATTTGGTTTCGGAGCGCACCATGTTACTAATCATATCGCGCATCGGCCAAACTTGTTTACGCAAATAAATCATTTCACGTTTTAGCTCGTACAATTTTAGTAAGGATTCTTTTCCTGCGTTCGCAATAATATCTTCTTCAATATCTTCAACTATGTCGCCAATTTTTTCGATAGCGTGGAAATAACAATCAATAACCGCATCCATTAAAGCATAAGCCAAATAATCGGCACCGCACTTTCGTATTCTTCCTTTGGATTGACGTAAACGGGCTCTGATAATATCAAAAGCATCTCCACCTTCAGGCTCCTGAAAAGAAATAACCATATTTTCAAACAACACAATAGATAATTGTTCTGCAGCTACCTTTCCGTTGAAATTTATCATTTTCATGATAGCCACTACATAATTATCGTAATCTTCAAACTTCGGTCGCTGATCAACATTTGCAATATCCTCCAATGTCAAAGGATGAATATTATACAGCTTTCCAATTTTTTCCAACACTTCTGTTTTATGAACTCCCTCCACATTAATCCACTTCACTAACTCAGGTTTTAAATGCGAAATACATTCCGACAAATCATAAAACTCCTGCTCTACAAAATCAGTTTCGTTATATTCTATTAACGAAATTTTAATCCGTTCGTTTTTACTTTCACCGGTATAAGTGATAGTTCCAGGAGGCGCTCCTACCTTATGTCTTCTTGAACTCATTCGCTTTTTCCTTGTAAAACAATTACTATTTCACCTTTAACAGGTTTAGAATTAAAGTGCGCTAATACTTCTGCAACAGTTCCTCTAAAATTTTCTTCATGCAGTTTTGTTAACTCACGGGAAACAGAAACCAAACGATCTTCACCAAAATGTTCTTTAAATTCTTCTAATGCTTTTATTAAACGAAACGGAGATTCATAAAATACCATTGTGCGTTCTTCGTCATGCAACGAATTTAATTTGGTCATCCGTCCTTTTTTTTGCGGCAGAAAACCAATAAACACAAAACTATCGCAAGGTAATCCGCTATTCACTAAAGCGGGAACAAATGCGGTTGCACCCGGCAATGTTTCAACTGGAATATTATTTTTTAATGCTTCACGAACCAATAAAAAACCGGGATCAGAAATGGCGGGAGTACCTGCATCACTAATTAATGCAATTGTTTTTCCGGCGCTAATAATTTCGATAATATCCTGAACAGTTTTATGTTCGTTATGCATGTGATAAGATTTTAAAGGCTTATCAATTTGAAAATGCTTTAATAAAAAAATAGAATTGCGTGTATCTTCTGCTAAAATTAAATCGGCTTGCTTTAAAACAGTAAGGGCCCGAAGTGTGATATCTTCTAAATTCCCAATGGGAGTTGGTACTATGTATAATTTTCCTTGCAAGCGTATGCAAGATAAAAATTAAACTAAGAAGTTTTAGTGTTAATTAAGAAATTTTTCAAATAAAAGGGTTCAAAATAGGCTACGTCTTCAAATTGACCTTTAGAATGCCTTTCATTGGAGAGCTCGGCTAAGCCGGAAGTTGAAGGAACAATCCCTTCTAAAAAAATGGAGTTGGGAATTTGACTCAGTAATTCTTTACACTTTGGCATCCCGTCACCAAAAAAACAAATGGACTTGCCGGTCTCAAAAAAAGATAAAGCCTCAGGTAATATTTGTGCTGATGTTTCTTTAACTGTATTCAAATCTTTATCAAAAATAGCAGTGTAAACTTCCATCCGGCGCGCATCTAACATGGGACAAAATAAAATATCAGATTTATTTTTCTGAAGAGCAACAGCTGCCATCGTTTGCAAAGTATTTACGGCGATAAGCGGAATTTGTAATGCGTAGGCCAAACCTTTTGCAGCTGAAACACCAATACGTAAACCGGTATAAGAACCCGGACCACTTCCAACAGCAATCGCATTTAAATCTTTAGTGGATTTTCCTACTTTAGCTAAAACTTCCTCAATAAAAACATGCAAATTTTCGGCGTGAGTAAATCCTTCGTTAACTTCTTTACTTGCCAGAATAAGTCCTGCTTTAGCTAATGATACAGAGCAAAGTGTTGTTGATGTTTCAATATTTAAAATTAGCGGCAATTACTTTTCGGTTGTTGAAAATAATTTATCCTTATCTACTATTTTCACTTTTGTTCCCTTACGTAAAGTTCGGGCAACGGCGCTATAAGGACCAGTAATCACTTCCATATCGTTAGTAAAACCACTTACGATTTCAATGTAATCATTATCCTGAATTCCGGTTTTCACTTCTATCATTACGGCTTTACCATCTTTAATAGTGAACACATATTCTTTTAATTTTTCTTTGTTACTGTCTTTATTCGCTGCTTTCTCTTCTTCTTCGCTAGTTACTTTAGTTTCCCACTCTTCATCAGGATTATCTTTTTTCACTTTCGTTGAATCCATAATACGGGTAGTTACTGCCATAATCGGAACAGATAAAACACCAGAGACACGTTTAGTCTGAATATCAACACTCGCACTCATTCCTGGACGGAAAGGTGACATATTTTCGCCAGTCACCAAATTCATATATGATTCTCTTAAAATTCTAACCTTAACAACGAAGTTCGTTACCTGGTCGGCACTAATTCCCATTGTATTAGCTGAGTTGGCAATTTCTGTAACGATGCCTTTAAATTTTTTATCGAGATAAGCATCCACCTCAATTAATGCTGTATCGTTTTTAGAAACGCGGATAATATCATTTTCATTAACCTCAATACTAACTTCCATCTCGTTTAAGTTAGCAAGACGTAAAATTTCCGTTCCTTGTAAACCCATTACACCAACAACACGTTCACCTTTTTCTACATTTAATTTAGAAACAGTTCCATCAACCGGAGCATAAATAAAAGTTTTGTCTAAGTTGGTACTTGCTTCACGTAAAGAAGCTTCAATACTCTTCACATTATATTGAGATGCCTTAATACTTTCAACCATTCCATCCACATTAGCTTTAGCTGATTCGTAAGCAGCTTTGGAAGCATCAAGTTCTTGTTGGGAGATAACATTCTGGTCGAATAACTTTTTACTACGCGCATAACTGGCATCTGCATTGGCCAGATTAGCCTTTGCTTGTTCTAATTGCGCCATAGTAGTTTTCAAATTCGCTTTACTACTTTCAACCGTAGCGTCTACACGTTCAATTGCACTTTGATAAATATCTGGCTTGATGCGGCACAACAACTGTCCCTTTTTTACGGCATCGCCTTCTTTCACTAACATCTCCACAATTTCCCCACTCACATCGGAAGTAATTTTTAATTCTGTCTCAGGTTGAACCTTTCCGTTTGCAGAAACTGTCTCCACTATACTGCGCTTCATAGCTTTTTCAACCATAACCTCAGTTGGTTTACTACCTTGCAGGGCTTTTACAACTACAACCGCTAAAATAAGCGCTATCCCAATTCCAATTATCCAATATACTTTCTTCATAATACGACTAAATCTGTACAAATTTAGGAACTAATAGTCAAATGCTACGCCCACTCAGCACTTTTAAAAACCGAATGTCATTAATTTCAATTATTCGTGTATAATTTTAGCCTTGTTAAGGGCTTTTTCGCGCATCACATCTTGTATGCTTCGATTTTCAATTTTACAGGTAAGCCAGGCGATAATATCGAGGTAAAGGAAGGCGCGTTTCTCGTAAGGATCTTGTTGCAGTTTTATTAAGTTAGTACGAAGTTTAATGAATTCCTTTTTCACACTTACGGCATCCATTAAAGGTACTTTACGCAAGAAATTCAGAATATGCTGCTGCACCTGATTCATTTCTTGTAATTTGGATAAGAAACGAAATACGGATTTAATTTGGTACTGCACCATCTCTGTATTTCCTAATTCGTAATGCGAAATCAAATTTAAAATATGGGAAAACCCGTGAATATCGCTACGAATTTGAGTTGGATGATGAATTACTTTATTTAAATACTCAATGGCTTTATTATTATCACCACTTCCAAAATACAAACAACCAATTTTGTAATAGAAATTTAAAATTCGATTATCGTCTATCTTTTTTTCGTAACGCTCTACCCCATCCTCAATTTCTTTTACTAAATACAGTCCCTCCGAAAAAGTTCCATTCATAAAATGGAAATTAATTTTATTGATGTAACGGTATTGAAATAAAAGAACCGAATTGTTTTCGTTATTTAAAATAAACTCTTCGTTGCCGAGTTTTTCTAGAGTTTGTAATACTTCTGTGAATTTTTGTCGGTGATTGATGAAGAATAAAGCCGCCATTAAATTATGCAAGCCCTTTAAATATAAATCGGCATACACCGGAATTAAGTGTGCGTTTTCCTCGAATAAATCTACCCAACGACTTGCGTACTTATAACAGGTTAAAAAATCCTGAACAATATAATTGTACCAAACATAGGATTGATAGAGATACAATTTTTCAAAAAAACTTAGTTCATCAATATTGTAAGCAGGGATATTAGATTTAAAAAACTCCGACACAAACATGAAATCCTTTTCGTTACGCACGTGACTCGTACGTAAATACAAACCATACAAACGGATACTTAAATTTGAAAAATTATTAGTGCCACTTATTTTTTTGCTTAGCAAGGACGCGTTGTTTGTGATTTCTTCGGCAGTGGTATCTATACTTCGGGTGATGTATTGTCCTTCAATATGCTTTTCAAAATCTAAAATCTCTAATAAAATCGCATTCTTTTCAAATTCTTTAGCTGAGACTTTAGCCTTATCTAACATTTTCAGGCTTTGGTTGTAAAGTCCTTTGTTGTAAAGGAGTTTAGCGTAATCAATTTGTTCTCGTAAATAAATATCTAAATCCTGATTGGAGGCATTTAAACGCAAACTCATTAAAATTTGCTTATACAAATGCGCTTTTAAATTGGATAATTGGGTTTTCGAAATGTCGTTGGCTTTTTGAAGAATTTTATCTTCGTTGTAATCAGTTGTCTTATCAATACTATCAAACAAGGTCATGAACTTACTTTCCTCGTTACTTTGAATGCGGTTCACGTAAAGTTTAAAATTACGTTTCTCACTTTTACTTAACGATTTAATAAGCTGATATAAAGGATCGCTGTTTGACACACTTAAAATTAAGGAAAATTCTCAATAAAATTTTACCGTAAATTAAAATAATGCTAATACCTTTAGGCTCAAATGCACACTAATTCTCTCATAAACGAAACCAGTCCGTACTTGTTACAACACGCCCATAACCCTGTTAATTGGGTGGCGTGGAATGAATCTGTTTTAAAACAAGCTAAAGCAGAAAACAAACTAATCTTAGTAAGCGTTGGTTATAGCGCTTGTCATTGGTGCCACGTAATGGAACACGAAAGTTTTGAAGATGAGAAAGTGGCTGAAATCATGAACAAACATTTCATTTGCATTAAAGTCGACAGAGAAGAACGGCCTGATGTAGATATGTTATATATGACGGCTGTGCAACTAATGAACGGACAAGGTGGTTGGCCTTTGAATTGTTTTACATTACCGGATGGCAGACCGATTTACGGCGGCACTTATTTCAGAAAAGAACAATGGATAAATATTTTATTGAATTTGTCTGGACTTTACGAAGAGAATGCTGAAAAGGTAATGCAATATGCTACTGAATTGACGAATGGTTTGCATCAAACAGAATTAATAAATACAAAACAATACGAGGCTCACCCTTTCAACAAAGAAATTCTAGAAAAATGTATTTTAAATTGGGAAAAGCGATTTGATAATGATTTAGGCGGACCGAAAAAAGCACCGAAATTCCCTATACCAAATAATTACAGTTTTCTGTTAAAGCACGCGCATTTAACTAATGATTCAAAATTATTAAAGCATGTTGAGTTAACGTTAACCAAAATGGCTTGCGGTGGCATTTACGATCAGTTAGGAGGGGGTTTTGCAAGATATAGTACAGATATAGAATGGAAAATTCCACACTTTGAAAAAATGCTTTACGATAATGCGCAATTGGTAACGCTGTATTGTGAAGCGTACCGTTTAAGTAAAAATAATTTATACAAGCAAATAGTTGAAGAGACATTGTCGTTTATAGAAAGAGAATGGTTAAGTAAAGAAAATGGTTTTTATAGCGCTTTAGATGCCGACAGCGAAGGTGAAGAAGGAAAATATTATGTTTGGCAAAAAGAAGAACTCGAAAATTTATTGGGAAAAGATTTTGAAGTGTTTGCTGATTATTACGGAATAAATGACATTGGCTATTGGGAACATGATAATTATGTGTTGATGCGGAATGAAAATGTGAATGAGATTTTATTCAAGCATCAGATAAAAATTAATGAACTTGAATCACTTATAACTAATTCAAAAACTATTTTATTAAAAGAAAGAGATAAACGTGTTAAGCCGGGGCTAGACGACAAAATCTTAACAGCTTGGAATGCGCTGATGTGTAAAGCTTATGGAGAAGCGTATTTAACTTTTAAAAACATAAATTACAAAACCATAGCTCTTAAGAATGCAGAATTTCTGAAACAAAGTATGGTGAAGTCGGACTTTTCGATGTACCGTAATTTCAAAAACGGGAAAGCAAACATAAATGGGTTTTTAGATGATTATGCCTTTTCGATGGATGCTTTTATTCATACTTACATTATTTCACAAGATGAAAGCTGGTTAAACCTCAGCAAAAATTTATGTGATTACGTATTAAAGAATTTTTACAATGCCGAAAGCGGTTTATTTTATTATACGGATTTATCGAACCAACTTATTGTACGAAGTACCGAAACCAGTGATAATGTTATCCCCGCCTCTAATTCTCAAATGGCTCACAATTTGTTTAAGTTGGGGAAATATTTTAACAATAGCGATTACGAGGAAAAATCTGTTAAAATGCTTAATCGTTTTACTGAAGAAATTGTTGGTTACGGGGCAGGATACAGTAATTGGGCCTCTTTATTCAGTGATTTATTGAACAATTACTATGAAGTTTGCATTGTTGGTAAAGATGTTGATGAAAAAATCCGAGAGCTCTATAATCACTACGTTCCAAATGCCATTTTTGTAGTAGCCGCTTCAGGCTCTGAACTGGATATTTTGAAGCAACGCTTTGTGGAGGGCAAAACCCTCATTTACGTTTGTAAAAACAAAGCTTGTTTACTTCCCGTTTCAGAGGTAAAAGAAGCGATGAAGCAACTTGAAGCAACTACTTAGTATACTCTTAATTTACGCCTACTTTGCCTCTCAAGGACAAACCTTAAAGCCAACACCTCAGTCGGCATTTGAGCCTTTGTTGGAGTTTAACACCCCCTTCATTAAGCAACAAAAAATTAAATCCATCACTTTTGATATCATCGATAAGAAGGATTATGAAGCCCCGGTTGACAGAAACCTTGTTCATTTATACGAATTTGATTCAACGGGTTTGTTAAAACGTTTTTACTACACCAACATTGCAAAAACCATAGAAAGAGAACATCATTCGCCACCCGTTTACCGAAAAAAACGGATGATAAGCAGCGGCTCGGTGTATTATAAAAACGAATATGTGTATGATACTATTTCAACAACTTACCTATACAAAAACAATAACCTTATTTTAAAGCGTTATAATGATGGCTCTTATTATGAAAGCAGATATTACAGCTATGACGCGAAAAACCGTGTAACAAAAGAAAGAAGGGTAAAAGAAACTAATTTAAGTAGCGATAAAAGTAATTTTATGTTGGGAAATCAAACTGTAATTAGTGAAGACAGTTTTCAGTATCTTGATATAACGCCACATCAATACAAACAAATTTGTTTAAACAGTGAGAACAGACCATACAAAGAAATAATTTTTAATACCGACACGGCAGGAAACACTATTTCTAAAAACGAAAGTTATATTGTTGCCTGGATAATTCAGAACATCACTTATACTTACGAAAAAAATCAATTAACCAGTGTTACTTTTAAAGGTAACGCTAACGGAGATGTAGTTTTAAAAACAACTTACGAAAGAGATAACATGGATTGCATTTATACCGAGAAACAATACAAAAACGATGTTGAACTAAAAGAGATAAGTTATATCACCGACAGAGTTAACAAACGATTAAATTCATTTATCGTGCGCGACCCAATTAAGAAAAACATGCGCATTGTTAAGTTACTCTATGTAACCGATTCTTTATTGGTACAGGAAAAAAGATAAACCTTCTACCCTTTTAACTTCTAACTTTTGACTTTCAACTTCTTGTCCTACTCGTCTCTGAAAAACGCTAACTTCCGCATATCGATAATTTGAATGTTGCGGTAATAGAAATTTAAAACATCAGTATAAGAGTATCCCAATTTTGTCATACGCATAGCACCTTCTTGCGACATACCTAAACTGTGTCCATAACCCTTTCCTTCAAAAATAACTGAATCGCCTTCTTTAGTAATATTAAAATAGGTTGATTTTAATTGTAAATCCTGACGCACATTTTTAAGTGGTACTTTTACATTGCTTGCTTCTAAATAAATTTTACGGCTGTCTTGTTTAAAGTTTAAGGCCAGTTCTTTTGCATTTGGTTCATCAATTGGATATTTATGTTTCAATTTTAAATAGCTTAACCAATCTTCCGCTAACATTTTACGTTCCCATTTATAATTTGGCATCTTAGTGCTAAATGTATCGTTTACGCTGCGTAAATAAGATGTACGTGTGCCCCAAACGTCTTCCGAGTTGGCTGTTTGTCCACCACTATTACTATGAAACGCTGCAACAATTAAATTTAAATTATCATCTACAACCACTTTTCCTTTTGTATCCAACACCATTTCAGTAATACCTTCAAAGCGTGGTTTTCCATAGTAGGCTTGACAATGCACTTGATCGCACAAGGAAAAATTTTCTGCTAGATGTTTATTTACATGCGCTAAAGCAAAAGTACGTGCTAAAATAGCTTGCACTTTATAAAATTCGGGTGTTGAACGTGTACCTGATTCTGCTTCGACAACACCGGCAATATAATTATCCAGTTTTACTTCGTTAAGTAGTTTCAAATTTCCAGCTTCATTACTTACAATATAATTATCCGGATAAATACGTTGTTTGCGATCGGGAGTTACTAATTTCAATTTCATTTCTCCTCCGGTTGCTTCGTCTACCATTCTAACAGTTTTAAAACGACCATAAACAGTTTCGAACGATTTAACCTCAACGCTATCGTTAATAGCAGTAAGTTTTAACATCGTAGTAGCGTTACTTTTTAAAATTGGTTTCTCATCGCCAATCACGTTGTAAGTAGATTTCTCTACAGAAAAAGTGGCTGCTTCAATTTTTAAGTGCGCAAACACTTTTATGTAAACAATATCCTGACTGAATGCAAAAGCATTTATTAAGCAGAATATTAACATAACTAGTTTCTTCATGATTTATTTTTTAAATGTTCGTACATGGAAACAGCGATTCTTTTTGAAGCGCCTACTCCACCTAACTTTGTTTTTAATTCTTTGTAATCTTTAATGATGTTTTCGCGGTGTTGAGTATCATTCAATAATTTATTCAACTCGTTAGAAATATTTTCAACTGTCATATCTTGCTGAATTAATTCCTTAACAATTTCTCTGTCCATAATTAAATTCACCAGCGAAATATATTTTAAGTCTTTATTCACTACTTGTCTTGCAATCCATAACGACAAACCGCCTGCTTTGTAACAAACCACTTCAGGTAATTCAAATAAAGCAGCTTCTAAGGTTGATGTTCCGGATTTAATAACACCCGCTCTTGAATATTGCATTAACTCATAAGTTTGATCGTAAACCACTTTAAATCCTTTGTCGGTTGCCTTTTTGTACATCTCTTTCGGAATGTTACTCGTTCCGCCAATCACAAATTCGTAATCTTTAAATCGGTCTTTAAATTGCAGCATAATATCAAACATGCGTTCCAATTCTTGTTTACGGCTACCGGGTAAAACAGCGATGAGCGGTTTATCAGAAAGATTATTTTGTTTGACGAAATCTTCTTTGCTTAATAATGTTTTTTTACGCTCTTCAATCGCATCTAATAAAGGGTGGCCAACGAACTCAGCATGCGTATCATATTTTTTATAAAACGGTGGTTCGAAGGGGAGAATAACATACATAGCATCTACGTACTCTTTTATAATTTTCACTCTTCCTTCTTTCCAGGCCCATACTGTTGGAGAAATATAATAGAACACTTTAAATCCGTTTTCCTTAGCCCATTTTGCCATTCGCAAATTGAAGCCGGGATAATCTACCAAAATAACTACATCGGGTTTGTATTCAAGAATATCTGCCTTTACAATTTTGAAATTAGTTTTAATCTTGCCTAAATTTTTTGCCACATCTACAAATCCCATAAAGGCCATTTTCTCGATATGAATAGTTGGTTTACGATTCGCTACTTTATCCATTAAATCACCACCGAGAAATTTATACTCGGCATTTTTATCCAATAGATTTAACTCCTTCATAAAATTGGAGGCATGTAAATCGCCCGAGGGCTCACCGGCTATGATATAATATTTCAAATCTTAAAGGGAGTGTTCGTGAAAATACATAACGTAAAAAACCAAGGCAACATAAATTAAAACGCTGGCAATAATTCCTTTCGTTGCCTTATTCATGTGTTTATTTAGCATAAAATAAAAAATAAGCAAATTACCTAAGGCACAAACTTTAATTGTGCTACTTAACATTTGTCCAAACATTAAATATTTTATAAACCTTACGGGGAAATCCATATAGCTATATCTAAATAACCAGTAACATGAAAAACATAACACAGGAAATAAAATTCCGATGGCAAGTCCTTTCCAAAAATTATCTAATCTATATATCCAACTCATTGTAATATTTTTTTTAATTGTTCAAGATGTTTGTGAGATGTTAAATCGCATTGCGTTGGTACCACAGAAATATATCCGTTAGTTAAAGCCCATTCATCGGTATCTGTTGATTCAGGTTCAAAATTTACAAACTTACCGGTTAACCAATAATACGCTCTTCCGTAAGGGTCGTGGCGTTCATCAAATTCTTCAACCCAATTAGCAGTGGCTTGTCGGCAAACCATTATTCCTTTTAGTTCATCTGCTTTTAATTTTGGAATGTTTACGTTTAAGCAAACACCTTTAGGTAATTTACTCTTTAAAGTTTCAGAAATTATTTTTTCAATTTCTTTTTTAGCTTGCGAGAAATCAGCATCAATACTATAATCACATAACGAAAAACCAATAGCCGGGATACTTTCGAGTGCGCCTTCAATAGCAGCCGACATAGTTCCGGAATAAATAACGTTGATAGAACTATTGCTTCCGTGATTGATTCCTGATAAAACTAAATCTGCTTTACGTGGTAAAACTTTATTCACTGCCATCTTCACACAATCAACAGGTGTACCACTGCAACTGTACTCAATAGAAACGTTGTGGTAATTTGTTTTTTGAATTCTTAAAGTTGAATTAATTGTAATGGCATGTCCCATTCCCGACTGAGGTTTATCAGGGGCAATAACTGCTACTTCACCAAATTGTTTAGCAATAGAAACTAAAAACAAAATGCCGGGTGCGCTTATGCCATCATCATTAGTAACAAATATTAAAGGTTTTTGCATATTAAATCGCCAAACTATAAAGCTAAGTTGTATAACGCATTAAGTGGAGCAGAACTAATTTAATTACTAATAACGCTTTGTTAATTTATGTTAGTAAAGTCTGGCAAAAAGACGAGTTTAACCAAGTTTGACAATAGCGTGTTCATTAACGTTGTAATTTTGTCAGGAAATAAGCAATGGAATATCATTTGCTGTACTAAATTAAAAAAAGAGAAATATGTTTGATCCAATGTTGTTAGTAATAGGCATAGTGTTTATGCTTATTGGCTTAGTGGTGAGTTCGAGATTAAAATCGAAATTTGCAAAGTATTCGCAAGAGCGATTATCGAGTGGCTTGAGTGGAAAAGAAATTGCAGAAAAAATGTTGCGAGACTCCGCCATTTATGATGTAAAAGTTGTTTCGGTAGAGGGGCAATTAACCGACCATTATAATCCCTTGACCAAAACCGTAAACTTGAGTAACGATGTTTATCACGGCCGACATGTAGCTGCTGCTGCGGTTTCTGCTCACGAATGTGGCCACGCTGTGCAACATGCTACTGCTTATACATGGTTAAGTATGAGAAGTAAATTAGTTCCCGCAGTACAAATTAGTTCTTCGGCCATGAACTTTTTATCAATAGGAATGTTGTTTTTAGGAGGCATAATGCCAAGCATGGGCAACACATTGTTGTTAATTTTCATTGTACTTCAGAGTATTATTACTTTGTTTAGCATTATCACATTACCGGTTGAAGTGGATGCCAGTCAGAGAGCTTTAGCTTGGTTAAATAGTGCCGGAATAACTTATAATCAGGAGCATGAAGAAGCAAAAGATGCTTTAAAATGGGCTGCTTATACTTACTTTGTTGGAGCACTTGCCTCTATTACAACACTCATCTTTTTCATCATGAAATATCTGGGTAATAACCGCGATTAAGTCCTTTTTCAAAACTTATAAAGCCATCCATTTTTAGGGTGGCTTTTTTATTATATTTGTTTCATATTAAACCCCATTTTTATGAAAAAGATAGTTCAAACTTCAAACGCTCCGGCTCCAATTGGACCTTATAATCAGGCAGTTATAGTTGGAGATTCGGTTTATATTTCTGGTACTATTGCAATGGATTTACAATCGAAGCAACTTATAAAAACCACTAATATTAAAGAGGAGACTAAGATTGTGATGGATTATATTGGGGCTATATTGAAGGCTGCTAATATTGAATTCGACAATGTTGTAAAAACGACCATTTTCCTTAACGATATGAACAACTTTGTTCATGTTAATGAGGTTTACAGTTCATACTTCAAAAAAGACTTCCCGGCAAGGGCTACAATTCAAGCTCAAAGACTACCAAAAGACGCTAATGTTGAAATCAGCATGGAGGCTAAAATCTTTTAATAGGGTTTTTTAGCCGACCAATCACAAAAATTTGCAGATTGAAAAAATTTCTTTATTTTTACTTAAAGATATTAACAATTTCAAGCTATGAATATTTTTGTAAGCAACATTAGTTTTAAGGTGAGAGAACAATCTTTAAAAGAGTTGTTCCAACAGTACGGAGAAGTTTCTAACGTTCGTATTATTAAGGATAAAGAAACTCGTCGCAGCAAAGGCTATGGTTTTGTTGAAATGCCTAACGATGCAGAAGGAAACGCCGCAATAAACGGATTAAACGGAAGCGATCATAATGAAAGAACAATTGTTGTAGCTGAAGCAAAAGGTAAAAGAGAAACTTCTAATACCAGCGAAAATACATCTGAAGAGAATTAATCTATAAAATACTTTATTTCATTAGCCGAAACCAGTGGTTTCGGCTTTTTTATTGCCTAATTCGTTTTTAGATTTTTGTTTAAACCACAATATGCCATAATTTCACTTACAATTGTTGTTTAATAATCAATATAAAACTGATTAAGTGTACATTTTTTAAACTTTTATAATTAATTCTCGTACAAGTAAAAGGCAGATTTACAGCATGAATACCAATATAATAACCTTAAATGAATAAAACATTTACAAACTCCATTAACAATTATACAGCCAAATTTTTCCTTTGCATTGTATTAGGATTATTTTTTAATAATAGTTTTAGTCAGGCTCCTACAAAAACCGCAATTGCTAATGGCAGATGGGGAACTGCCGGAACATGGAGTCCTAATGGTGTGCCAACAGCTACCGACAATGTTTTAATTCCTAACGGAAGATCTGTGAGAATTCAATCAAACGCTGCTTGTAATTCATTAACTGTTGGAGCGGGTACAGCAGCGACTCTTCAATTTCGTAGAAACACTGCTCGAACACTCTCGGTAACAAACAATATCCTCATTAATACCAACGCCGCATTTGATGTAAGAACAAGCTCAAACACTACTCATACTTTAATCGTTAATGGTAATATTGTTAACAATGGAAAGCTTGATCTTGCATCTGATGGCAATAGTTTTTGCAGAACAGTTTTTTCAAGAAACGGAAATCAAACTGTAAGCGGAACAGGAACTTTGTCCAGATTTTATTTAATGAATACAAATTTAGGCACATCGATAACTAATACACTTGAAATTACTGCATCAAATTTTACAGCGATTAACGGTTTCTTAAGTATAACAAATGGAACTTTTAAATTATCAAACCCAAATAATTTAACAATCTCTTGTTTTAGCGTAGCCACAACAATACCGGCAACAGGAAGATTATTTCTAAACTCCACAACGAGCGCCCTTACTGCATCAGCCACCGTTACAATGAATGGAAATATTACCGTTGCCTCAGGCACTTTAACTATTGGAAATGCGGCGAATGAAGATTTATTATCGAGCGGCGGAACACTAAATCAAACCGGCGGTGTATTAAATATTGCCGGAAAATATAATACTAGCGGAGCTGCCAGCACATTCAGCATTAGTGGTGGCATTTTAAATGTTCCTAATATTAGTTCTACAAATACAACTATTGCTCCTTTCCATATCTCTGTTGCAGGTTCTTCATTTAATATGACAGGCGGACAAATAAATATTATTAGAGAAGGCGGAACGGGTGCTCAAAATCTTGGTTTTATTAATACAGGTGCAACAGCAGGTACGGTAACGGGCGGAACATTGCAAATTGGAAACGCCTTTACTCCCGGCGCCCAAATTATGAATATTAATAGCGTTTCTGCAATTGGAAATTTAAATATTGGAAGTGCTAATGCAACCGCATCGCTTGTCACAAATCCTTTAACTGTTTTTCGTAATGTTACGCTTTCGTCAGGTATACTCAATGCAAATAATTTAAATATTACTTTAGGTGGTAACTGGGCTAACAACGGCGGAACTTATACGCCGGGAACAAACACTACTATTTTCAATTCAACCATTGCACAAAGTATTTTTAAAACAGGCGGTGAAACATTTAACAATATTACATTTAGTGGTGCCGGTGTAAAAACATTTTCAAGCGCCGTTATTTCTAATTCGAATGTGACTATTAGTTCCGGAGCCATTGTTGATGTTAGCTCTAGCAACCACCAATTAAGTCTTGCCAAAAATTTTAGCAACAGTGGTTCTATTACTACGCAAAGCGGAACCATATTATTTAATGGAACTTCAGCACAAACTATTGGCGGTTCCAGTATCACTAATTTTTATGATCTTACCATCAACAATACTTCAGGAGGCGTTTCTTTATTAAATGCTGAAAATTTAATAAACACCTTAACCCTAAGTAATGGTATACTTAGCACAAACTCGCAATCGTTTACTATGATTTCTACAGCTTCTAATACGGCTCGTATTGCTCAAATTACCGGAACCGGTGATATTAGCGGTAATGTAATAGTACAACGGTTTGCACCAGGAGGCACTACAGGATGGGCTTTATTAGGAACGCCACTATCCAGCGCATTAACACTTAACGATTGGGATGATGATATTTTTATAAGTTGTAATACTTGTCCGGATGGAAGTGCCAGTGGATTCCTTTCCATTTATTCATACGACGAAACCTTCCCCGGTTTGTACGATGATTTTGCTTCGTATATTCCTCTTAATACAATTAACGATCCAATCATACCAAACAAAGGCTATTGGGTTTATTTAGGAACGGGTTCATTAACTACAACTAATATTACTTTAGATGTAAGAGGAAGCGTAAGAAAATTTAATAACACCATACCATTAACACGTACCAGCACAGGCTCGGTGCCCGATGATGGATGGAATTTAATTCACAACCCTTATCCATCGCCAATAAGTTGGACAGCATTAAGAGGTGCTACACCAAATATTGATAATGCCATTTATGTTTATAATGCCGATTTAAATGCAGGTGCCGGGGCGTATGCTACTTTTATTAATAATATAAGTAGTCCAGCAGTTGGCTCAGGTGGTGTTGGTGATAACATTCCAATGTGTCAAGGTTTTTATGTACACTCAACAGGCGCTACTGCTTTAAATGCTCAGGAGTCGAATAAAGTAGCCGGCAATCCAACCTTCTTAAAAATCATTCCTAACAATCCGGTAACGACCAGCAGCACTCCCTTATTACGTTTAAATTTAAAAAATGCTGCAGGCTATGATGATGAAACTGTTTTATATTATGAAAGCGGTGCAACTGATTTTTTTGATGAAGGATATGATGCTTACAAAATGCGCGGACAAGATCCGAATGCCCCAATAATTGCTCTAGAAAAAACTGTGGAGTTTCAGGTGAATGGAATTAATCCTATCAGTGGTAATTTCACAATGCCATTAAAAACAACAACAGGTTATCCCGGAACATATACAATCACCGCAAATAACATCAGTTCATTTCCTGCAGGTGCTTGTATTACACTTTACGATAAACTATTGGGGATAACAACTGATTTAAAAACATCAAACTATGTGTTTAATCTTTCTTCAACAACCACTACAGCGCGTTTCGATTTAAATATTTCAGTTAATCCTTTAAACATTAACAGCACAACGAATCAGCCAGTTTGTACTCAACCTAATTCAGGTGAAATTACAGCTGTTGGCGCTAATGCAGGTCCATGGAATTACTATTGGAAAAATTCGGTTGGAACAACCATTAAAACAAGTTTAGCAAAAGCAACAGCAGATACTTTAAATAATTTATCGGGCAGCACTTATACTGTTGAAGTAAATACTGTAGGCATGTGCGATAATAACACAACAGCTTTTGTTATTAATCCTGTAACTATACCAACATCTGCTTTTACAAGTGAAGACACAACCGACTTAAGTTTAGGAGCTTTAGTTAACTTTACAAACACTTCTACAAATTCCACTTCAAATTATTGGGATTTTGGTGATGGTGTAGGATTCTCTACTGCTAACTCTCCAAACTATAATTATACTTCAACAGGTAATTTTGTAGCCACATTAATCAGCACAAGCAGTACCGGATGTAACGATACAACTACTAAAACTATTGTGGTGATTAATTCAATATCGACTGGTGTTGAATCTTACGAGAACTCAACAGTTTTATTAGTGCGGACTTTAAACGACAATGATTATTTAATTCAACAGAAATTATCTGGCATTAGCGATTTAAACTTCAAACTTTATGATGCTACCGGTCGTATGGTGAATGATTATGGTAATAGTAAATCGGATAGAATAAATTTACCTGTGAATCTTAAAAATTATAGTCATGGCATTTATTTCCTTACTATAACTACCAATGGGAAGCCAAACACTATTAAGCTCCCTGTGAAATAGGCAATTACAATATAAACATTCCGAATTTTTAGGGGTTTTATAGCTGATTTTATCCTAAATTAGCTATCCCTTGATACCAAAAGATACCATAGATAAAATTATTGACGCCGCCCGAATTGAGGATGTGGTGGGTGATTTTATCACGCTTAAAAAACGTGGTGCTAATTTCCTTGGACTTTGTCCTTTTCATGGTGAGAAAACTCCTTCTTTTACTGTATCTCCTGCAAAAGGAATTTATAAATGTTTTGGTTGTGGTAAAGCAGGGACTTCTGTAAACTTTATTATGGATAGCCAACAACTCAGTTATCCTGAGGCTTTACGTTGGTTAGCAAAAAAATACAGCATCGAAATTGTTGAGCGCGAAATAAGTGTTGAAGAACGCGCCGCTCAGACAGAAAAAGAAAGTCTTTATATAGTAATGCAATACGCACAGCGTTACTTCACCGATAACATGTATAACAACGACATGGGCCGTTCAATTGGTTTAGGTTATTTTGTAGAGCGTGGTTTTAGTCAGGATATTATTAAGAAATTTCAGTTAGGTTATAGTTCTGAAGATAAATATGCTTTAAGTAGAGAAGCAGTAAAAAATTCTTACAAGCCTGAGTACTTAGTAAAAACCGGATTAAGTATTTTAAGCAATCAGCATGTTGAAGGAACTCCTATAACAGAAAAAGATATTTTTGATCGTTACCAGAATCGTGTGATGTTTCCTATTCATGATGTTGGTGGACGCGTTATTGGTTTTGGCGGAAGGATTTTAGGCAGCGATAAAAAAATGGCGAAGTACATCAACTCGCCACAAACTGATATTTACGATAAGAGTAAAGTCTTATACGGATTATGGTTCGCTAAAAAAGCCATTCAGGAAAAAGACAATGTATTTTTAGTGGAAGGTTACACCGATGTTATTTCGATGCACCAATCGGGTATTGAAAACGTGGTGGCTTCATCGGGAACTTCTTTGACTGTTGAACAGATAAAAGCCATTCATCGTTTCACTTCTAACATTACTGTATTATTTGATGGCGACAGTGCCGGAGAAAAAGCCAGTATTCGTGCTATCGATTTATTATTGGAAGAAGGTATGAATGTGAAAGTGCTGATGTTCCCTGATAATGATGATCCGGATTCATTCAGCAAAAAAGTAACTGCCGAACAATTCCAGGATTACATTGCGAATAACAGACAGGATTTTTTAGCTTACAAAACGCGTGCTTTATTTAACGAGACCAAGAACGATCCGATTCGTAAAGCAACAGTAATAAAAGATATTGTACAAAGTATTTCTTTAATTCCTGATGCAATCATTCGTTCAGTTTATATTAAAGAATGTGCTTCCATTATGGAATTGCAGGAAAATATTCTGCAACAGGAAGTAAATAAATTACGCCGCGCGAAAGGTATTAAAGGCGAACAAAAGCAAGAAACAACAAGTGACGTTCCAACTGAAACCTTCATCGAAGAGGAAGAAAAGCAGGAATCGATAATTATTTCTGAAAGTGAAGAGAAAGAACTATTACGTTTGATTTTACAATACGGTAATGTAATTATTAGTGTTGATGCAGAAAATGAGGCACAAGAAGCTCACGAATTTGAATTAACTATTTCTGAATACGTTTTATTTGAATTAATGCGTGATGAAATAAATTTCCTGAACCCAATTCATCAAATGATTTTGGATGAATACACCCATCAGTTACAAGAAGGAAGTTTACCGGAGTTTAATTATTTCAAAAATCATTTAAACCCTGCTATTTCTACTTTTGCAATTAATATGGCTTCCGCAACTTCTGAATTAAGTGAGAAGTGGGCAAGCTTTGGCGTACTCGTTGAAAATGAAATTTACACACTTAAGAAATCTGCAACACACACCATTTACAGTTTAAAAGAAAAACGCTTGAGCCAAATGCTCCAAGAAAAACAAGATCTTCTAAAAACCGCACCTGAAGAAGAACACGAAGATATTTTAAGAGATATTCTCCGTTTAACCAAAGTAAAAACTCATGTGAATAAATTACTAGGACGAATTGTTGTCAAATAAAAAACCCCGATCAAATTGACCGGGGTTTTTTCGTTATTAGAATATTTAGAATTCAAAACTAATCTGCCCTTCTCCATCTAAGTGATCCTTAGATTTCATTTTCTCCATGGCTCTGCGGTGCAATTCCATTGGTGAAAGGCCGGTGTCATCGTCCTTTCCTAAGAACTTTTTTGCATCCTTGATCTCCTTCGGCTCAAGCAGGGTTATGTCTTTTACTTTATAAGAAGATAATTTTTTGCCCTTCGCTTTCATGTTGGTCGGCGGTGCAAATTCAACTAGATTCAATTTCTCAGGTTTGATATCCTTCCCTTTCTCCTTGTAGAAAGTAACTTCCACACTCGGATTAATCTGACCTGTAATTAATTCTATGCGCGATTCAGGATGCTCTGTTACAATTAACGATTTGCTGGAAATATTCTCCGGCAAGAAGCGTTTTGTGAAGTAAGATTTGCTTTCCCCATCGTAATAGATACAAGTCAAGGTTTGACTAGGGAAATATTTCTCAATCATGATAACATCTTCATCAAAATGACTTAACACATCATAGTTGTATAGTTTATAGAAGCCTTTACTTGTAATAGCAAGAATCTTATCATCACCAATAAACTGACCTAAATAAGTACCACGGCCCTCTTTATTCAAACGGTGAACAGTATCATCGAACCAGAAATCTTCAGCACCTAAGGTAGTCACACCTTTTTTCAAAAGCTCCACTTTACGTACTGTGTATTTGGTAACGATATTACCTACAGAACCTCTTCCCTTCACTTCTAATTCCGCAAAGTTTACATCAATCTCTAATTTACGTAAACCTGAAGCCTGACGTAATAATACGCGTACTTTTTCTGCTTCTCCATTTGGATTTACAGTAAACCAATACACTTGAGAGTCTTTTGTACCTTTGGTTAAGTCGTATTCCTTATCACGTGTCACACCACCCACATTAAAACGTTTCATGAAAGTAATTCCTTTCGGACCATCACGATAAATCATATTGTAAGTGGTACGTTCGTCATCACGTTTAAAGATGGCAACGTGTACGATATCTTTTCCTACGAAAACTTTATCTTGTACTTTAAATACTTTCATTTTTCCGTCGCCACTGAAAGCAATGATTTCATCGAGAACAGAGCAATCACAAACAAATTCATCCTTACGTAAACTTGTACCCACAAATCCTTCTTCACGGTTCACGTAAAGTTTTTCGCTTGCCATAATTACTTGAGTCGCAACAATTGTTTCTAATTGTTTTGATTCAGTTTTGCGTTCTCTTCCTTCTCCGTATTTTTTCTTTAAGTTCTTGAAGTACTCAATAGCGTATTCAGTTAAGTTAGCTAAATGACCTTTTACAGTTGCGATTTTAGAATCTAACTCCTTCATGAAATCCTCAGCCTTGATAGTATCAAAACGGGTGATACGGATCATTGGAATTTGAGTTAATTTCTGTAAATCATCGTCGCTAATATCGCGCAATAATTTTTTCTTATGCGGTTTGAATGCATTGTATAAGTATTCGAATAAGGTTTCTTTGTTAGAATACTTTTTGAAGTCGATATACATTTCTTCTTTAATGAAGATTTTCTCTAACGAAGCGAAATGCCATTTTTCTTCTAATTCGTGTTTCTCAATTTCCAATTCGCGTTTTAATAATTCTAAAGTTGCGAATGTGCTTGCTTTTAGAATCTCGCCAACGCCAATGAACTTCGGTGTATTATTTTCAATGATACAAGCATTCGGCGAAATACTCATTTCACAATTTGTGAAAGCGTAAAGCGCGTCAATAGTTTTATCAGGAGAAATTCCCGGTTGTAAGTGAATTAAGATCTCTACATTCTCTGCAGTATTATCTTCAACTTTTTTAACCTTAATTTTTCCTTTATCATTTGCTGCTAAAATCGAATCAATTAAAGAACTTGTAGTTGTACCGAAAGGAATTTCAGTAATAACAATAGTTTTTGAATTTAATTCCTTTACGCGAGCACGAATTTTAATTTTCCCACCACGTAATCCATCATTATACTCACTAAAATCTGCAATACCACCGGTAATAAAATCAGGATACAAATGCGGCTTCTTGCCTTTCAACACCATGATAGAGGCATCGATTAACTCATTAAAGTTGTGAGGTAAAATTTTACAAGCTAAACCTACTGCAATACCTTCTACACCATGCGCTAATAATAATGGGAACTTAACCGGTAAATTAATTGGCTCTTTGTTACGGCCATCATAACTCATTCCCCAATTTGTAGTTTTTGGGTTAAATAAAACCTCTAATCCAAATTTTGATAAACGCGCCTCAATATAACGTGGTGCAGCTGCATAATCTCCTGTAAGAATGTTACCCCAGTTACCTTGCATGTCGATCAACAAATCTTTCTGACCAATAGCAACCAATGCATCACCAATACTTGCATCACCGTGTGGGTGATACTTCATGGTATTACCAATTAAGTTAGCCACTTTATTATAGCGACCATCTTCCAGTTCCCACATGCTGTGTAAAATACGGCGTTGTACAGGTTTTAATCCGTCTTCCAACGCAGGAACAGCACGCTCTAAAATTACATAAGAAGCGTAATCAATAAACCAGTTCTTGAACATGCCTGATACGTGTCTGATACTGTCCATGTCCTTGTGGTCATTGAACGGCTCAGCACCCGGAATGGGCATTAATGGTGATTGTTCTTCATTCTTTTTATTATCTTTTTTCTTTGACATAAGTTCTCTTCAAAAAATTACTTTACTAATTCGTCTTCTACATCAACTTCAACGTGCAGGTTCTCTATAATAAATTCCTGCCGCTCCTGAGTATTTTTACCCATATAATAACTTAACAATTGCTGTATCGACGCTTGCTGATCTAACAACACCGGCTCTAAACGAATATCTTTTCCAATGAAATGTTTAAACTCATCCGGAGAAATTTCACCTAAACCTTTAAATCGTGTAATCTCAGGCTTCGGACCTAATTTTGCGATTGCAGCTCTGCGTTCTTCATCGCTATAACAATACGCTGTTTCTTTTTTATTACGTACACGGAATAAAGGTGTTTGTAAAATGTAAACATGTCCGTTCTTTACTAAATCCGGGAAGAATTGCAAGAAGAACGTCAACAACAACAAACGAATGTGCATTCCGTCAACATCGGCATCAGTTGCAATTACAACGTTGTTATATCTTAAGTCCTCTAAGTTGTCTTCAATATTTAAAGCTGCTTGCAATAAATTGAACTCTTCGTTTTCGTAAACTACTTTTTTACCAAGACCAAAACAATTTAAAGGTTTTCCTTTTAAACTGAATACGGCTTGTGTATTTACGTCGCGGGTTTTTGTAATTGATCCGCTTGCAGAATCTCCCTCACAAATGAATAAAGTGGTTTCGTGAGCGCGGGGATTTTTTGCGTCATCTAAGTGAACACGGCAATCACGCAATTTTTTATTATGAAGAGAAGATTTTTTAGCACGCTCTCTTGCTAGTTTTTGAATACCTGATAATTCTTTACGTTCGCGTTCGTTAGCCTGAATTTTTGCCTCGATTGCTTTTGCAACATCAGAATTCTTATGTAAATAATTATCTAATTGTCCTTTAATGAAATCACCAACGAATGAACGAATAGATTGTCCGCCCGGTGCGATTTCCTGAGAACCTAATTTAGTTTTTGTTTGTGATTCGAAAACCGGTTCTTGTACGCGAACTGAAATAGCAGCAACGATTGATTTACGAACGTCAGTTGGATCAAAATCTTTTTTATAAAACTCACGAATGGTTTTTACAACCGCTTCACGGAATGCGGCTTGATGTGTTCCGCCTTGGGTAGTATATTGACCATTCACATAAGAATAATATTCTTCTGAGAAATGTTCATCACTATGGGTCATAGCTACTTCAATATCATCTCCACGTAAGTGAATAATAGGATAAAGAATTTCGCCTGTAAGATTTTTCTCTAATAAATCTTTTAATCCGTTTTCGGATTTATATTCTTGTCCGTTTAAAGTAAGAGTTAAACCTGTATTTAAGAACGCATAATTCCAAACCATTTTATCAATGTACTCGTGTACATAATGATATTTTTTGAAAATGGAATCATCCGGTTTAAATTCTACATACGTTCCGTTAGGTTCGTTTGATTTAGTTAGCTTGTGTTCTTTAACTATCTCTCCACGGCAGAACTCAACTGTTTTACTTTGTCCGTCGCGGAAAGAAGTAACGATAAAACTATTCGATAAAGCATTTACCGCTTTAGTACCTACTCCATTTAATCCAATTGATTTTTTGAAAGCATCGCTATCGTATTTACCACCGGTGTTGATTTTAGAAACTACATCAACCACTTTTCCTAATGGAATACCACGTCCAAAATCGCGAATAGAAACCGCGCCTTCTTTCACTAAAATATCAATACGTTTTCCGGCGCCCATCATGTATTCATCGATGGAGTTATCCATTACCTCTTTAATAAGAACGTAAATACCATCATCGAACGCTGATCCGTCACCTAATTTCCCGATGTACATACCAGGACGCATACGAATATGCTCTTTCCAGTCTAGGGATTTTATGCTGTCCTCGTCGTAACTACCTTTTTCTTTTGCCATGTTTTAATTTCTTGTTTCTGTGTTTCTAGTTCCTTGTTGATTTAAATACCGTCTCCGTCGAGAAGATTTCCTAAGCCACCTAAAATACTTCCGCCTTCTTTACCTTTGCTTCCACCGTATGATAAGATTCTTCCTGCTAAGCGGCTTATTGGTAATGATTGTAACCAAATTTTTCCCGGTCCGCGAAGTGTTGCGTAAAACAAACCTTCACCACCGAAAATAACGTTCTTCACACCTTTCACAAATTGTATATCGTAGTTTACTGTTTGTGTAAATGCCACTAAACAGCCTGTATCTACTTTTAATAATTCTCCGGGCTGCAAATCTTTTTCAACGATGTAACCACCTGAATGAACAAAAGCCATTCCATCTCCTTCTAATTTTTGCATGATGAAACCTTCACCACCAAATAATCCTGTTCCTAATTTCTTTTGGAATTCAATGCCGATATCAACACCTTTCGCTGCGCAAAGAAAACTGTCTTTCTGACAAATAATTTTTCCTCCTAGTTTAGAAAGATCCATTGGAATAATTTTTCCTGTGTATGGTCCTGCAAATGTTACTTGTCTTTTTTGTGCTGATACGTTTGTGTAAACAGTCATGAATAAACTTTCTCCCGTCAACAAACGTTTTCCTGCAGTAAATAATTTACCCATGAATCCACCTTGGTTACTGCCATCACCGAACATAGTAGCCATTTCAATACCTTCAGTCATAAACATGAAACTTCCCGGTTCAGCAATAACTGCTTCTTGTGGATCGAGTTCAATCTCTACGCATTGTAACTCTTCTCCTGAAATTTTATAATCTATCTCGTGATTTTTCATAATAAATCCTAAACATTAAAACGGAAATGCATTACATCACCATCATTAACAACATATTCTTTTCCTTCTATTCTTAATTTACCTACATCGCGACAAGCAGCTTCAGAACCAAGTGTAATGAAATCATCATACCCGATAACTTCTGCTTTAATAAATCCTTTTGTAAAATCAGTATGAATTACACCGGCCGCTTCAGGAGCTTTCATTCCTTTTGTGATAGTCCACGCACGAACTTCTTTTACACCACAAGTGAAATAGGTTTGAAGGTCTAATAATTTGTAAGCTGTTTTAATTAATTTATTTACACCTGGCTCATCTAATCCCATCTCTTGTAAAAACATTTGTTTTTCTTCGTATGTTTCTAAAGATGCAATTTCACTTTCCATTTGTGCTGTTATAACTAACACTTCAGCGCCTTCATCTTTTATCGCGTTACGAACTGCTTCTACGTATGCATTTCCTGTTTTTGCAGATGCTTCTTCAACATTACAAACATACATCACCGGTTTAATAGTCAACAAATGTAAGTCTGCTATATACGGTAATTCGTTTTCTTCTAAAGCACAAGCACGAGCTGATTTTCCACTCTCTAAAGTTTCCTTCAATTTGGTAAGAGCTGCATAAGTTTTTACAGCTTCTTTATCAGCGCCACTTTTAGCAAGCTTCTCGTACTTCTTCATTTTGGTTTCAACACTTTCCAAATCTTTCAACTGTAATTCAGTATCAATAATTTCTTTATCGCGAACAGGATTTACATTTCCATCAACGTGAATTACATTTGGGTCATCAAAACAACGCAACACATGCAAAAGCGCATTACACTCGCGAATGTTTCCTAAAAATTTATTTCCTAAACCTTCGCCTTTGCTAGCACCCTTCACTAAACCGGCGATATCCACAATTTCAACCGTAGTTGGAACGATATTTTGGGGTTTTACCAAATCAGAGAGCTTATTTAGCCTCTCATCCGGTACAGTAATAGTGCCCACATTGGGGTCGATTGTACAAAATGGAAAGTTCGCCGCCTGGGCCTTCGCATTACTCAAACAATTAAAAAGGGTTGATTTCCCGACATTTGGCAACCCTACAATTCCGCACTTTAAGGCCATAAAACAAGTTAAAAGTTAAAAGTCAAAAGTGAAAAGCAATTTTTTATGCTTTTTCCTCTTGTAAAACCTGCAAATATAGCAAACACGAGGGCTTTCGTCAATTATGTTAATATCTTGGGCCGACTTAGTTTTTAACATAGAGGGTAGATTTTCAACATTAATTTAAAGGGGCGATTGCAAATAGTACTTTTGCCCCAAATCCCTCACTATGGCTGATGCTACCCAATTAAAAAATCTTTGTTCTCAAGTTCGACGCGATATTTTGCGTATGGTTCACGCTGTTAACTCTGGTCACCCAGGTGGTTCACTTGGTTGTGTTGAATATTTTGTTGCACTTTACAGTGAAATTATGAATCACAACCCAAAATCATTCTCAATGGATGGAAAAGGTGAAGATTTATTTTTCTTAAGTAACGGACATATTTCTCCTGTATTTTACAGTGTGTTAGCTCGCAGCGGATATTTCCCAGTTGAAGAATTAAAAACATTTAGAAAATTAAATACCCGTTTGCAAGGACACCCAACTACTCACGAACATTTACCTGGTATTCGTATCGCTAGTGGTTCATTAGGACAAGGAATGAGTGTTGCTATTGGTGCAGCCTTAACGAAAAAATTAAACGGCGATAAAAGTATTATTTACAGTCTGCACGGTGATGGTGAATTACAAGAAGGACAAATTTGGGAAGCCGCTCTTTATGCAGCAGCTAACAAAGTAGATAATTATATTGCTGCAGTTGATTATAATGGCCGACAAATTGATGGTGATGTTGAGAATATTTTATCACTCGGAAATTTGAAAGCAAAGTTTGAAGCTTTTGGCTGGCAGACTTTAGAAATTGCCAAGGGAAATGATATTGAAGCTGTAATTGCAGGCATAAAAAATGCACAAACGTATCTTGGCAAAGGAAAACCCGTTATGATTTTAGTAAGAACAGAAATGGGAGCCGGTGTTGATTTTATGATGGGCACACACAAATGGCATGGTAAAGCTCCTAATGATGAGCAATTGAAAACTGCTTTAGCACAATTAGAAGAAACTGTTGGAGATTATTAAAAAGTTAAAAGTGGAAAGTCAAAAGTTAAAAGTCTTAAGGAAATTAATTCACAGAAAATCTGTTCTCTTCTTTTTGTTTTTTACTTTTAATTTTTTACTTGCACAACCAACTAATCGCATCCTTTTTATTTTCGATGATTCGTACAGCATGTACGCGCCTTGGAATAGTAACATCAAAATTGAAGTGGCGAAAAAAGTGATGGGGAAATTTTTAGACAGTCTGAAAAATATTCCAAACTTAGAATTAGCATTACGTTGTTACGGACATACCACTTTATTTAAAGAACGCAATTGTAAGGACACAAAATTGGAAGTTCCATTCGGGAATACAAAAACCAATTCTACACTTATTAAACAACGGATTCAAAAATTAGAACCGCTTGGCACAACTCCAATTGCTTTTTCATTGGGAGAATGTGCAGCAGATTTTACACCTTGCAGCAATTGCAGAAATATTGTGATTTTAATTACTGATGGTATTGAAGAATGTGGTGGTAATCCTTGTGAAGTTTCAATTGCATTACAGAAAAAAGGAATTTTTCTTCGTCCATTTGTTATTGGCGTTGGTTTAGATGTGAAGTTCGCCGATGTATTTGGTTGCATGGGAAAGTTCTATGATGTAAGTAATGAAGCCAATTTTGAAGATGTTTTAAATTTGGTAATTACAGAAGCAATTTCTCAAACAACAGTGCAAGTTGATTTATTAGATATTTTGAAAAAACCGACTGAGACGGATGTGAACATGACCTTTTACGACGCAGAAACAAAACAAATAAAATATAATTATCTGCACACTATTAATCACAGAGGAAATCCGGATACTTTAGTTTTAAATCCTGATATTAAATATAATCTCACTGTTCATACCATTCCTCCTGTAGAAAAAAATAATATTACTATTACAAGAGGAAAACACAATGTCATTCCTGTTGATGCGCCTCAAGGTTATTTGAAATTAGAGTTGGATGGTCCTTTGAGTAAATATTATCCAACTACAGTTGTACGCAAAAGTGGTGAGATGAAAACATTGAACGTTCATGAATTTGGAAAAACAGATAAATACATTGTAGGAAAATATGATTTGGAAATTTTAACGCTACCGAGAATTAAATTAAGTGCGGTGGAAATTAAACAAAGTACAACTAACACCATTAAAGTTCCAACATCAGGCACAGCTTATATTTCTAAAATAGGAAGTGGATTTGGAAGTATTTATTTAGATGATGGAAAACAAGTGACCTGGGTTTGCAATTTGAATGCTGCTTTACAAAATGAAATTATTTATTTGCAACCGGGTTCTTACAAAATGGAATTCCGTTTTGAAAATACAAAAGAAACAACAAAAACCATTGAGCGGAAATTTGCCATTAGCTCGGGCATAACCACCAACTTAAAATTAAATTAAGATGCTTACAGAAACTATGACAACTAAATACACTTTTACTGAGAAAAAAGACACCCGCTCAGGCTTCGGCGCAGGATTATTAGAAGTAGGAAAACAAAATGCAGATGTTGTTGCGCTTTGTGCCGACTTAACAGAATCCTTAAAGATGGATGCCTTCGCAAAAGAATTTCCAACTCGCTTTTTCCAAGTTGGAATTGCAGAAGCAAATATGATTGGCATTGCTGCCGGTTTAACTATCGGTGGAAAAATTCCTTTTACAGGAACGTTTGCTAATTTTAGTACAGGACGTGTGTACGATCAAATTCGTCAAAGCGTTGCTTACTCAGGTAAGAATGTAAAAATTTGTGCTTCACACGCCGGATTAACTTTAGGTGAAGATGGGGCGACACATCAAATTTTAGAGGACATTGGTTTAATGAAAATGTTACCGGGCATGGTAGTTATTAATCCATGTGATTTTAATCAAACCAAAGCAGCGACAATTGCGATTGCAAAATATGATGGTCCGGTTTATTTACGTTTTGGCCGACCAAGTGTTCCCAACTTTACACCAGCCGACCAAAAATTTGAAATTGGAAAAGCAGTTGTGTTGACTGAAGGCACTGATGTTACCATTATTGCAACCGGACATTTAGTTTGGAAAGCTATTGAAGCGGAAGCGCAATTAGCACAATTAGGAATCTCTGCTGAAGTGATAAATATCCATACTATAAAGCCATTAGATGATGCAGCAATTTTAAAATCTGTAACCAAAACAAAGTGCGTGGTGACTGCAGAAGAGCATCAAATGAATGGCGGTTTAGGAGATAGCGTTGCGCAATTGTTGACTCGTAAATTACCAACTCCACAAGAATTTGTTGCTGTTAATGATAGTTTTGGAGAGAGTGGAACACCTGATGAATTAATGACAAAATACGGATTAGATACTACGGATATTGTGAGTGCAGTACATAAAGTTTTAAAAAGAAAATAATATGAAAAAATATTTTTTAGCTCTTGCCTGTTTCAGTTTATTAAGCTGCGAACAAATTGAAAAAATTGACAAGCAGATGGATGCAGATTCAACTGAAGTGGCACACGACATTGAAGAATTGAAAAGTCTGGGCACTTTAGAAAGAATGACTGCTGAAGGAGAATCTGAATTGCTTTTTAAAGCTTCGGGTACAGAACCGGGATGGATTGCTGAGTATTATACTGATAAGTTCAGATTAATTGTTGATTACGGAAAAGACAGTTTAATCATCAGAAATATTTCTAAATATTTTGATTCAAGTACCGGTTACAGTAGTTTCTCATACAAAAATACTGAAGCAGGAAAAGAAACACGTTTAAATGTAAAGATTGAAGAACATGAATGCACCGACCAAGCCGGTGTAAAAAATCCTTATACGATTACTGTGTCTTTAAATGATAAAGTATATAAAGGTTGTGGTGTGAGTTTGAAGTAAATTAATACGTTATACCAATTGCAATGCCGAATAAATAATTCCATCGCGTAGGAAACCACTCACTGGCACAGTCGTATTTACGATAAGGAAACGGTGTGAATCCTGCTTTAAAGAAAAAACCCTCTTCATTTTTTTGATATCGGTATCCTAAACGAAACATGCCGAACCAAACATTTTCCCATTTGTAATTTGGCGCTTGTGAAGTGTCGCTGCAAACAGGATTATATTTTCTCCATAATGTTAAACCCGGACCAACTTCTAAATGATGGTCGCCATCCAAAAAAATATAATTATTCTCAAACACGTAAGATTGTTCCAGATTAGGACCACTTGGCCAAACACCTACACCTAATCTTCCTGAAATTTTCAAATCCGGTTTGTAAAGAAAAATTCGATCCCAATTTAAAGAGAATAAAAAACCACTGTTCCCTAAAATCTCAATGAAGTTTGCATTTAAGGCAGGGTCTTTACTGTAATCCCGCGGCGCTTCCAAAACGTAATCATTATCTTTTACCTGCGCTTTTAAAAGTGTAGTAGATAAAAATAAGATTATGAATACATTCTTCAAATCAGAATTTTATTAGAGGTTCTCGACTTCGCTCGAACTGACATTCGTATTTGTCATTTCGAGCGGAGTCGAGAAGTGACAAGTTATTTATTTAAAAGTTCTTTTACCACTTGTGATACAATTTTATTGTCGGCCTTACCGGCAAATACTTTTGTAGCAGCGCCCATTACCTTACCCATGTCCGCAGGTGAAGATGCGCCTGTTTCGCTAATGATTTTTTGTAAATGAACTCTTATTTCGTTTTCGTTCATTTGTTGCGGTAAATAGGTTTCCATAATTCCCGCTTGATACAATTCAACATCCGCTAAATCAATTCTGTTTTGTTGTATAAATATTTCAGCTGATTCTTTACGCTTCTTTACTTCCTTCTGAATAGATTTTAGAATAGCATCATCTGAAATTCCTTCAGGTGACGTTTTCAAAATAATAACTACATTTTTAATAGCTCTTAAAACTTCCAGTTTTTTGCTATCCTTAGCTAACATAGCGGTTTTGATGTCGCCATTTATTTGTTCTTCGAATGTCATGTTTTTAAATTTTAAGCTAAGTTACGTTTTTTATCGATACTCTTTATTCATCCAACCTAGAACGCGAATTAGCCACTAAATCACAAAGGCACAAAATCCCTCAAAAGTTTAGTGGGATATAGTGTTTTTGTGACGAAAAAAAAGCCGTTCCTTGTTTAGAACGGCTTTCTGCAATGTTGATTAAAGATTAATCCACGTTATCGTGCAAGAACGAATTATTCGGACGAATCTCTATTTTCTTGTCTTCTGACTCCGATAAAGTAAAGCGTGATACTTCTGATTCAGTAGATGGAGTTTTGTTCTCTAATTGGATATTTTT
>JAGNIU010000041.1 GCA_018000995.1 Bacteroidia bacterium
ACTAAAACTAAAAATCAACAAAGAACTTTTAAACCAAATGCTTAAATACACCTGGCCCTTAATTATTTTGGGATTAGCAGGAATGGTAAATGAAACTTTGGATAGAATTATCTTAAAAAAATTAATGATAGACAAAGATGCAGCGCAAGTTGCACAGGGAATTTACAGTGCTTGTTATAAAATTGCGATTCTCATGACCATTTTTATACAAGCATTTCGTTTTGCCGCAGAACCGTTTTTCTTTAATCAAGCTGCCGATAAAAATTCGAAGAAAGTGATTGCCGTGGTAATGAAATATTTTGTCATCTTTTGTTCGTTCTTATTTTTAGGAACGATGATGAACATGCAATGGATTAGTTATTTGATAGATGAAGAATATCGCGCCGGATTAAAAGTGGTGCCAATTTTACTAATGGCAAACTTGTGCTTGGGAGTGGTATACAATCTTTCTATTTGGTATAAATTAAGCGGGAGAACAGGTTTTGGTGCCACCATCGCCATCATTGGAGCTGTTGTTACCATTGCAGTAAATGTAATTTTTGTCCCTACATATAGTTACGTAGCTTGTGCTTGGGCAACTTTAGCGGCTTATGGGGTAATGATGATTGTTTCTTATATTCTCGGACAAAAACACTACCCAATAAAGTACAACATACGCGCTATATTGGTGTTTGTAGGATTAGCTTTAGGTCTCTACGCACTTTCTTTCACCTACCAAAGCATTGATAATGCCATTCTTAAATTAGCTTTGAATAATTTGTTGGTATTATTATTTGCATGGTTGTTTTATAAATTGGAATTTTCCAATCTAAAAGCCGTAGGATTGAAGAAGATTGATTAAAGTAAGTTTTCTTTTAATCCAACGGCTTAAAGAACGTCAAAAACCAATTGCAATCATGATTACCATTAAAGTTGTAAACCAATCCAATCATCCATTACCTGAATACGCTACCGATCACTCGGCAGGTCTGGATTTAAGAGCTAATTTGAATTTACCAATTGTATTAAAACCTCTTGAAAGAGTTTTAGTGCCAACCGGTTTGTTTATTGAATTACCTCAAGGACACGAAGCGCAAATCCGTCCACGCAGCGGATTAGCATTTAAAAATGGAATTACGGTTTTAAATTCTCCAGGAACAATCGATGCAGATTACCGCGGCGAAATAAAAGTATTATTAGTAAATCTATCCAACGAAAATTTTACGATTAATGATGGCGAGCGCGTTGCACAAATGGTAATTGCCCGTCACGAAACCATCGAGTGGTACGGCGTGATGGAATTAGATGAAACCAAACGCGGAGCAGGTGGGTTTGGAAGTACAGGAAAAAAGTAGTTTTATTTTATCAATCTCATTTACATTTTATGAAAACTGTTGACTCTATAAATTTCTCAAACAAACGCGCATTGATTCGTGTTGATTTTAATGTCCCGTTAAATGATGCATTTGAAGTAACTGATGAAACACGTATTAAAGCAGCAATCCCTACTCTAAAAAAAATATTGAAAGATGGCGGAAGTATTGTGTTGATGTCGCATTTAGGCCGACCAAAAGAAGGACCGACTAATAAATATTCCTTAAAGCACATTGTAAAAAATGTTTCTGCTTTATTGGGAACAGAAGTAAGTTTCGCTGACGATTGTATTGGTGCAGATGCGTTCTCAAAATCGGCTGCATTAAAAAGCGGAAAAGTTTTATTATTAGAGAATTTACGTTTTTATAAAGAAGAGGAAAAAGGAAACGAGGAGTTTGCGCAAAAATTAAGTAAGCACGGCGATATTTATGTGAATGATGCTTTTGGTACTGCGCATCGTGAGCATGCTTCAACAGCAGTGATTGCAAAATTTTTTAATGTGGATTCGAAATGTTTTGGTTTTGTAATGGCAGGTGAAGTAGCGAGTATCGATAAAGTATTAAACAAAGCTGAAAAACCTTTCACTGCAATAATTGGTGGTGCTAAAGTGAGCGATAAAATTTTAATCATCGAACAACTCATGAATAAAGCCAACAATATTTTAATTGGTGGTGGTATGGCATTCACCTTTGTAAAAGCAATGGGTGGTAGTATCGGAAAATCGCTTTGCGAAGATGATAGATTAGACACAGCAAAATCATTGTTAGATAAAGCAAAAAAAATGGGAGTGAATATTTACATCCCAACAGATTCTGTTATAGCTGATAATTTTTCGAATGATGCCAATATCAAACAATGTAAAATAAATGAAATTCCGGATGGATGGATGGGTTTAGATGCCGGACCTGAAACTGTGAAGATGAATAGTGAAGTGATCAAAAATTCTAGAACCATTTTATGGAACGGTCCTATGGGTGTTTTTGAAATGAGCAATTTTGAAAATGGAACTAAGCAAGCCGCTCTTGCTATTGTTGAGGCAACAAAAAATGGCGCCTTTAGTTTAATTGGTGGTGGTGATAGCGTGGCAGCCATTAACAAGTATAATATGGCTGATAAAGTAAGTTATGTTAGCACAGGTGGCGGCGCTTTATTAGAATATATAGAGCAGGGGAGTTTGCCTGGTGTAAGAGCCATAGAGGGATAAAATTATTTTCTTATCTTTAGTTCATGATAAATAAAAAAATACTTTTGCTGGCATTTACTTTGGTATTATTTGCTTCGTGCAAAAAAACATACAAGTGTGAATGTACTAATTCAAATGGCTCTTATGAGGCCGGAGAAGTAGAGGGTACAAAAAAGCAAGCGCAAAAACATTGTCAGAATTTATCGTCAGGTTCTACTACTTGCGATGTAAAATAGCTTCAACAAACTCAGCTACCAAAGAATAAAATTATGATAAACATTAGAGTTGGTTTTGGTTATGATGTACATCCTTTAGGTGAGGGAAGAGAATTGTGGTTGGGTGGTATAAAACTGGAGTTTGATAAAGGTTGTGTGGGTCATAGCGATGCTGATGTTTTATTGCATGCTATTTGTGATGCGCTATTAGGCGCCGCCAATTTACGTGATATTGGCTTTCATTTTCCAAATACAAATCCAAAATATAAAGGAGCTGATAGTAAATTATTATTGAAGGAAGTGGTTGAGTTGTTAGATAAAAATGGCTATGCTGTTGGTAATATTGATTCTACTTTAAGTATGGAGGCTCCTAAAATAAATCCACACATTGATGCCATGCAAAGTGTACTTGCTCCAATTTTAAAAGTAACAAAAAACGAAATCTCAATTAAAGCTACAACTAATGAAAGGTTGGGTTATGTTGGTCGCGAAGAAGGTGTGAATGCTTATGCTGTTGCTTTAATCTATAGAAAATAATTAGTTTCCTTTCGGTTTCTTCAAAAACTTTCCACGGTAATTTCCGGCGTTGTTGGTTACAATGTAAAACACGTAAACCCCTTCAGCAAATCCTGAAACATCTAATGTAATTTTATCTGTTGCATTACCACTTCCAAATCCTTTCTTTCGTCCAAACCTATCAAAGATGGTGATTTCATAATAATAATTTTTTTGTCCGCTAATAGCAATACTTAAAATATCCTCTACAGGTTGAGGGTAAATTAATAAATTAGAAAAGGAAGCTGCTAAATCAACTCGTTTTACAATTGAATAATCGTTTGGTGGAATATGAACCTGGTAAAAGTTTGGTGTTAATTTATTCGGACTAAAATCAGTGTAATTATAAATTTCGTTTGAACTGGTGGTGCCACAAATACCGGGGTAAACGTAAATAGGATTTAAAGTTAACGAATCCGAACCTTTTAATATTTGATAGCCGGCGCAAGTTACACTCGACTGAAGAATAGTAAAATTAATCCGAACTGAATCGCCTAATGGAATTGTGTTAAAATTATAAATGCGGGTTTGTGCTTTCAATCCGAAAGAGAGAACAAATAGAAAAGCGATTGTTATTTTTTTTATTGAAATCACTCTACTAATAATTTAACATGTTTACATTTTATATCGCCGTAAATCACTAAAAAATATAATCCTTGTTTCAGGTTTAATTGTTGCGCGTTAATTTCTAATTTGTGATTTCCTTTCGCGAAATCTTTTTTAGTAACAGGCTCATTAATCAATTTTCCGGTTACATCCATTAACTGAACGGTTAAATTAGTTTTATCCTGCAACGAAAATTCAACACTCGTTTCAGTTTTAAACGGATTAGGTTGTGCGTTTAGTATGCTTAAATTATCTTTTTTCGCATCTTCTAATCCTAATATAACAGGATTCACTAACGAAGTCCAAACACTAAGTGCACCAGTGTTTGTCATTTGCATCCAAATCGGACGGATAACATTGTTATGCGCCGAAACAGAAATATAATCACCAAAGAAAAAGGAAGCGTTAGGCGAAAATACATTCGCATTAATTTGATAATTCACAAACGAATTTCCTCCATCTTTCGAAACTGCTAAATAAACATCCGTGTTATTTCCGCTTGTGTAATTTCTTCTGTCATAAAATAAAACATACAAATAACCTGTTACCTGGTCAATAGTCATATGACTCATAAATTGTTGTTTCCCCGGCAGATCATCATTTACACGTTTTGGTAAACTCCATGTTGCACCATTGTCGGTTGATTTTACTAACCAAATATCTGTATCTAAAATTCCATTGCGTTGGTCGCTCCAGTTTACATAAATAGTTCCTTTGTTTGGGCCGTTACTTAAATCACAAACTGTAAACGGTAATCCGTTGCAACGTTGTACACCGGCAATTGTGTAATCCCAACCACCGGGAGTTGCAGTAATCGCTTGTTCTAAGGGTAACCAGGTTATTCCTCCATTTGTAGATTTTTGAAACATTAAACCATTTTGACTAGCCCATGCAACATAAACTTCACCTAAAGGCCCAACGGCAGGAGTAGCACCTTCAACTGTTGAATCTTCATCAATACAATCTCCGGCATAAAAAGACAAACGGTAAGGTGAAGTCCAAGTTGTACCACCATCACTTGATTTGGAATACATGATTAATGAACTGTCGGTTGCCAACGCACTTCCATAATCATCAAACTGAGTCCAAGTCATGTGAATTTCATTATTGGTTGGATTTACAACCATCCACTCTTTATCCTGAGCTTTTACTCCATTTTTTCCAACGCCAACACAAGTAGTATAAGTTTGTCCGAAATTACCTGATTTCTGAACTACAATTCTGTCAATCCATGAATTTCCGGGTCCTGAAGGAGGATTAGAAAGATGCATATAATAACACGCATTAGCAGTATCCCAAATTACAACCGGGTCGCCCCATACGCCATAAGCCGAACAAGCTAGAGTTCCGACTGTCCAAGTAGCACCGGCATCATTGCTGCGGTACATGTTGTTGAGGTTGGCGCCTGCAACAATTTGATTCGTGTTTTTCGGATTTATTGCAATGCTAACTTCCTCCGGACTATTACTAGTACTGATTAATACATTGGGAAACTGAGCGTAACCGATTGTAAAACCAAGCAATGCAAGAAGAGAAAGTGAAAAACGAGCCATTTTCATAATTTATTTAAAGGTACTAAATCAAAAGCGAAGTAGTAATAAATCGTAATAGTTAATTAACAATTTGATGTAAAAATCCTACATTAGCACAAATTTTTTGAATATGGAACGCAGTCAGATTACAACTTACATAAACGCTAACAAAGAGCGTTTTTTAAACGAGTTATTAGATTTATTAAAAATACCATCGGTAAGTGCCGATCCAAAACATAGCGGCGATGTAAATAAAACTGCTGAGGCGGTAAAACAACGTTTAATTGAAGCGGGTGTTGAGAACGTTGAAATTTCTAAAACCAAAGGCTATCCAGTTGTTTATGGCGATAAAATAATTGATCCTAAATTACCAACTATAATTGTTTACGGACATTACGATGTTCAGCCTCCGGATCCATTAGAGTTATGGGATTCACCTCCGTTCGAGCCTGTGATTAAGAAAACAGCTTTACATCCTGATGGAGCCATTTTTGCTCGTGGTGCTTGCGATGATAAAGGACAAATGTACATGCATGTGAAAGCGTTTGAAGTAATGATGAAAACAGGAACCCTTCCTTGCAACGTAAAGTTTATGATTGAAGGCGAAGAAGAAGTTGGTTCAGCAAATTTAGGTCCATGGATTGTAGAAAATAAAGCACGTTTAAAAGGTGATATCATTTTAATTTCTGATACATCTATGATTGCAAATGACACACCGTCTATTGATGTCGGTCTTCGTGGTTTATCTTATATGGAAGTAGAGATTACCGGACCGAATCGCGATTTACACAGTGGAGTTTATGGTGGTGCGGTTGCTAATCCTGTAAATGTACTTTGTAAAATGATTGCTTCTTGTCATGATGAAAATAATCACATTACTATTCCGGGTTTTTATGATGATGTGGTGGAGTTGACAAAAGAAGAAAGAGATGAAATGGCAAAAGCACCATTTAATTTAAATGATTTTAAGAAGGATTTGGATGTGGAGCAGGAGCAAGGCGAGAAAGGATTTACAACCAATGAAAGAACAGGTATCCGTCCAACTTTAGATGTAAACGGAATTTGGGGCGGCTATACAGGTGAAGGTGCTAAAACAGTATTGCCTTCTAAAGCATTTGCAAAAATAAGTATGCGTTTAGTGCCGAATCAGAGTTCAGAAAAAATCTCAGAAATTTTCAAAAAGCATTTCGAAAAAATCGCACCGAAGTCAGTGAAAATAAAAGTGTCTCATCACCATGGTGGAGAGCCGGTGGTTGTTTCTCCAAACTCGGCAGCATTTAAAGCAGCTAGTATGGCGATGGAAGAAGCATATGGTAAAAAACCAATTCCTACCAGAGGTGGAGGAAGTATTCCAATAGTAGCTTTATTTAAAAAAGAGTTAGGATTGGATAGTATGTTAATGGGATTTGGTTTAGATACCGATGCTTTGCATTCGCCAAACGAACATTATGGTTTGTTTAATTACTATAAGGGCATTGAAACCATTCCTTTATTTTACAAGCATTTTGTAAATAATAAATAATGAGTACTTCCGATTGGATTGCAACAACGGGCGTAAGTATTTTACTGATTGGTTTTGGATTAAACCTTCTTAAAATAATTACTGCCGATTCTTACACTTATCTTTTTCTAAATTTCTTAGGTGCATTGTTGGCAGGTATTGCGTCTCTTTTAATAAGTTTTATTCCCTTTGTGATACTGGAAGCAGTTTGGACAGCTGTATCTTTATTTGGCATCATCAAAAAAATAAGTGACGATAAGAAAAAGATTAATGAAAAAGTTTAGATTCTTAATTTTCATAAGTGCGCTTCTTTTTTTTAACTCCTGTAAAGAATTGAAAGAAGTTCAAGTAACGGGCGTAAAAAGTTTCAGGCTGACTAAAGTGAGTCAGGATGGAATTGAAGGAGAAGTTATTTTAGGTATTAAAAATCCAAACGCAAACGGTTTCTCCATTTATCCTTCCGAATTTGATATTACATATAGTGGTATGAAAATGGGAAAGGCTCGGTTATACAAAAGAGTTCATATTAACGGGCACAGTGAAAAGCCATACGTTTTTAAATTAAAGACCGATTTAAAAGACCTGAACTTAATGGACGTAATGGGTTTGATGGGTGGCGGTGCAAGTAAATTGGGAAATATTCAAGTAAAGGGTACTCTTAAAGCCGGCAAATTTTACATCAAAAAGCGCATTCCGGTCGATTTTTCTGAAAAAATTGGGCTAGGAGGCTAGTTTTTAACAATTTATGTAACCTTTGTTAATATCTTAGCGTAGAAATAGGAAAAACCCCTCGGCTATGCTAGATACCGAAATCATATCGGCTTGCATCAAAAACGATAAAGTTGCCAAAAAGCAATTTTACGAGGCCTTTTATACCCAATTAGCAGTTATTGCCTTAAGATATTCTAAAAGTAAAGAGCAAAGCGCAGAAATAGTTCAAAATGGCTTTGCTTTTTTATTTAATAATCTTCACAAATTTAAACTAAACGGTAACTTAAGTCTTGAGCAATGGATAAAAGAAGAATTCATTGTGTTTTGTGTGGGATATATCCGCAATATAAGAAGCGAATATTATGTAGCAAGTACAGTTCGTGTAACGGATACCCCTGTTAAAACTTATGATTTGTTTATTGATAGTACATTAACCGATTTTAAAAATGTTGAGTTTGATGTATTAATAAAATCTTTGCACCAGTTAGTACCTTCGCAACGTTTAATTTTTAATTTGAATGTTGTTGAAGGTTATGATTTATGTAAAGCGGCTGAGATATTAGAAGCGAGCGAGCAAACCGTAAAATCGAATTTAGAAAAAGCAAGGTTTAACCTTCAGAAGAATATTGATAAAAACAATAAATCGTTAAAGAATGAGCAGTTTGTTTAGTTACGAATTAGACGAAGCACAAATTCGTTTAACCTTGCAGAACAGCAAGGCTGTAGAGTATAATGAATCTGATTGGGATGAATTTGAGCGTAATTTTGTACAGAACAATTCCAATCAAAATCTTAGTCGATTTAAATTACCCGAATTTAATTTAAACATTAACCGTAATGTTGTTCTTCCGGTGGTTTTTATAGCTGCTTTAGTTGGAGTTTCAGCAATCATGTTAAGCTTTGTTGATTTTAAAACTAACACTCCAACTCAAGTTGAAAAAGGATTAATTCCCGACCCTAATAATTACAAACCCGAGCAAACAAAAACAGCTGTGGTTGTTAAAAAAGAACCTGTTAAAACGGTTGTAGAAAAGCCAATTGTAAAAACAGATTCAGTCCCCGTAAAATTAGAAACGCCTCCTGCAACAACAACTCAAGTAGCAGTAATTACAAACACATTTAGTACTAAAAACCAATCGCCAACTTTAGCTCAAAATACCCAGGCCCGCACTGTTAAAACTGATACAGGTTCTGTGTCAAATTCTACATCTCCTATAATAAGCTCTACAACCCCAAATAGTACTGGTCATAAACGCAAGCGCCGCCGTAAGGTACCAACCGACCAAATCGAAACTATTAAAGCCCCTTCTCTTTTGGGCCAGCAGGAAACTGCTACAAAAGAGCCTGAATTGGAGCTAAAACTCAATTAAACAGTAAATAAGATAGATAAATTGGGGTATTGTACTAGTATCTATTTACTGTAAACCCAACCTTTTACCTCTTTCTTTCGTGTTAAATAATAGTGAAGTGTGCTTTGCTCTACTTCAGTATTATAGCAGAATTTTATTATCTTTGGTATTCAAATTTTAAAAACACACACATGAAAAAACTTTACTTTACTGTACTATCTTTTTTTGCGAGTTTAACTTTAGTTAATTCTCAGGTTTTATTGCAACAATCTAACCATGCTCCTGTTTCAGGTGATATGTACCAGGTCATTCAGATAGATTCTACCGGGATTAACCCAGGAGCTTCAGGATCAAGTGCTGTTTGGACATTTACAACACCTAATACTAGAACACTAGCAGTTACAAATAATTACACAACAGTTGCTTCCGTGGCAAGTGGGAGTTTATATCCTTCAGCTACAGTTGTAGAAACGAATAACAACACTAAAAACTTTTATTCAAGTAGTTCTTCAGTTTTTAATTTTTGGGGTGGTAACTTTACCGCATTAACTCAAAGCGTTGATTATTATTTTTCAACGCCAGCCATATATATGGTTTATCCAATGGCTTATGGAACATCAACTTCTTCACCTGCCTTTTCAGGATCACTTAAGTCAGGTGCAAATAATGGTACTATATCCAATGGAAATTCAAACATCGCTGCTGATGGCATGGGAACGCTTAATTTGCCTGGTCGATCTTTTCCAAATGCACTAAGGGTAAAAACGTATACATATTTCGATTATAGCATTCCGGCTTTTTTTGCTACTGGAAATATTGAGCAATTTACTTGGGATTATTATACTCAATTAGCTAATTATCCATCAACAAAGTTATTTCCTTTATTTAGAATTATTACAAGTACTATTACCGTTTCAACACCAACGAATGTTGTACAAACATCGACAATTGTTCTTCTTAATAAAGATTACCAATATGTTGGAATCAATGAAAATTCTTCTGAAGTTTCTGAACTTAATTTATTCCCAAACCCTGCAACTAATAATTTCAGTTTAGTATTTGTAAACGAAAACGCTCAACAAGTTACAGTTGAAATTTCAAATGCATTAGGACAATTAGTAAGAAAAGAAAACTTAGAAAACACAAAAGGGTTAGTAAACCAAAGTGTAAATATTGAAGGTATTGAAGCCGGTGTTTATTTTGTAAAAGTAAATGTGGGCGCAAAATCATCAGTCAAAAAATTAACCATTCAATAATTAAATCATCAACAAAAAATAAATTATACCTATGAAAAAAATCTACTCTTTATTTGCTGCTGCTATTTGTATTAGCAGTTTAAATGCTCAAACTTTAACACAGGCTAATCACGCCCCAATTGTTGGCGATATGTATCAAACCGTAAATTGCACAACAGTAGGAGCGATACCTGGAGGTAATGGAACAGGACAAACTTGGAACTTTTCTTCTTTAACTGTGTTAACTACAACTACTACCAATAACGGCGTTACAGTCGCTTCCACAAGCAGCACTTCTACTTACCCTTCTGCTAACGTTGCATTGTCAATTGGAACAGGCACCAATTCTTTTTATTCATCTAGCGCTTCCAGTTTATTATATTGGGGCGGAGATATTAAAGTGGGTGGACAAAACATTGTAATGGCTTACACTAGTCCTGCACCTTATGCAGCATATCCTATGTCATTTGGAACTACAACTTCATCAAATGTTGTTGGTACAAATACATCAATAGCTGGAGCAGGTACTTTTACTGGAACAAGCAGTATCACAGGTGCTGGAACCGGAACTTTAATGTTACCTGGTGGTTACAATTTTAATAGTGTTTTGAAAGTGACAGCCGCTACAACAATGACATTTACAACAACTTTTGGTAATGGTACCTATATTCAGAACAAATATGATTATTACGCTCCTGCTTCTAAATACCCTTTAATGTCTATAACTAACGAAACCATTACTTCAGCATTAGGAACAACAACAGAAACCGTTGCTTTAATTAACAACAATTACACAATGGGATTAAAAGAATCAGCTAACACTTCTCTAGCAAACGTTACTGTTTATCCAAATCCTGCAAAAGATAATATCAATTTAAATTTTGTGAATGAAAATGCTGAAGCGGTTTCTTACCAAATTATTAATGTAATTGGTCAAACTGTTCGTGAGCAAAATATTCCTTCTGCAAAAGGCGAAACACTTTACAATGTTAGCTTAAGCGGAATTGAAAGCGGAATTTATTTCATTAAACTAACTGTAGGTAACAAAACAGCTGTAAATAAAATTACAGTTCAGTAAGCCTATTAAACTTTACAAAAGGGCGGTTCGGATTATCCCGAAACCGCCCTTTTTTTGCTCATTTTATAGGGCATTTCAGTCAATGAAAAAGGCTTTTTAGCACTTTTTGTTTAATCCCCGCAAAATAAAAGGTAAATTTGTACGTTAAATAAATGTATTCCAGTTAATTGAGGGCACTTATTGTCATATTATTTTTAAGCTTATCCACTTTTTGCAAATCGCAGACAGTTGGTCCACCAAGCTTGCGTTGTATTGAGTGCAGTGCTGCAGGTGATTTAAAATTAACATGGGTAGCGCCTGCTGATCCGGGAGCAAAATTTTTCTCTTACGAAATTTTCCGTGCTAATGTTTTTGCTGGACCCTATACTTCAGTTGGAACTGTAAATACATACACTATTACTTCTTATAACGATTTACTTGCGGGAGGAAATACCGGAAGCAGATATTATTTTATTAAAACACATTCAGGACCAACCGGTACTGTTATTTCAACTTCTTCCGATACCGTTCGTTCTATTTATTTAAATCTTTCTAATCCCGGTGATGGCACAGCGTTTTTAGTTTACAATAATTTACATCAACCAAAGCTAAGCACATCTGCAACACAATTTAAAGTTTACAGAGAGAAACCACCAACGTGGACGCAAATAAAAAATACTGCGGCATTAAATTATAAAGACACAATTTCTATTTGTAATGTGTTTTACAATTATCAACTTCAGTTAACCGATGCCAGCGGTTGTATTTCCACTTCCAATATTTCAGGCGCCAATTTTAAAGATTTGATCCCTCCGAATTTAGCTGTGCTAGATTCAGTGAGTGTAAATAGCACAGGACAAAGTATTTTGGGATGGAAACCTTCTTCATCAGCTGATTGTTTTGGTTATGTAATTTATCAATACAATGGCGCGGCTTGGCAATCTATTGATACCGTATTCGGAATCAATAATACCATTTACACTTACACATCAACTGCTGCAAACGGAGCAAGCGTTAATTATTGCATTGCTTCAATGGATAGTTGCGGAAATATCAGTCCGCTTGGCGCCGCACACAATACTATCAATGTAAAAACGAAATATAATGTTTGTGCAAGAAGCACTGCTATCAATTGGAATCCATATAAAAATATTCCTTTAGGTGTTTCGCATTATCAAGTGTATTGCTCTACTAATGCAGGTCCTTATTTATTATTAGGTTCAAGTACTGATACAACATTTCAGCATACAGGTTTAACACCCGGAAGAACGTATTGCTACATGGTAAGAGTGTTTAATACGTTTGGTGCGATAACTTCCAGTTCGAATCGTTCGTGTTTAGTAGCAACAGCACCTCCTTCAAGTTCATTTGTGTATTTGAAATCGGCAAGTGTTGATTTAGATCAAACTGTAACCGTTACTTTATATTGCGATACATTGGTAGCTTGTAAAGGATTTAATGTTTATAAATCTGAAGATGGCTCATCATTTAATTTAATTGGATTTGTGAACTATAATGGAAAATCAACCAGAACCTATAACGACGCAGATGTAAGTACGTCCGGTAAAAATTATTTTTATAAAGCTGAGGTGATTGATAGTTGCGGGAATTCTCGTTTCGTTAGTAACATTGGTAAAACAGTATTACTAAAAGTGAAAAATGATCCGGAGAAAATATTTAATAATAATTTGTCGTGGGATAATTATTCAACCTATAGTGGTGGAGTAGCAGGCTATTATGTGTTCAGAATTATAAATGAAACGTTTGATCCTAATCCGGTTGATTTTGTACCGTTTGGTATGACTACTTATACCGATAACGTGGAAGACATTGTAAAAGAAAGCGGCAAGGTAGGTTATGTTGTTACGGCTGTTGAGGGTTTTGGAAATATTTATGGATTAATTGGCGCAGCGAGTTCAAACAAAGCGGAGGCTTATGTTGAAGGAAAAGTATTTGTGCCCGGAGCTTTTGCTCCAAAAGGGGTGAACCGCGTTTGGATGCCCGTTGCTCAGTTTATTGAGAAAACCGATTATCATGTAACGGTATTCGACCGTTGGGGTAAAAAAGTTTTTGAAACCACATCTGATACCGAAGGTTGGACCGGTGATGGTTATGAGGATAATACCTACGTTTATCTTGTAGAATACAAAAACGCCCGCGGCGAATTCATTGAAATGAAAGGCACAGTTACCATGGTGCGTTAATTCTCATTCATTGGATAGAACGCAGATAACGCTGATGTTTATGATTTTATAAGATTGACCAATCATTATTTAGTAGTTCTCGTAATTCCTCTTATCATAATTAATCCTACTAAATCTGCGTCATCAGCGTTCTGTTTTTAAACACCTCCTTAGTTTATAAGTATCTTTTTTAGCTTTATTTCATTAATAATGTAAAGGTATTTTTGTTGAATGCGTTTACTGTGTAGCATACTAATTTTCTTAAGTACTTTCTCTGTTTTTTCCCAAGCCAAAAAGCAGGAGCAAATTACGCGTGTATTATTTGTGTTTGATGCAAGCAGGAGCATGGTTAGTAATCATGGAAACCTTTCGCGAATGGAAGGTGCTAAAAAATTATTTTACAAATTCATCGATAGTTTAGCGGTTTATAAAAACATGCAGTTTGCTTTACGTATGTATGGTCACACTGTAAAATATCCTCCCGGCAATTGCAACGATTCTAAATTGATAATTCCATTTTCAAAGGGGAATGTGGCTGCTATTAAACAAAAAGTGAGTGAGGCAAAACCAACAGGCATTACGCCAATCGAACACTCTATAACGCAAGCTGCAAATGATTTTCCGGATGCTAAAGCGGTGAACATGATTATTTTAATTACAGATGGTATTGAAGAATGTGGCGGCGATCCTTGTAAAGCGCGGCAAAAACTAATTGAAAAAGGAATTGTCTTTAAACCTTTTATTATTGGAATTGGATTAACTGTTGAACAAATTAAAACCTTCGAGTGTGTTGGTACATATTATGATTACGATTCGAACAATACGTTTTCCGATATTTCTCAAATCATCATCAAGCAAAAATTAAACAAAACCAGCGCGCAAGTAAATTTGTTAGATGTAAATTCAAAACCAAGTGAGACAAATGTAAACATGACGTTTTACGATGTCAAGAAAAACCAATACGTATATAATTACATTCACACCTTAAATTATCAGAATAATCCCGATACACTTTATATTGATGATTATCCAACTTATAAAGTTGTGGCCCATACTATTCCTCCTGCCGAAAGTAAAGAGATTAAACTAACGGTTGGCAAACATACTATTATTCCTATTGATGCGCCGCAGGGTTTTTTGCAAATTAACCGGCAAATGGGAGTTTATAATTATAACGAAAAAGTAAAATGCATTATCCGAAAAAAATCAGACATGCAAACTTTGAATGTGCAAATGCTAAACACTACCGAAAAATATATTGTCGGAAATTATGATTTAGAAATTCTCACACTGCCACGAACTTATGTTTCTGATAATACAATCGAGCAATCCAAAACTAAAATACTCGACATAGCCAGTGCTGGAATGCTTACGGTAAAATGTTTGGAAGCGGGTGATGGAAGTATTTTATTAGAGAAAGACGGAAAGCTCGAATGGGTTTGTAATTTAGGAATGAGCACCCAACAAATTTTTTATTTACAACCCGGAAATTATAGAGTGGAGTGGCGATCGAAAAGTTTAAAAGGAAGTATTTATACCATCGAGAAAAAATTCAATATCCGCTCAGATCAACAAACCAACGTTGAATTGTATAAATAGGGATTTCTAAATCCGCCTTTAAGCCAAAACAAAGCCTAATTTCTTCTAAAATTATTGCCCTGAAAATCAGCCCGTTTTAACGACAATAAATCACGCTTTTAAGCATTTAATTAATTGATAATCAATGTAATAAACTTAAATTGCGAATTCCGCCCTTAAATCATATATTTGCACCCTTATTTTTAACAAGAAATTTTTTAATTTTTATTGATTATGCAAAACAAAGGCGCGATTAAAATTTTCGCAATTATTTTAGGACTGGCTTGTATTTTTTACCTTTCTTTTACTTGGATTACAAGAAGTGTTGAAGCCGATGCAGTGGCTTATGCTGAAGGTGTAGTAACATCTCCACGTATGACTGCAGCTGCTAAGGAATACGCTAACGGTAATACCACAAAAGAATTGAGTTATATCGATTCAATGAAAACCAAATTTGCTGACCGCTATTTGGATTCTATGAAATTAGTTCCCGTGTTTATCAGTTACACTTACGAAGAGTGTAAAAAACGCGAAATCAATTTGGGTCTGGATTTACGTGGTGGTATGAACGTTACTTTGGAGGTTTCAATTATTGATATCATCAAAAGTCTTTCTAATAACAGCGCTGATTTAGCTTTCAATAAAGCATTAGAAGAAACGCAAAAGAATTTAGGTGTAAAAAATAATGATGACTTCATTACTTTATTCGCAAAAACATACAAAGCAACAGCTCCTAACGGACGTTTGGCACCATTGTTCCAAACTATCGAGAACAAAGGAAAATTAGCTTATAATGCTTCAAACGAAGACGTGATAAAATTCATCACTGTAAAAGTTGACGAAACTATTTCTAACGCAGAAAAAACATTCCGTTCTCGTATCGACCGTTTTGGTGTAGCACAACCGAATATCCAAAAATTAGGTTCTGGTGGACGTATCTTAGTTGAGTTACCGGGAGTAAAAGATAAAAACCGTGTTCGTGAATTATTACAAGGAACTGCAAACTTAGAGTTCTGGGAAACTTACGAAAACCAGGAAGTAGCTACTTATTTTGAACAAGCAAATAATAAATTACGTGCTATTTTAAATCCTGAAACTTTAACTGCCGCAAGCGATAGTACAGCTAACGACAGCACTAAAGTTGTTGGCGCACCAACTCCGGTTAACGATATTACTAAAGTTGCTAAACGTGATTCATTAGCAGGTGATTCTGTAAAAGTTTCTGATAGCTTAAACAAAATGGCTGCAACAACACCATCAGTTAATGCACAGGATACAGCTTACAAAAATTTTGCTAAACGTTATCCTTTATACTCACAAATTGCTCCTATTAAACCAAGTTTATACAGTGATGGTAAGCAACAGTTTTTTACGCCGGGTCCTGTTGTTGGTTTAGCTTATAGCAAAGAAGATACTGCTAAAGCAAATGAGTATCTAAGGAATCCAAAAGTACGCAGCGCTTTCCCATCGAAAATGAAATTCATGTGGAGTGCGAAAGCGAAAGAAAATAAAGATCAAAGCGGTCAAGTAGTTGGTATGTTCTTCGAACTATATGCTATCAAAACAACTGATCGTAATGGTAAAGCTGCTTTATTCGGAGATATCATTACTGATGCCCGTAAAGATTACGATCAAAAAAGTGGTGCGCATCCTTACATCAGCATGACGATGAATTCGGAAGCTGCATTAAAATGGAAAAACTTAACTAAGGCGAACATGCCTCAAGGTAATAAACAAGGCCGTTGTATTGCTGTGGTAATGGATAACATGGTTTTCTCTTCTCCACGTGTACAATCTGAAATTTCTGGTGGACAATCACAAATCACAGGAGATTTCACAAACGAAGAAGCAGATGCGTTAGTAGCAATATTAAGCGCTGGTAAATTACCTGCTCCTGCTCGTATTGTTGAAGAAAGTGTTGTTGGTCCTACTTTAGGTCAGGAAGCAATTGATTCAGGTTTAGTATCATTCGTAATCGCTTTGTTAGTGATTTTAGTTTTCATGGCGATGTATTATAACAAAGCTGGTTTGGTGGCGAACATTGCGCTTGTTGCCAATATGTTTTTCATTATGGGAATACTTACCTCACTCGGTGCGGTATTAACATTACCTGGTATCGCCGGTATCGTATTAACCATCGGTCTCGCGGTGGATGCGAACATTCTAATCTTCGAGCGTGTCCGTGAGGAATTAGCGCTTGGCAAATCTACATCACAAGCTATTAAAGAAGGTTTCAAACATGCGATGAGTTCTATCATTGACTCTAACGTTACATTAGCAATTTTAGCGATTATCTTAATGGTGTTTGGTACTGGTCCGGTTCAAGGATTTGCTACTACATTATTAATTGGTATTGGCGCTTCATTATTCTCAGCTATTTTAATTACACGCGTTATTTTTGATTGGATGTTAGATCGTAAAATGGAAATTCCATTCGACAATAACTTCACTCGTAGCGCATTTAAAAATATTAGTTTCGATTTCGTTGCTAAACGTAAAATCTATTATGCTATATCTACAATTGTAATTGTAGTTGGTATTGTGTTTTATGTAAAGAATGGCGGATTTAAATTAGGTGTTGATTTTAAAGGAGGAAGAACTTACCAAGTACGTTTTGATAAAGACATGAAAGTGGATGATATCAGTAAAGCATTAGCAGTTGCTTTTGAAGGTGCACCACAAGTAAAAACTTTAGGAAGCGCTAATCAGGTTAAGATTACAACTACTCACCGTGTATCTGATAATTCAGCTACTGCAGATCAAGAAGTAGAAGAAGAATTAAACGCAAGCTTAAAAACATTAAACACCAAGTTTGAAATTGTACAACAACAAAAAGTAGGACCAACCATTGCAACGGATATTTTATACGGAGCTTATGGCGCTATCTTATTCTCTTGTTTAGTGATGTTCATTTACATCGTTGTTCGATTCAAGAAATGGCAATATGGTTTAGGTTCGGTTGTGGCTTTATTCCATGACGTGTTAATCGTATTATCATTCTACACAATATT
>JAGNIU010000003.1 GCA_018000995.1 Bacteroidia bacterium
TACCAGGGTGATTGTAGGCTACAACTTTTTCAGCAGTAACAGTGTTATAATATCCGATATCAATTTTCTCGCCAATTTTTCCAACTTGTTCCATAAACTTATCGCCTACAGTAATGTTGTTATCGTAAGGTAATGCTTTAAAGGCATCAATGTTTGCAGGATTTTTTTCTAATGCAATTGTTGCAATGCTTTCAGCGAAAGCAATAAAGTCAGCATTTTTAGCAACGAAATCTGTTTCGCAGTTTACGCTTACTAATACACCTTGCTTGCCACTAACTTTTGCTAATACTACGCCTTCTTTTGCGTCGCGATCGGCACGGTTAGCTGCAACCTTAGCACCTTTTTTTCTTAAAAAATCGATTGCTTTTTCAAAATCACCATTGCTTTCTTCCAATGCTTTTTTACAATCCATCATACCTGCGCCAGTTTGTTGGCGTAATTTGTTCACATCTGCTGCTGTAATTGCCATAATATTTATTGTTTTAATGTTTAGTGTTACTTCTTGTATTGTTGGGTAAAAAAAACGGTCAACCTGTTACCAGAATGACCGTTCTATAAATTTAATGTTTAAATTATTTTTTCGCGGTCGTTACTCTTTTGCGTGGACGTTTTGCGCCACCGCTTCCTTTTTCAGTCTCTTCGTCATCCTTAGAACCTTTAATTTTAAGGCCTTCTGCTAATTCTTCAGCTTCGTGTTTAGAGTCTTCCTTAGTTTCTTTTTCTTCAGCTGCTTGAGATTCTTTATCAATCTTACGCTCAGCTAAACCTTCTTGAATTGCATCAGCCATTAATTGAGTGATGTAAGCAATAGAAGTTGAAGCATCATCATTTGCAGGAATTGCGTAATCAACTTCGTTAGGGTTTGAGTTAGTATCAACAATAGCGAAAGTTGGAATGTTTAAACGTTTTGCTTCTTTAACTGCGATATGTTCTTTAGTGATATCAACAATAAATAAAGCAGCCGGTAAACGAGATAAATCTGCCATTGAACCAAATTGAGTTTCTAATTTTGCACGCTCGCGTGAAAATTGAAGACGCTCTTTTTTAGAAATGCTATCAAAAGTTCCATCAGTTGCCATCTTGTCAATTTGACCCATACGACGGATAGATTTACGGATAGTTTGGAAGTTGGTTAACATACCACCTGGCCAACGCTCAGTAACATAAGGCATGTTAAGAGGTTTAATTCTATCAGCAACAATATCTTTCGCTTGCTTTTTAGTAGCAACAAATAATATTTTTTTACCTGAACGTGCAATTTGCTGAAGTGCGATAGCAGCTTCGTCAATTTTCACTACAGTTTTATTTAAATCGATAATGTGAATTCCGTTTTTTTCAGCGTAGATATAAGGAGCCATTGCTGGATTCCATTTACGTTTAAGGTGACCAAAATGTGCACCTGCTTCAAGTAATTGATTAAAAGTTGTTCTAGGCATTTCTTTTCTATTATTAAAATATTAACGTTTGCTGAATTGGAAGCGAGCACGTGCTTTCTTCTGACCAAATTTCTTACGCTCAACCATACGTGGATCACGAGTCATAAGTCCTTCTGCTCTTAAATCTTTTTTAAGTTCAGGATTAATTTCAACTAAAGCTTTAGCAATAGCTAAACGGATAGCTTGCGCTTGTCCGGTAATTCCGCCACCTTTTACATTTGCTTTTACATCATACTCACCAAGAACTTTAGAAATAACTAAAGCTTGAGTTACGTAATAATGTAATGTTGGTGTAGAGAAATATTCTTTATAGTCTTTACCGTTAACTTCGATGCTGCCTTTACCTTTTGTGATATAAGCGCGGGCTACTGAAGTTTTTCTGCGTCCTGATGTGTTAGTTACTTCCATTCTTTCAATTATGCTTTAATTGTATTTAAATCAATCTTCTTTGGTTGTTGCGCTTCATGCTTATGCTCTGTACCTGCATAAATGAAGATGTTAGTGTTTAAGCGACGACCCAAACGGTTTTTAGGAAGCATACCGTGAACGGCATGACTAATAACCTCAGAAGGCTTAGTGCCTAATAAAAACTTAGGTGTAGCAAAACGCTGACCTCCCGGGTAACCGGTGTAGCGGACATATTCTTTATCAGTTAATTTCTTACCTGTAAAGCGAACTTTATCAGCGTTAATAATAACCACATTAGCGCCACAATCCACATAAGGAGTGAAATCAGCTCTGTGTTTACCGCGTAATAAATACGCTACTTTAGAGGCCAAACGACCTACTACTTCATTTTCCGCGTCAATCAGTAACCATTCCTTCTTGGCGGTAGCTTGATTAACAAACTTTGTTTTATAACTTAATGCGTCCACTGTTCAAAATATTTGTTTTTTCCCTAAAATTAGGGGCTGCAAATCTATGAAGTTTTTTTATCCCGAACAAACTTTTAGCCTATTATTTTAGACTAACAGCCACAAAAACAGACTAAAACACCCCTGAATTACTTATTTGACCTATTGCTATTAGTTAATGCGGGAGAAAGTCAAAGCATAATCAATATAAATGACTAACAATCAATTAATTAGAATAATTCGCTTAAAAAGCCAAAAGTTTATTTAAGGTGCTTCTTAATAAAGTCTCTGGCATTAACAAAAGCGTCTTCAGAGAAGCTTTTCTGAAAGTGAGGGTTACTTGGGTTAGCAAAGGCGTGATCAGCGTCGTACGACTTAATTACTACGTCTTTACCGGCCTCTTTCATCTTTATTTCAAATTTTGAAACTACTTCCTTATTTATCCATTCGTCTTTTTGAGCAAAAACAAACATTACGGGCGCATTTAGTGTAGTCAGTTTCTGCAGATTATCTTCAGGCATACCATAATATATTACGCATGCTTTCGCTTGTTTTCCGGCTAATAAACTGGCTTGCATCGACCATCCTCCACCGAAACACCAGCCAATGGTTGCAATTTTAGCATCAGTGCCTACATATTTTAAAGCGCCTCTAATAATATCTGTTGCTCTTCCGGTTTTTACTTGCCCCATATATTTAGAAGCAGAATCGCGTGTGCTGGCAATTTTTTTGTCGTATAAATCTAAAGCAATTACTCTTGCACCTGTTTCTTTTGCAATTCTTTCTGATTCTTGTTTTATGTAATCATTTAATCCCCACCATTCATGAATAACAAAAATCACATTTTTATTTGTGGCCTCACCAACTTCATAAGCATATCCCTGTTTTCCATCTTCGGTTGAAAAGGAAATATCTTTTCCTTTTGGAGATTGTAAAGTAAAAGGAATTGGCTCGTCATGCGCCGCCACAAATTTTTTGTCGCCCGTTAACATAGCAAACGCATCTGTTGATTTTGGTTTAGCGCAGCATGTAACTTGACTGTAAGATATAACTGATGTTAATAAAGCGACTGAGGTAAATAGTTTTTTCATAATTATAAAATTTAAAAAATCCCGCTGTTGGGCGGGATTAAATTTAAGTGGATTATATTTTAGATAAGCTGAGTTATATCATGCGATACCCAAATAAATGTCTTTTATTTTGTTACCGGAGCGTTTGCTTTTATTTCGTTTCCGTTCAAATCTAATTCGGTAATATCATATCCCAAAGCTTTCACCTTATCAAAATTGCTGGCTTTATCGCCTACAATTAAAATAACCATATTATTGTATGGAAGGTGTTTTTTAGCGCGTTCGTTAATTTCTGCTTTAGTTATAGTATTCAAAATATCCCCTTGTTGCTTTACAAAATCTTTAGGCAAATTGTAATCTAAAATACGTTTTACAAATCCTAATTTTTGAAATGGTGATTCATATTTTAATGCATCCGATTGAGCCATCGCATTTTTTGCAAAGGTTAATTCATCATCAGTAACACCTGCATCAGCATATTTTTTTAATTCTGTCATTAAATCAACTATGCTACTGTCGGTTGAGTTCGCTCTGAAGCCACCACTGATAGTATATGGCCCTGCAACTTTATTTCCACCGGAGAAACCACCGCGTGTTCCGTAAGTAAATCCTCTTACTTCACGTAATAAAAAGTTAATACGACTGTTAAACGCACCTGCAAAAGCAAAATTCATAATAGAATTTTTAAAATAATCGCCTGTTGCATCGTAAGCAATATTTGTCATGTACCCAATACGAATTTCTGATTGCGGCGCCCCTTTTTTATCAGCGAAATAAACTTTTGTTTTTGAAATCGCCGGTGCATCAGGTTGTTTAATGATGTTTAATGTATTTGGTTTTAATTTGTTCATGAAACCTAATTTCGACATCACTTCATCTTTTTTCACATCACCACTAATGGCAATCGACGTTTCGTTTGAAGATAATCCCGCATAGAATTTTTTAATATCATCTAAACTAATAGCGTTTACAGTTTCAGGTGTACCGTCACCATTAATTCCCATAATGTGATTTGGTCCGTAAACTAATTTCGCATAAATATTACTAGCGATATTAGCAGCAGAAGTTTGTTGTTGCGCTAAACCATCTAACTGATCTTTTTTCACTAGTTCATAATCTTCAGTATCAAATTTTGGTGAGAAAATAATTTCTTCTGCAATTTTTAATGTTGCATCTAAATTTGATTTTAAACATGAAATGCTAATAGAGAATTCTTCGCTTCCTGAACCAACGCTAACAGAACTTCCTAATTTGTCTAACATAGCTTCAATATCTTCAGCACTATGTTGTGTAGTACTTTCTTCCATTAAGGATGATAACATACTGGAGATGCCTGCTTTTTCTTTTGGCTCATAACGGTGACCAGCCTTAAAGCTGATTAAGATATTTACTTTCGGAATTTCGTTATTACTAACACCAATTAAATTAATGCCATTGGTTAATTTATCAGTCCAATAATCCGGAACAGGAACTAAAGAAGCCGGTTTTGCATTTGGCATTTTGCTTCTGTCGAAAACATCTTTTGGTTCAGTGTAACTTAAGTTTTTGTATTCTGAACTTTCTTGTTGAATATTTCTCGTGTACATTTTCCAGGTTTCGTCATGCGCTTTTAATTCTGCTTTCCCTTTCGGAACGCAACTTAAAACAACTGCGTTTTTTCCTTTGATGTAAGTGTTGTAAACACGCATTACGTCAGCTTTAGTTACTTTTAAATAAGCGGCAATTTCTTTTTTCAAATAATTTCCATCACCTGTGTAAGTATAATAAGCTGCTAATTGAGCACCTTTTCCTTGAACAGTTGCTAAACCATCATACAAACTACTTTGAAATGAAGCTTTAAATTTTTCAATGTCTTCATCAGTAGCACCGGTTTTTTCCCATTTTTCCAATGTAGATTTTAATTCTTTTTCCATTTCCGCTAAAGCAGTACCGGCATTCGCTCTAATTCCGAATTCAAATTGACCTGCTAATTCTCTGCTATACTGATAACAATTTGCAGACACAGCCTTCTTCGATTTGATAAACGCTTCATACATCGGTGAACTTTTTGAACCTGATAAAATTTGTCCTAGCACTGTAAGCGCTGCATCGTCTTCTGTTCTTGCAGCAACTGTTGGAAATGACCAGCGTACCATTGGGAATTTCACGTTATCTTCATAATGGATATAACGGTTTTCAGCTAAACTAACTTTTGTTATTTGCTGAGGTTTTACTTCCGGTCCACGTGGAATAGAACCAAAATATTTGTCAGCTAACTTAATTATCTCTTCAGTATTTACATCACCAGCAACAGTTAATACAGCATTGTTTGGTCCGTACCAACGCATGTAAAAACGTTTTAAATCATTTACGTCAACGCGATTTAAATCTTCAATATAACCAATGGTTGTCCAGCTATAAGGATGTCCTTGCGGATATAAAGCTTCTCCAATTTTTTCTCCCATTAAACCATACGGACGATTATCATAATTTTGTCCGCGCTCGTTTTTTACAGTAGCACGCTGTACTTCAAATTTCTTTTGTGTTACTGAATCTAATAAGAAGCCCATACGATCAGCTTCTAACCAAAGCATTTTTTCTACTTGATTACTCGGAACAGTTTCAAAATAATTAGTACGATCGCTATTAGTTGAACCGTTTAAAGTTCCCCCAGCTTCAGTAATAACTTTAAAGTGTTGTTCGTCGGCAACGTTTTTTGAACCTTGAAACATCATGTGCTCAAAAAAGTGCGCAAAGCCCGAGCGCCCTTCTTGTTCGCGTGCTGAACCAACGTGATAAGTTACATCTACATATGCAACAGGATCTGAATGATCTTCGTGAACCAAAATAGATAAGCCATTTGGCAACACATATTTTTTATAAGTGATTACAATTTCATTTCCTGTTTTCTTTACTTCTTCAACAAATTTTGGTCCTTGCGAAAAGGTAATCTGCGGAGCGGTTAATAAGCTAAAAAGCAAACCGACTGAAACAATAAGTTTTAATTTCATGTTAGTTAAATTGATGAGAAACGAAAGTAAGCGTATTTAATTAAATAACGTAAAAACGTCTCTAAAATAATGGTAAAAAGGCAGTTTTATCACGCATAATGGGGGACAAAAAAACCCCGCTTTTAGGGCGGGGTTTTAAGTCTATTTATAAGCTTATGTTATCTGATTAGAGTTACGTGACCTTTGAGTTCGTGTGACTTACCAAACACGTCTGTACAATCAATTAACCAAGTATAAACGTCTTCTTTACAAACTTTAGTTCCACGTCCTTGGAAAGTACCATCCCATGAATCTGTAAATTCTTTAGTAGCGAATACTTTTTCTCCCCAACGGTCGAAAATAGTAAGTTCGTATTTTACAATTCCGAATCCTTTAGGGAAGAACACATCGTTAAATCCATCGGCATTTGGAGTAAATGCATTTGGAACATATAAACCGTAGTCTTCACCAACAACTAGAGGACGTAAAATTGTATCCATACATCCTTTATCACTCTTAACAATTAAAGCAACAACATAATTACCTGGCTCGTAATATTGGAAGTGTGGATTCTGTTCAATGGAAGTGTATTGAGCTGTATTCATAAAGAACCAATTCCAGCTTACAATATTTGCACCCCAAGATGCATCTGTGAAGGTAACCTCGCCATCAATATTAATGATTGGTTTAATTGGAGCGTGATTAAAATCAGCAACCGGTTTAGGATATACTTCTGCAGTGTAAGTAGTAGAGCCTAAACAACCATTAATATCTGTAACCACAGCATTGATTGTATAAACACCTTGAGCATTATAACAAGATTGCGCTGTAAGAACACCGTTAGCAGCGTCACCGTTACCAAATGTCCAATAAGCAGATGTTGCAGTTGGAGTACTTTGTACAGTATATGTTACACATAATGGAGCACAACCAACGTTTGGTCCTGATGTAATTTGTGGTACCGGTAAAGGATTAACTATTGTATTGATAGTTGTTGTTGCGAAACACCCTGTAATATCTGTAACTGTTACTTGATAAATACCACCAACTGCGAATGAACTACCTAAAACAGTAGGACTTTGAACCGCAGAAGTAAATCCGTTTGGTCCTGTCCACTGATAAAGTGTACCGCCGCTTGCTGTTAAATTCATCACATCATTTAAACAGATTGGGCTGTTAGAACTAATGTTTGGAATAGGAGCAGGGTTAATTACAATAGTAGCAACTGCAGTATTTGTACAAGTATTTGCATCAGTAACTAAAACTGTATACTGACCGGCACTTGCCGAACCAGCGTTAAATATAACTGGATTTTGTAAACCTGAAACAAAACCGCCTGGTCCGCTCCATGAATAAGAAACGCCACCGTTTGCTGATAGTTGCGCGTTAGCATTTTCACAAACTGCTGTTCCTGTTGCAGCAACAATTGGCTGAGCATTTACAACAACATTAGCAGTTGTAAAGTTCACACAACCATTTGCATCAGTTGCAACAACAGTATATGTTCCGGCATTTGCCATTCCTGCTGCAGTAATAGTTTCAGTTGGATTAGAACCAACAAATGAATTAGGGCCAGCCCAAATAAATGCTGTACCACCGGTAGCGCTTAAATTTATATCTGTACCAATACAAATTGGACTGTTAGTTACAATGTTTGGAGTTGGTAAAGGATTAATAACAACTACCGCAGTAGTCATAGCAGAACAAGTTCCTGCTGTAGCTAATAAAGTGTAAGTACCATTCGCTGCCATTGTAACAGGATTAATACTTGCATTTTGATTTGGATCACTGAAACTGTTTGGCCCTGTCCATTGATAAACAGCACCACCGCTTCCTGATAAAGTTAATTGACCACCAACACAAATTGGGCTGTTGGTTACAATAGTAGGTGATGGAACAGCAAATACACCAACGTTAGAGACTGCAGTATTTGTACAGCCTGCCGCGGTGGTTAATGTTACAGAATAAGCTCCTGTCATACCGATTGTAGATACAGCGATATTAGGATTTTGTGCAGCAGAAGTAAATCCTAAAGGACCAGTCCATGCGTAAGTTGCTCCACCTGCAGTTGCTGTTAAGTTAATAGGGTCGCCAACACAAACTGTTGGGTTATTAACTACTAATGGAGGATTTGAATTTATAATTACAACAGTAGTAACTGAATTAGTACAGTTGTTAGCATCAATAACAGTAAACGTATAAGTACCACCTGCAGTTGTTGTAACGCTAGGTATACTTGGGCTTTGTGCATTACTTGAGAAACTGTTTGGACCGCTCCAAGTGTATGTTGAAGAAGCGCTACCTGTTAAGTTTAATGTTGCGCCTTCACATAACGGTCCGTTATTTCCTGCAACAGGAACCGGTAATGCGTTAACAACAACGTTAGTTGAACCACTTGCAAAGCAACCGCCTAAGTTAACTGTAAAGTTATAGGTACCACTCATTGCGGCAGTCGAAGCGGCAATGGTTGGATTTTGTAAAGCTGAATTAAATGCAGCCGGACCAGTCCAAGTATAAGTTGTACCTGCTGAACCATTTAATTGAATAGTTTGTCCTGCGCAATACGGACCAGTATTATTTGCAGCAGCAGTTGGAGTTGCAATAGTAACTTGAGTTGTTGCAGAACCTAAACAACCTAAAAGGTTTACGTTAACAGTATAAATACCTGCAGCAGGCATTGTAATAGCTGTAATAGTTGGATTTTGAACAGCCGATGCAAAAGCATTTGGACCAACCCACGAATAGGTTCCTCCTCCTGTACTGGTAAATGAAACGTTACCACCAACACAAATAGGACTGTTATTGTTTGCCGTAACAGTTGGCATTGGATTAACAACAATAACAGAAGATGCCGAAGTTGTACAACCTAAATTTGTAATGGTATGTGTTACTGTATACGTTCCCGGCGCTGTAAAGCTAACTGGTCCGTAAGGCGTAGCGTTACCTGAAGGAGGGGCGCCGACCGTTGGATTAAAATCAAAAGTATGAGTTCCTGCAGCTTGACTTGCAGTAAACACGTAACTGTTTCCGGTTAAACACTGAGTAGGAGTAGGAATTGTAAATGCAGGGTTTGGTCCGGCAGGTACGTTAATAACGGATTGTACAGAAGCGGTACATCCAGCCGCGTTCGTGACCGTATGCACAACGGTGTACGTTGTGGAAGGCGGAAAATTGACGACTGTAGTTGTTGCCGTGGTTGTGAAACTTGGTGGTGGTCCGGCACCTATAAACGAATATGTTTGCACGGCGGGTGGCCCCGTTCCAGTATTTGTGAATGAGAATGTTGTACACGCATTAGCCGAAGTAAATGTTGCAATAGGCGGTACACCAAAAGTTAATGTTACAATACGAACAATTGGAGTACATGAACCCGGAGGTGTCATGGTTAAAGTATAATTACCACCTACAGTAGTTGTAAACGATTGATTTGGATTATTTGTTACACCACTTCCGGCAGGGCCAGTCCAATTGTAAGGTTGAAGTCCTGTAGGTGCGGTAACAGTTGCAGTACCTGCGGCACAAGCAGTAACAGTTACGTTTGAAGTTGAACCAACAGGGAAAGGAGTGTTGTTAACGTTAATTGTCATAGGAGAACAAAGCATATCAACAAACGCCATACCATGATGTGCCCAGCCATCACAGTCACCTACAGTAATTTGAATTGTAACGCATGATCCTAAGTATGGAGTTAAGTCAACAGAATACATTTGCCAAGCAGTAGTCCAAGAAATACCTGAACTATTAGTTGTCCATCCTGCTGGTACAGTAGATGCGCAGGACGCACCAGGGGCATTTAAACTTAAACTAGGACAAGCTAAAGGAGCATTTGAACAATTTAGCATAGTTAGTTTTAAGTATGGTTGATCGCAGCATGCGTGACCAGAACCGTCCATTTCAGCCATATAAGCTAATTGGAATAATGCGTTTGTTGATGTAACAGGGAATGTTTGCTGAATACGAACAACCTCACCTTGATTGGTAATATTGTCGTTCATTTGCAAAATTTTCGTTCCGCCTAATGGTGAAGTTGGAATCGTACCAATTAAAGCACCACTAACGAAAGGAGTAGTTCTAATCCATGCATCTAATCCGCCCGCAGTAGGACAACACCCACCCATAGAACAAGAACTAGTGTTTGAGCCTTCTGAAATAGTCCATCCTGCTAAAGTTGCACCAACTAATCCAACAGGAGAAGCTTCGAAATCTTCATTTACACAGGGTGCTGCGTTAATAGTAGGCATTGAACCTTTTGCGAAAGAGTCCATTGAAGGTGCAGGGCTATAACCGTATTTCTTATTGATGAAATTACGTTTTGCACGATACATGTAAACTTTATATTCAATACCAAAATAACCACCTTTTAAGGCATGAGCACTATGCCCAACTTCATTGAATCCCTTAATGGAATCCGATGGAAAAATATAACTCAAATACTTCAGTCGTGAAGATTGAGATACAGATTGTGAATACAAATTTTGGTTGCTTAAAAATAAACAAGCAAAAATTAATACTGAGATTTTAAATATTTTTTTCATTGTAATATAGCTTGGTGTAAATATATAAATACCAATGAAGTTTCCTAATACCGCTCACTAAGTAATGCAATAGTTTCACTAATTAGCTGTCTATTTTCGTCGACAAGTCTCTAAATTGTTTTAAAGTATTTTGGAGGAAAAGAAGCAAAAAAGCCACCGTTTAGGTGGCTTTTTAAGCGTTTTTTTGTTAAAAATGAATGAAATAAGACTATCTAATCAAAGTTACATGTCCTTTAAGCTCGTGAGATTTTCCAAATACATTAGTAACATTAATTAACCAGGTGTAAGCACCTTCCTCAATAATTTTACTTCCGCGTCCTTGGAAAGTACCATCCCAACCTTCTTCAAATACATTTGTGTGGAATACTTTTTCCCCCCAACGGTCAAAAACATTTATTTCATATTTCACAATACCAAAACCTTTTGGTTGGAAAATATCATTTAAACCATCACCATTAGGAGTGAAGGCATTTGGAACATAAATTCCATAATCTTCTCCTACAACTAAAGTTCTAACAATAGTATCTAAACAACCTTTATCGCTTTTTACAACTAAAGCTACTGCATAAGTTCCCGGTTCAGTATACATGAACATTGGATTTTGTAGAATAGAAGTGTATTGAGCTGTATTCATAAAGTACCAATTCCAGCTAGTTATAGTTGCATTGTAAGAAGCATCCGTGAATGTTACTTCCTGATCAATATTAAGAATTGGTTTAATTGGTGCGTGATTGAAATCTGCAACAGGTGTTGGATAAACTTCAACAGTTTGAGTATTGCTTCCTGTACATCCATTAGCGTCGGTTACAGTTGCTCCAACAGTATATATACCAACTGAAGAATAACAATTATCAGTATTCATAACACCATTAATTGTTGAGCCATCACCCATTGTCCAGATTGCACTTACTAAACCGGTTCCGGTAACTGTAAATGTTGCACAAACCGGCGAACAACCTTTGTTGTTTGCAGCAATTATATTAGCAGATGGTAAAGCATTTACAACGGCGTTAACAGCTGTAGTTGCAGTACAACCATTAAGACTTGATGCAGTTAAATTGTAAGTGCCTGCATAAGAAACAGAACTCGCTAAAACTGTAAATGTAGATCCTGAACCAAATGAACCGTTAGGTCCGCTCCAAGAGTAAGAAACTCCACCTGTTCCGTTAAAGCTTAAAACACCACCAACACAAACCGGCGCCATTACATTAGCAATTGGAGTAGGAACTTGTTCAACAGTTGCAGTGGTTACTGCAGTATTGGTACAACCTTGTGCACTTGTCACTGTAACAGTATAAACTCCGTTCATCGACATTGTTGCACTTGGTATGTTTGGATTTTGAGCTGAAGATGTGAATCCTCCAGGACCACTCCACGCATAAGTAGAACCACCGTTTGCGTTTAATATAATTGTAGAGTTTTCACAAACAGAAGATGTGTTAGCGCTCACAACCGGAGTTGGATTAACTAGAACATTTGTATTTGAAGTACCAATACAACCATTTGCATCAGTAACAGTAACTACATATGAACCGCTATGACCAACAACCGCATTTGGCACTGTTGGATTTTGTAAGTTTGAATTGAAACTTGTTGCGCTCCACGTGTAAGAAACAAACGCTCCAACATTTAATTGGATAGTTGTTCCTGGACAATAAGGTCCTGTATTTGCAGGAACCGGTACTGGAAGAGCATTAACTGTTACAGAAGTTGTAGCAAAAGATAAACAACCTCCGTTTGAAGTAGTAACACTATAAGTTCCCGACATAGCAGAAGTAGAACCACCAATTGTAGGGTTTTGTAAGTTCGAATTAAAGCCCGGGCCAGTCCAAGTATAAGATGTACCGGCAGGAGTATTTAATTGAATTGTAGCACCCGCACAATAAGGGCCAGTGTTAGCGGCAGTAGTAGTAGGGGTAGTAACCGTTACACTAACAGTACCTGTGTTTTTACAACCTTGTGTGCTTGTCACTGTAACCGTGTATACACCAGCCATAGCAGTTGTAGCACCCGTTATAATTGGATTTTGAACTGCAGAAGCAAAACTATTTGGTCCGGACCATAAATAGGTTCCGCCCCCCGTAGTTGTGAGATTAATATTATTTCCTAAACAAACCGGACTATTACTTCCCATTACCGGATTAGGTAGAGGATTAATAACAACGGTGGTTGTTTTAATACTTGTACAATTTCCAACACCGGCAGTTACTGTATAAACTCCAGCGAGAGTTGTACTTGATGCGGTTAAAGTTGGATTTTGAACTGTAGAACTAAACCCACCCGGTCCAGACCAAGTATAAGTTGCACCTGCTCCAGCATTAGCATTTAATTGCATAGTTGCCCCAACACAATAAGGACCTGTGTTTGAAACAGTAGTTGAAGCAGCACTTACAATAACAACACTTGTTGTATAAACTTGAACAGGACAACCTGTGTAACCAACATAAAAAGTATAAGTTCCAGCAGTTGCTGTTGTTGTTACTGCAATTGTAGGAGAAGAAACCATATATCCACCATAATAATATGGAGTTGGTCGATACCAATACCAATACGAAGCACCAGCCGGAACGGAAGCGCTAAATGATAACGGTGAACCCAAACATACAGGTCCGGAATTTGAAACTGTAGCAGTTGGTGTTGTTCCCATCGTTAAATTAATTGTACGTGTTGTGATACAACCAAAATTATTCACAGTTAAAGTATATACACCATTATTTACGGTTTGCCAATTTGTAACGGTTGCGTTTAAACCAACACCGGTCCAACTATTAGGACCAGCCCAAGTTAAAATTCCTGGCCCGCCAGCTCCTGATAGAGAACCTGTCGCACCAGCACATGGAGGCGCAGCCGCTGTTAATATTGAAGCTGTTGGCGCGGCATTAACTACTACAACCGATTGCGTTGAAGACACACAACCTGCAGAGTTAATAGTATGCGTTACGGTAAAGTTTCCTGTTGCACTAAAGCTAACCGGACCATATGGATTTGTTAAACCTGTAGGAGGGGAGCCGACCGTTGGATTAAATGCAAATGTGTGAGAGCCCGCTGCTGTTGTTGCATTAAACGTAAACGCATTCCCGGCTAAACATTGTGTCCAGGATGGCGCAGCTGTAAATGCCGGACTCGGCCCGGGTGGTGTTGTTATCACCATGGAGAACGTTGCCGGACAGTTTTGCGGATTTGTTACTGTTTGATAAATGGTATAGGTTGTAGACGGTCCAAAATTCACAACGCTTGTTGCATTTGTAGTTGTGAAAGATGAAGGTGCGCCTGGACCGGTGAAAGAATAGGATTGTACAGAAGGAGGCCCTGTTCCTGTATTTGTAATTGTATATGTAGTACAAGTATTGTTAACAGTAAATCCGGCATTAGGAAAAGATCCAAATTGAAGATTAACTGTTTTAGTAATCGGCGTACAAATACCAATTGGATTCATTGTTAATGTATAGTTCCCAGGCATAGTTGTAGTAACAGTTTGATTTGGATTGGCGGTGATACCACTACCCGCAGGACCTGTCCAACTATATGGCCCAAGTCCGGGAGGAGCAACCATTGTTCCTGTTGTAACACCACAAGCAGCAACACCAACTATGGCATTTCCTGCAGGGAATTGAATATTATTTACAGTAACTGTCATTGGTAAACATTGGAAATCGAAGAATGCATAACCATAATGTGCCCAACCATCACAATCACCAACTGTTACTTTAATCGTAACACAAGAACCTAAGTATGGAGATAAGTCGATTGCTCTAATCATCCAAGCCGGTGTCCAAGAAATATTTGAAGAATTGGTTGACCAACCTGTTGCTGAAACTGTAGCACAAGAAGGGCCCGGAGGCGTAACACTAACTTGTGGACAAGCTAAAATGTTATTCATACAATCTAATAATTCAATCTTTAAATATGGTTGATCGCAACATGCGTGACCAGAACCATTCATTGCAGCCATAAAGGCTAATTGAAACAATGCGTTTGAAGATGTTACAGGGAAAGTTTGTTGAATACGAACAACTTCACCTTTAGCAGTAATGTTATCATTCATTTGAATAACCTTTGTTCCACCAAATGGTGAATTAGGAATAACACCAAGTGGTGCCGGCGCAGTCCAAGGTGTTTGACGAATCCACGCGTCAGTACTACCTGCGTTCGGGCAACAACCTGATTGAGTACAAGAACCATTTACGCCAGAGTTTTGACCCCAAGAAACTTGCCATCCCAATAAGCTGGTTCCAATTGTTCCAACTGTAGTTGTAGATGTTGAATGCGGCGAAGCTTCAAAATCTTCGTTAATACAGGGCGCAGCATTAATAACTGGTGTATTACCGCCTTTTGCCGTTGTGTTAAAACCTGGTCCGGTTGAATAACCGTATTTTTTATTAATAAAATCACGTTTCATGCTATACATGATAACATGATATTCTGATCCAAAAAATCCGCGATTTAAGGCCTCGTTTTTCGCAGCAGTTTCATCAAATCCTGCCATAGAATCCGACGGGAAAATATGAGTTAAATACTTAAATGGCGCTTGTGCATTAGCGTTAGCAACGATAATAAGAGCAAAAGCACTTAAAATTAATTTTGAAAAAAACTTCTTCATTATAATATGGGTTTAAACTTAAGCGAAGTTATAGAAAACGATAGGAAACCCTCTTCCATTCACTCATTCTTATTGGATTTCCACGAATTAAAAAGGGGGCATTTGACCACTTTTTTGTCGATTTAAATGTGAAATTCGTCTATCTAATTAGAATTACGAGCCCTTTTAATTCGTGAGATATTGGGAGTAAAAACAAAAAAGGGAGCTCTTTATGAACTCCCTTTTTAGAATTTTATTTAAAAAAAATTACTCCGCTAAAACAATTACTTTGTTTTTTAGAACCTCAACAACGCCTCCTTTAACAGGAAAACTTTGTTTATTATTCGACTCTTCAGTAATCTCAATATTACCCGCTTTCAATGTAGCAATCATTGGTGCGTGATTACTTAATACTCCGAACGATCCATCAGACCCACAAAATGTTGCAGATTTAACAGTGCCTTCGTAAAGTTTTTTGTCGGGTGTTATTATTTCGAGTTTCATTTTTTAATTATTTAGACTCAGCAATAATCTTTTTACCTTTTTCAATAGCATCTTCAATTGTACCTACTAAGTTAAATGCAGCTTCTGGATACTCATCCACTTTACCATCTAAAATCATGTTAAAGCCTTTAATTGTATCTTCAATGCTAACAAATACACCTTTTAATCCGGTAAATTGTTCAGCAACGTGGAATGGTTGTGATAAGAAACGTTGTACACGACGAGCGCGACTAACTACTAATTTATCATCTTCACTTAATTCATCCATACCAAGAATGGCGATGATATCCTGTAACTCTTTGTAACGCTGTAAAATTCCTTTTACACGTTGAGCACAGTTATAATGTGCATCACCTAAAACAGCTGCAGTTAAAATACGAGAAGTAGAATCTAAAGGATCCACCGCAGGGTAAATTCCTAACTCAGCAATTTTACGACTTAATACAGTTGTTGCATCTAAGTGAGCAAATGTTGTTGCAGGAGCCGGATCCGTTAAGTCATCGGCAGGTACGTAAACCGCTTGTACCGATGTAATTGAACCTTTTTTAGTTGAAGTAATACGTTCTTGCATAGCTCCCATTTCTGAAGCTAATGTTGGTTGATAACCAACCGCAGATGGCATACGACCTAATAAAGCCGACACCTCAGAACCTGCTTGTGTGAAACGGAAAATGTTATCAATAAAGAATAAAATATCTTTTCCTTCGCCACTTCCACCACCATCACGGAAATATTCTGCCATTGTTAATCCTGATAAAGCAACACGAGCACGTGCTCCTGGAGGCTCATTCATTTGACCAAACACGAATGTAGCTTGAGATTTTGCTAATTCATTTAAATCAACTTTAGATAAATCCCAACCGCCTTTTTCCATCGAGTGTTTAAATTCCTCACCGTATTTTACGATGCCTGATTCAATCATCTCACGTAATAAATCGTTTCCTTCGCGTGAACGCTCACCTACACCGGCAAATACCGAATAACCTGAATGTCCTTTTGCGATATTATTAATTAACTCTTGAATTAATACTGTTTTACCTACACCGGCACCACCAAATAAACCAATTTTACCACCTTTTGAGTAAGGCTCAATTAAGTCGATTACTTTAATACCTGTAAATAAAACTTCAGTTGAAGTTGATAAATCTTCGAATTTAGGAGAAGCACGGTGAATGCTGTAACCATTTTCGTTAGATACTTTATTAATACCATCGATAGCTTCGCCAACAACGTTAAATAAACGACCTTTAATTTTTTCGCCAGTTGGCATCATGATAGCTGCGCCCGTTGAAATTACTTCGGTACCACGACTTAATCCGTCGGTAGTATCCATTGCAATTGCACGAATGGTATCTTCACCAACATGTTTCTGAACTTCTAAAATTAGTTTTTGTCCGTTTGAACGAACAATTTCTAATGCATCTAAAATATTAGGTAATGAACCACCTTCTAAATCAAATCTAACATCTACTACAGGACCAATTACCTGTGTTATTTTTCCGGTTTGTTTCGACATGGAAATACGTTTCTAAATTTGGTGCAAATGTATGTATTTATTTAAATTTCATAAAAAATATGTTAATAACTTTAGAAGCTTTATTTTTACGCTCTTGTGCCCTAAAATGGAAGTAGTTAAGGATTTAGATAATTGGAGTTTTGTCGATACTGGTATCATTACCATCGGTACATTCGATGGGGTTCATCGTGGCCATAAAAAATTACTTCAAAAACTGATACAAATCAGGAACCAAAAAGGGGGTAAAAGCGTAGTTTTTACATTTGAGCCCCATCCCCGAAAAGTGCTTTTTCCTGATCAAACCGATTTACAGCTGTTATCTAACCCTGATGAAAAAATAGAATTAATTAGAGATGCGGGTATAGATATTGTAATTGTTTACCCTTTTTCAAGAGAATTCTCTCAAATAGAACCCGAAAAATTCATAAAAGAAATACTGGTCGAGAAATTAAAGGTGAAAACCCTTGTTATTGGCTACGATCATAAATTTGGCAAGGAACGTAAAGGCGATATCAATACATTTAGAGAAGCGTCAGGAAAATACAACTTTGATGTGCAGGAAATTCCCGCAGAAGAGATAAACGATATTAATATAAGTTCAACTAAAATACGGAAAGCTCTTTTTGATGGTAGTATTAAAGATGCAACCGCTTTTTTAGGATATAATTATTTTATAAACGGTATTGTTGTTCACGGAAAAAAATTGGGCAAAACTATTAGTTTTCCAACAGCTAATATAAGTATAGGGGACGTCGATAAATTAATTCCTAAAAACGGTGTTTATTTGGTGGGTGTTGAGGTTGAGGGCTTTAAAGGTTTTGGGATGATGAATGTTGGCACAAATCCAACAACGGATACTGATGAAAAATTGAAACTAGAGGTAAATATTTTTAACTTTGATAAAGACATTTATAACAAACACATTAAAGTTGAGTTTATAGAACGTTTACGTGACGAAAAAAAATTCAATTCAATTGAAGAATTAATTACCGCTATTAAAAACGACGAAACTACTTGCAAACGAATTTTAAATATTTCATAAGTACAATTGTTCTTTTTTTTGCTTTATCGCAAAGCAAAGCACAGTTGTTAGATTCAGTTGCATTAGCTCATACTGATGAAATTACCAATATGGATTCAGCACTTTTAAATCCTGATAAAGTAATTAAGTTAGTGCTTCGTAAAAAACATCTTAAAAAATTTCCTGAAGAAATTCTGAAATTTAAGAACCTTCAGTATTTAGATATTAGCAAAAACAGTATTAAAGAATTGCCTGATGGAATTGGCGACTTAACGCAATTACAATATCTAGCTTGTAGTAAAACGGGTTTAGAACATGTTTCGAGAGATATTGGAAAACTTAAAAATTTACGTTGGATTAATTTAAATCAGAACGAATTAGTTCTGTTGCCACCTCAATTTGGCGACATGGAAAAATTAGAAGTGGCCGATTTATGGAGTAATAATTTAGCTGAATTTCCTGCCACTCTCGGAAAACTAAAAAATCTAAAAGTATTAGATTTAAGAAATATCTTATTTAGCGACGAACAACATCGTTACATTCAAGAGCTTTTACCAAACGCCACGGTTTATTTATCGCCTTCATGTAAATGCAAGTGGTAGATTGATTTTTATTTCTTATTTTTATATCTCAAATTAAATTTTAAAACATGAAAAAATTTACATTAAGTTTAGGCGTATTTTTTTTATCGGTTGCGGCATTTGCACAAACCGGTTATAAATTACAGCCGAATGTTACCGCTAACGATTATTTAGCAAACACCATAATTATTAAAGTTAAAGATTCGTTTAGGCCAATGTGTTCTGAGGAAAGCGTGAACATTCCTGCATTACAAAAAAGTTTTGCAGCAATAGGTTTAACTTCTATACGCAAAAAATTTGCCAACGAGAAACCGCCCCGCGAAAAATTTAATAAAGATGGAATTGCTATGGCTGACTTATCACTTATGTACGAATGTACATATGCCGGTGCTTTACCAATCGAAAAAGCAATAAATTCGTTATTAGCAAGTAAAGCTTTAGCATATGCTGAGCCACACTTTGTTCCAGTTATAACATATACACCTAACGATCCACAGGCAACAACAAGTGGGCAGTATCATATTGGTCGTATTAATGCTTATAATGGATGGAACACAAGTCAAGGTGACACAACAATTGTAATTGGTATTACTGATACCGGTGTAGAATATACTCACTCTGATTTAGGAAGTAATATTAAATACAATTACTTAGACCCAATTAATAGTGTTGATGATGATGGTGATGGGTATGTAGATAATTTCCGTGGTTGGGATGCTGGGATGAATGATAATGATGCTACTTGGCAAGGGAGTAATCATGGCGTTCACGTTTCAGGAATTTCTTCTGCAAAAACTGATAATGCTAATGGTGTAGCAGGTATAGGATTCAAATGTAAATTTTTACCAGTGAAAATTGCAAACGCTTCAGGTAGTTTAGTTGGAGCTTATGAAGGAATTAAATACGCTGCTGATCACGGTTGCAAGGTTATCAATTGCTCTTGGGGCGGTCCGGGCGGCGGACAAGCTGGTCAGGATGTTATTAATTATGCAACGATAAATAAAGATGCATTAGTAGTTTGCGCTGCAGGTAACACAGGTTTGGATGAGCTTTTCTATCCGGGTGCATATGAATATGTATTAGCAGTAGTTAACACACAATCAAGCGATATTATTAATACAAGTTCTACTTACGGTTATTGGACTGATGTGAGCGCTCCTGGAACAAACATTAATTCAACAATTCAAGGAAACTCTTATAGTAATGCATTTACCGGTACTTCAATGTCAGCACCTGTTGTTGCTGGAGTTGTTGGTATTGTAAGAAGTTTTTTCCCTTCATATTCAGCTTTACAAGCCGGAGAAAGAGTTAAAACAACAACATTTAACAATTATTCTTTGCCAATTAACAGCGGACGAAAAGATAAATTAGGTACTGGTCGTGTAGATTTAGGTCGCGCATTAACTGATCCATTATCACCATCTGTTGTTTATAGTAAACTTGTATTTGATGATAAGAATGATGATATTTTTAATTTAAATGATACTTTAAGAATTGGTGGTTTATTCACAAACTACCTTGCTGCAACTTCTGCTTTAACAGCAACCTTAGCTACTCTTAATCCAGGTGTTGTTAATTTATCAAACACTGTTTCTATCGGTTCATTGGCCATGATGGGAACGATATCTAATACAGCAACTCCATTTAGTTTTAGAATTGTTTCTACTTTCACACCAAATACTCCCATCAACTATACGTTAACAGTTAAAGATGGAACTTACACCGCTCGTCAGTATTTTACTGTACTGGCTAATGTTGATTATATTAATATCACAGTTAACGATGTTCTAACTACTGCAACAAGTAAAGGAAGAGATTTTTATAGCGCGGATGGTCAAGCTAACGGACTTGGTTTTATGTATCAAACACAAAATTTAATTTATGATGGCGGTTTAATGATTGGTGTGGATGCAGCAAATGTATCTGATTGTGTTCGTGGAACAGGAGCAACTAACGACGCTGAATTTAAAATCTCAACAAATATTTCGGAAATTAAAACAGGGGCATTAAGTAATTTTGATACTTATGCAAAATACAGTGACTCTGCTTCAGCTTCGATTATTGGTTTAGAAGTTGATCAACGTACTTGGGCATGGAACTCAACTCCCGATAAAAAATATGTGATTTGGGAATATGTCATCAAAAATAATTCAACAACTACTTATACAAGTATGTATGCCGGTATTTGTGCCGACTGGGATATTGATGCAACAACTTTTGCAAATAATAAATCAGCATATGATGGAAGCAACAAAATGGGTTATAGTTGGTGTACAAATCCCGGCGGAAAATATGCCGGTATTAAATTGTTAACTAGTTCTGCTCCTCCTAATTTTTACGCAGTAGATAACGTTACCGGTGGTGGTGGTGGTGTAGATATTTCCGGGGGCTTTCCAACGAATATAAAATATCAAACACTGTCAACTCAGCGTTTGGCAGCCGGAAGCGTGAGCGTTACAGGTAATGACGTTATTAATGTAATGGGTGCAGGGCCATACACAGTTGCTCCAGGTCAATCTGTTGTTGTTGCCTTTGCTTTAATAGCGGGTGATAGTTTATTAGATTTACAAAACAGTGCAGCAGCGGCACAAATAAAATATAGCGGTGTAGCAGCAGGTGTTAAAGAAAATAATATAACTAATAATACCGTTTTGGTTTATCCAAATCCCGCCACTGATAAAATTAATGTAACGGTTAAAAATAAAATGGAAAATGATTTATTAGTTTACGATGTTACCGGAAAATTAGTTTATCAAAACACCCTTACAGCATCAACTGTAATCAACACCGAAAAATGGAGTAGAGGAATTTACTTTGTGAAAGTATCGAATGCGGAAGGTGTGAGTACAACGAAGATAGTACTACACTAATTTTAATTTGAAACTGTAAATTAAAGGTCTGTGAATAATTCACGGACCTTTTTATTTATACCTTAAATCCAACAAAGCAAATGTCATCTGTTTGTGGTAAATTTCCTTTCCACTTCAAGTGGTCTTTTATCAAAATATCTTTCTGTGTGTTTACATCCTTATCGTTAATCTGCAACAGTAATTGTTTTAAACGCGCTTTGCCGTAACGCTTTTCTGTTTTATTTTCTAATTGATCTGCAAAGCCATCAGTGGTGAAATAAATCACATCATTCGGTTCCAGCTGCACCATATAGGTGGTGAAATTATTTCCCTGACCGGAAGTGTTCAGTCCGCCAATAGCTTTACGATTGCCTTTATATTCTAATAATTCATTATTACGTGCCAAAAAGAAATAATGAATGGCTGAAGAAAATAAAAGCATTTTAGTGTTGGTATTATAAATGCCAAACGAAATATCAAGCCCGTCTAATATTTCATCGTCAGAATATTTATTTAGAGCACCTTGCAAAGCTGTACTTAAATATTCCAGTATAAGTGCAGGATCTGTGAAACCCTTTCCTTCTACAGCTTGCTTAATATAATCAGAAGCTAGAATGGTGAGCAATGAACCTGAAACGCCATGCCCTGTACAATCGCCAACCGCTAAAAAAATATTTTTATCACGTTTTTCAAACCAATAGAAATCACCACCAAGCGAATCTCTTTGACTAAAAATTAGAAAAGATTCGGGTAAGATTTCTTTTAGTAACTCTTCGGTTGGCATTAGTGCACTTTGAATTCGGCGCGCATAAGTAATGTTATCTGAAATGTCTTTATTTTTTTCGGAGATGATTTCTTTAAACTGTATTTGCTCAATTACAGTGGCCGCCGATTCGTTTATCTCTTTAATTAAAGCTTTATGTTGGTCGGAAAAATTATTGACAATAGGTGATAAAAGATTTACAGATGCAAATAAGTTGCCATTAATAGTGATAGGTAAACTTATAACAGCTTTAGCGCCTCTAGACAACCATAACTTGTCTTCTTCGCTTAAATCTTGGTCGTTTTCAAAATCAGGTTTCTCGTAGATGTGACCTTTTAAATGATTAGGTATTGTTGGCACATCTTTTGTTGAAATAAATTTACTGGTGATATCAGAAGTTTCAGGGTCTTTAAAAAATAAATTTCCTGTGTTGCGTTCCAAATCATGAACTAAAATACTTACGCGAAGAACATTTTCTATATTATCCGACAACAATTCAATAATGCCTTTATACACATCATTTAAATTGTTGTAAGAAATTAATTTGGTTTTCGATTCATTTAAAATTTCTAATTGTTTCGAATAGTTTTCAATAATGCGGTTCTGTTCGTACTGCACAAAATAGCTGGTAAAACTGGTACAAATATCTTTCACCATTATAGCTGTGTCGGCATTGTAAGCATTTTTGTGTAGCGAAAAGAAACCAAAGAAGCCGTAGGTTTTTGAGGCGTGGGTAATCGGAAAAATAACTGCAGATTTATAAATGTCAACAGGCTGATGGAGATTTTTATAAAGCGTTCTCCCGTCTTCGTCTAATTCAAACTCAAAAACATTATTTTTATAATCATGTAGCCATTCTATTAATTTGCTATTAATTGAATTTGTAACGGAATTAACTTTATAATCTGTGGTGCTTAAACTATAAGTGTGTAATACAGGATGGTACTTATCAAAAATATTCACACTAAAATAATGACTCTTATCTGAATTATTACCAAGCAAAGTTAAAATTTTGGCGTACATGTTTGTGGTTTCGTTAGACGAAAGCACGATTTCTTTTACTAAATTAATTACATACAAATCTGCGTTGTGTTGCCTTAGTTTTTCTTCTGCCAAAACCCGTTCAGTAACATCTCTGCAAATTACCTGAGCGCCATCGTAACTGTTATCTTGCGCGCTGTACTTAAACAAAACGGATTGACCAACCCATAACGTTCGCCCATCTTTAGTTGTAAACGGAAATTCACGGTATGATTCCTGTATTTTATTTTTAATTTGTTCTTTGTAAAAAGCTTCAATTTTATGTTTGTAATCTTCACGAACTAAAATTTTGTAACTTTTTCCAATTAACTCTTCCTTACTATAACCGGTGTATTCGGTTGTTACATCATTAATGTAATCGAAATGTCCTTTTATGTCGGTAGTGTATATTATATCCTTTGCGTTCTCTACTAATTTCCTAAACTGTTCTTCATACTCTTTGCGTTCAGTAATATCATTACCAATTCCAACAACAATACCATTTTCCAAAGTAGTATTGTTCCAACGAATCCATTTCTGCCTATTGTTTTTTGTTTGCAAAAGAATAGTGGCTGTGGTTTCTAATTCTCCATTCTGTATTTTAGACAGAGAGTTTGTTTCCTCGCCCTGTAGCTTTCTGATTTCCCACCAACCACGCCCTAATACTTCCTCTTCACTAAAACCTAAAACTTTTGTAAACGTTTTATTAATATAAATGATATCTCCGTTTTGTTTCGCAGCTATTACCAACGAACCCCCGTCGTTAATAACTGTATTAGCAAAAATTAATCGGTCTGATAATCTAAGTCGGATGTAAGTTCCTATAATGGATACGAACAAAATAAACGTTGTGCCAATAATGTAAAGTGTATTACTGAATAATGGAATGCTAACAATTGTTGTGATATAGAACGATATGGCAGTAATGAGTATCGAAAATATTACAAAGTGCACTGTTTTTTCGAAGATAACCGTACCTAAGCTTAAAATAACTATTTGACAAATAACAAAAAATGGATCTAGAGATGAGAAATAACACAAGAAGACAAAATTGAAAACTACAAGACTATAAGCGGCTGTTAAAATGATGGAAATATTGTTTTTAACTTCTTCAACAAAATAAGAAAGCAATGTAATAACTAACAATAAAATGGCTAGCGCGAACGACAAATAAAGTTTATCGTCATATTCGTTAGTGATAAATGAATATGCCAGAGCGCCTAAAGAAATCATTGCCGCTCCTAAAAACAAAAGGATGCGACTGCTATAAAGATTAAGGATGCCGGATTCTGTTGCATCAGTTAAATCATTATTTAAGCCTCTTTTTTTACGTAAATAAAATGCAACGCAGGCAATTATAACCAAAAGGAAGATGACCCCGCAAATTTTTATATTCTGCGTTAAAGCGAAATGAGAATTTAAATGTATTGTTAAACCAAACAAAGTTTTGTGGTTAATCCAACCATCTAAGCTTAGCGCCAACCAATAATGGCAAATACAAAGAACAGTTTGTTTGCTTTTATGCCAATACAAAAAGAGCAAAAACTAAAAATAGAAGTTGGTAATTTGAACAAAAATAAGAGTTAAGGCAAGGCCTATGTTAAAAACGGGGCAGAGTTATTAAGATGAGACTTTTAATAAGTTGTTTACAGGCCTCCATAAACAAGAACATTAAAAACAGACCTTTAGTTTCGAATGTTTAAAAATTTACATATGCAAAATAGATTTCAAAGGATATTTGTTTTGTTTTTACTCTTTACCGCTTCGAGCTTGTTTTCACAATCTAACAAAGAGCTTGAAGAAGAAGCCTATTATCATTTTAGTAATAAGGATTATAGAAAAGCTTACGAGCTATATGATAAACTTTATGCCAAAAACCCAAAAGATTTAGATTATAAATTTAAATTAGGCTATTGCTGCTTATTTTACGCTGAAAAGAAGGATAGAGCCATTGAAATATTTGAAGACATTAAGGCTAATAACAGCAAAAAATCAAAGGATATAGATTATTATGTTGGAAAAGCTTATCATGTAAATTACCGTTTTAGTGATGCTATAAAATCATTTGAAACTTATATTGCTACGGTTGGCAGTAAGGTTAGTGATGATGATAAATTATTTGTAGAAGATGCTAAGCAAACCATTAAAAATTGTAATAATGGTATAGAATTAATTGATAAAAAAGTACAAGCTGATATTACAAATATAGGTTCACCCATAAATACAGATGAAGTTGAAGGTGTGCCTGTAATTACCGCCGATGAATCGATGATGATATTTACCTATGCCGGTAAAAAAAGTATGGGCGGGAAGTTAAATGATGAATTGAAAGCCGACGAGAATGGACAATTCAGAGAAGATGTTTTTATGAGTGTAAAAACAGCCGACTCAACTTGGAGCGAACCTATAGGAATTCCTTCTTTAAATACAAATGGAAATGATGCAGCAATAGCTATTTCGCCAGATGGACAAACTATATTCTCGTTTAGTAGTAATAATGATTTAGGGGATTTGTACCAAAGTAATTTAATTGGTAACGATTGGACTAAACCTTCAAAATTAAATAAAAACGTAAACACCGAGGCTTGGGAAGGAAGTTGCTCGATGACGGCTGACGGAAGATATTTATTTTTTGCCAGCGAACGTAAAGGTGGGTTAGGTGGAAGAGATATTTATGTATCGGAAAAAGTAAATGGCGATTGGGGTCCGGCAAGTAACTTAGGTTCAAAAATTAATACACCTACAGATGAAGATGCACCTTTTATTCACCCTGATGGTATAACATTATTCTTTAGTTCAAAAGGCCATACCAGTATTGGTGGTTATGATATAATGTTCTCTCTTAAAAAAGATGGCGAGTGGTTAGAACCAAAAAACATGGGTATTCCACTTAACACAACTGAAGACGACAGATATTATGTAATTAATGCAAAAGGCGATAAAGGATTTTTCTCTTCTGATAGAGGTGGTGCCGGTGGAAAAGGAAAACAAGATATTTATGTAGTAACGCCCGGTATTTTAGGTGAGAAGCCAATTATCGCTATGTTAAAGGGGACTGTTTATGGAAACGATATTCCAATGGAAGGAAAAATTGAAGTATTTAAAGTTGCAACCAACTCTTTAATCGGACCATTTTATTCTAACAAAGTATCCGGTAAATATCTCTTGGCTTTAAGTCCCGGTTACGTTTATAAAATTAAATGTACTGCTGTAGGTTTCGATCCCATCGAAGAAGAAATGGATATCGAGAACTTAGATAAATTCTTAGAAGTAAAGAAAGATTTCTATTTGTATTCGCCCGACTTTAAACCAACCAATACAAATGTTCCAATTTCTAGTATGACAGGAACTGCAATTCCAAATTCAACTACAGTTGCAACAACCGAGACTACTGCTACCACAACCGAAACAACAACAAGCGTTGCAACTGAAACACCAACTACTACAACACCAACTGATCCATGTGATCCTGGTGCTAAATTACCTGACTTTACTCCGTTAAAAGGTAAGTCGTTAAACAACCCTGATGTGTACGCGCAACTATTATCTATAGGTGGAAATATTTGTGTAAGCAATATGATTTTTAAAGTGCAGATTGCTGCGTACCGTCACCCTGAAAATTATAAGTACGATCATTTAGCTCAATACGGTAAACCTGAAATTGTAAATTACCCTGATGGTATCACCCGTTTCACACAAATGGAATTTAAAACATTAAAGGATGCAGAAGCTCAACGTCAGAAAGCAATTGCAAAAGGACAAAAAGATGCTTGGGTAGTTGGATTTGTAGATGGTAAACGCTATTCGTTAGAAGAATTAATAATGTTAGATTTCTTAGGTAAATCAATTAACTAATTGATTGCGTCATCCTGAGCTTGCCGAAGGGCAATTAACTAATTGATTTGAGATTGCGTTAGTAATCGAAGGACAAAGTAGGATAGACTAGGAGATTCGAAAAATACTGCATAGCAGTGTACTAATAGTTTGTTTGTGTTAATTATAAAAGCCCCGACAGTTTATGCCGGGGCTTTTTTTATGAGGAAATAATTAGATTATTTACTAACCAATAATTTTTTAGTTGATTTACGGTTACCAGAACTCACTTCAATAAAATAATTTCCTGAAGCAATACTTTGAGGTAATTCGAAATTGTATTCGTAATTATCAGCTACTAAATTCAAATCGCTAACAAAAACTTTTACTTCTTGTCCGGCTACATTAAATAGCTTAATGCTTACAGTAGAAGTTTCAGTTAATCCAAAACTAACTTTTACATTAGTAGTTGCTGGGTTTGGAAACAGGTTGTAGTTGTTTAAGAAATTATTTGCTGTTTCATTAATACCAACACCTGATACAACTGTAATTGTACCTTTCATTCCACTTGGACCATGAAAACCGCACATGTAATAAACGGTACCTACTGTGGTTGCGGAAAATGTGTGTGTAGAGGTTAACGACCCCCATCCACCGCTAACTGTTCCTGTAATACCGGCTGTCCAGTTAGATAAATCTACTTGATTAAGAGGATGTCCGCCGCTTGCAGCAATAACAACCATGTCGCCAACGGCAACAGTTAATGAGGCGGGAGAATACGTGAACCCACTAATGTTAACAGTAAAAGTAGTGGCTTTAGTGCTAAAAAGGGCAATGCAAATAAATAAAACTAGGTAGATTTTTTTCATATAATTTGGGTTTAAGGTTATATACAAAAGTAAAGGATTTTAATTCAAAAAAACAATTTAAAGAGGTAAATACAAGGCGGCTCTTTTAATTAAAAAATGAAGTCATGCTGCCCACGAAGCGGTGTGCAGTCTCTCAAAAAAAAGCCCCGAAATTATTTCGGGGCTTTTTTTAATTACCTAAATCTTCAAAATTTACATCCTTTTCTCCACCGGATTCGCCTTCTGAAACCGATGAAATAGGAGGGGCGTTTTCGCGAATATTATCTACCGCTTCATTTAAACCATCCATAAATTTTTCGAAATCTTCTTTATATAGAAATATTTTATGCTTCTCGTAAAAAAATTTGCCATCCTGGCCAAATCGTTTTTTACTTTCGGTAATAGTTAAATAGTAATCATTACCACGAGTAGATTTAACATCAAAAAAATAAGTCCGCTTTCCCGCTCTTACTGCTTTTGAGAACAAATCGCTGTCATTGTTCCTATCATTACTCTCGTTTTTTTCAAATTCTTCCGACATAGTCTTTTTCCTGTGTTTAGTTCAAGGCAAATATTATTAAAAATTAGTCAGTAATGAAGTCGTGTTAATAATTCGCCCTTTTTGTTAATTACAGCCCTTTAACAAATACTTCGGCAAGCTCAGCACAAGTAAAAAGCCCCAACTGTTAGGTCGGGGCTTTTAATGATTTATGAATTAATTATTATTGAACGATTAACTTTTTAGTTACAACCGAACCACCAACTTTTACATTATAAAAATAAATACCAGACTTAAAGTTGCTTAAATCGATATTGATTTCGTTTGAACCAACTTGACCGTTCACTTTGTAAGTATCAACCATTTGACCAATTGAATTGTAGATAACAACTTCAAAGTTTGAAGCCTCTTTTAAACCAACAACAATTGTTGTTGCATCGTTAGCAGGGTTAGGGAAGTTAGATACATAAAAATTTAAAGCTTCTTCGGTTTTTACACTCACGACCCATGGACACCAAAGTGATTTATATGCCATAGGAGTTAAACTGAAATTGGAAGGACAAAGTTGAGCACCATCTAAATAAAAGGTGTTTACATCTGTACTGCCATCATAGGTTGGGTTTCTGGTAATTGTAATAGGGACTGTATTACAAGTTAAACTTGAACCTGAGGCCGTTCCAGACATGTAATGAAAGTACGCATCAGAATTAATATTAGTAACGCCCATTGTTACATTAATACGGGGAGTAACTTTATAAGCAACAACATCAAAACCTTTCATCAAGATATCCGGATAAATATTCCATTTAGCGCCAACAACAGTAGAATCTGATTCTGCCCAGCTATAGAAAATTTTACTTCCATCTGCAGTACGGCTTACTTGAATACGAGCATCGTAACTTATTTTAGAACCTGAACCATTACTCCACGGATTATAGGTATAGCCAGGCTGTCCAATTAATCCGGAAGGCCCTTCAGTTCCCATGGAGTCAACCATGTGATAATTCCAGCCACCAGATGACTTTGTATAAAAGTCATAAATAACAGGATAAAAGAATGGTCCGGTTTCTCTGTAGGAATATTGTTCAGGTCCAAAAGCATAACGGTAATTCAGCGAATCTAAGTGATTACTTGAATGGCCTAAAACGGTAGTAACAAAATGTAATTGACCATTAACGTCAACCGCCGCATCAAAACCTTCGCTTCCGCTAAAATTAGCACAGATAACGTTTGTATTAGAGGCGGTAGCATAAGTCCGCTGGTATAACCCCGAAAAATTAACTGGATCTGTAAAATTGTTTGCCGGTAATAAACTCCAGGTTATACCGCTATTAGTCGTAACGTAAACTATTGGTTGCATGCCATGCATTATTGGACTGGCTCCTAAACGTGAGCCAATCATTACAATGTAACCAACACTACCATTTTCACTCCAAGCTTGTAAGGCAACATCTTTTAATAGCTTTGTGCCATTTGATGGTTTTGTGTTTACAGGTGGTATAAATGAATCAACACTCCAAACAAATGCCCCTGCATTAAATTGTCCTTTTACTAATGCTGCACCGCGTAAACCATAAGCAACGTTATTGGTAGCGTTAATGTCGTTTACAATTGTTCCAATAGATCTAGCAAAGCCACCATCAATAGTTGTAAAAGAATAACGCGACATAGAATGTTTTTTAAGCGTTGGAGATGAATCTAAAAAAGATTGCTGATCAACTCCAACGATTCCCGGAGTTGTAGTGCCGGGAGTAGAAAGTTGTTTACTGGCATACCAGTTTCCATCCCAAGCAGAACCTGTTGTAATTGGTCCGCAAGCTACCATCCATATATTATTAATGTTTGTATTTCCAAGTGGGTTCCACATACCACCTTGCACATAGCGTGTTAAGTTTGTGCTGTTAGTCCATAAACAAGTTTCATTCCAAGTAGTACCAAAATTAGTTGTGTACAAACCAACAATTGCACTCGAATTATTATTAGTTGCAGCTGTATACGTTGAACTTTTACGCGCAACAAAAGAAACTGCATTTGTTGAAGGATTATAGTGTAAAGGATTTGATTGCGAAATTGTATAAGCAAACACATCCATTGAACCTGTAAATAAATTAGCGGTAACTGCAGATGTTTTTGAATGACTATTAATTACAGGTTTTGTTTTTATAATAGGTTTAATAACAGAAGATGTGTTTTGAGAGGAAGGTAAATTAAAATTAGTAGTGGGAATAATTTCGATAACACTATACGACTTCGATTGCTTTCCGTTTTGCGGATAAACATAAAGACTAATTAATAATAAAATGAAAAGTAAATATTTACCCATTTATGAATCGGTTAACGTTATATGAAGTTACAAAAAAACAGATTGTTTTCACAGAACTCCCTAAATAAAAAAGCCCCTCTGCCTAAGGAAGAGGGGCTTTAATTATATTGAATGGAGGATTATTGAATAACTAATTTCTTAGTTACAACTGAACCACCAACTTTTACGTTGTAGAAATAAATACCAGAGTTAAAGTTGCTTAAATCGATATTGATTTCGTTAGCACCTGCTTGTCCGGTCACTTTATAAGTATCAACCATTTGACCAATTGAGTTGTAAATTACCACTTCAAAATTTGAAGCATCTTTTAAACCAACAACAATTGTAGTTGCATCGTTAGCAGGGTTAGGGAAGTTTAATACTTCGAAGTTAACCGTTGCTTGGTTAGTAATTCCAACACCAAAACCTTTTGGCGACATTGGGTTGATAGTAAAGTTAGCAGCACATGCTGTACCGTTATCTAAGTAATAAGTATCAACTTGTGCATCTCCGTTGTATGTTCCGTTTCTTGTAATTGTAAAAGGAACAGTCATACAACCAGAACTTGAACCAGCCGCTTTGTTACTCATGTAATGGAAATAAGCATCAGAGTTCATGTTAGTAGTACCTAATGTAATGTTATATCGTGGAGTAACTTTTTTATTTACTACATCATAACCTTTCATTTGAATATCAGGATAAATATTCCATTTTACCCCTGTAACTCCTGTATCAGATTCTGTCCAGCTATAGAAAATTTTCTGACCATCCGGAGTACGGCTAACTTGAATACGAGCATCCAAGTCGTATTTAGCAGTGGCACTTGTCCAAGGATTACTTCCGTAACCTGGTTGTCCGCTAACACCTGAAGGGCCTTCAGTTCCCATTGAATCAACCATGTGATAATCCCAACCGCCTGATAGAGTTGTATAGAAATCATAAATAATAGGGTAACCGAATGGACCAGAATTATCATACGAATATTGCTCTGTTCCGAAAACATAACGGTAACCTAAAGAGTCATTATGACTATAATAGTGTCCGTAAGCCATAGTTGCTAAATGTAATTGACCATTAACGTCAACAGCAGCATCATAACCTTCGCTTCCGCTAAAGTTAGCGCAAGTAACGTTCGTGTTAGTGTTTAAAGGGTACATACGATCCCACACACCTTTAAAATTAATTGGATCAGCGAAATCATTAGCAGGTAATAAACTCCAGCTAGAGCCGCTGTTAGTTGTGATATAAACTAGTGGTTGCATGCCTTTCATGGCAGTTGAAGTGCCAGCTCTTGATCCGTACATAATAACGTAACCAACATTGCCATTTTCGCTCCAAGCAGCAATAGGAGTTGTAGTACCGAGAAGTGGACTTCCGTCAGATCTTGTATTTACAGGAGGAATAAATGAATCTACGCTCCATACAAAAGAACCTGCGTTAAACTGCCCTTTAACTAAAAGCGCACCACGAAGACCGAAAGCGGCATTAGTTGTTCCAGCTGGGTCTGCAACGATGTTAGCCATTGAGCGAACTAAACCACCATCAATAGCACAAAAAGAGTTACGTGACATGTAGTGACCAGGCATGAAACCACCTTGGTAATATGAAGATTGCATATCAATTCCGGGAGTAGTGTTACCGGGAGTTGTAATTTGCTTGCTTGTGTACCAGTTACCATTTGTAGTACCACCCCAACCACCGGCTCCGCTGGTAAAAGGACCTGTACCTACTAAGTAAGCGTTATTGATATTTGTATTTCCAAGCGGGTTAAAAATACCACCTTGAGGGTAACGCGCTAAATCATTAGCATTTGCCCAAATACAAGTTTCATTCCAGCTAACACCTAAGTCAGTTGAATATAAACCAACAATTGTACCTGAGTTACTGTTTGACGATGCATTGTAAGTAGTGCTCTTACGCGCAATCATACTTACTGCATTTGTTGCAGGGTTGTATTGTAATGGTTCTTGTTGTGGAACTAAGTAACCTAAAACATTCATTGACCCGGTAAATAAATTTGCATTAGCAATTTTACTGTTAATGTTTGTTTTAACTACGTTTTTCGCTTTCTTAATAGGTGTGTTGAAAGTAGAAGTTGAACTTTGCGATAAACTAGGTTCAGCCCAATCGTACTTTTTCAATTTTGTTTCAAGTACACCGCTTGGTTTTACCATTCTGGTGTTTTGTGAATACGAACTCATAGCTACTATGAATGCAGATCCAAAAAGTAAATATCTCTTCATGTTTAAATTATTTGGTTAATGAAATAAAGGTAAGAAAAAAAACGCTTCAAATAATGTGCGTTTGTTAAAATAAAAAACCCCCGACTTGGTAGCCGGGGGTTTTAATTATATGGATTAAGTATTATTGAATAACTAATTTCTTAGTTACTACAGAATTTCCAACTTTTACGTTGTAGAAATAAATACCAGAATTAAAGCTGCTTAAGTCGATGTTGATTTCGTTTGAACCAACGTGACCATTTACTTTGTAAGTATCAACCATTTGACCGATTGAGTTATAAAGAACAACTTCAAAATTAGAAGCGTTTTGTAAACCAACAACAATTGTAGTTGCCGCGTTAGCAGGGTTAGGGAAGTTCAATACTTCAAAATTTAAACTTTCCTTATCTTGTAAAGCAGTTATACATGATTGTTTAGGAGACATTGCAGCTATACTAAAGCTTGTTGGACAAGCCTGAGCACCGCTAATATACCAAGTATCCACGTCGATACCACCATTAAGTGTAGAGTTACGAGCGATAGTGAAAGGAACTTCAAAACAACCTGTGGTATTTACCGCTTTGTTACTCATGTATTGGTAATAAGCATCAGAGTTCATGTTAGCAACACCCATTGTTAAGTTCATACGAGGAGTAACCATTTTACTGGTTACGTCGTAACCTTTCATCATTAGGTCAGGATAGATATTCCATTTTACACCTGCAACAGTAGAATCTGATTCTGTCCAACTATAGAAAATTTTGCTTCCATCAACAGAACGGCTAATTTGAATACGAGCATCTAAGTCCATTTTCGCTCCAGAACCGTCACTCCATGGGTTACTTCCGTAACCTGGTTGTCCGCTAGTTCCTGAAGGACCTTCAGTTCCCATTGAATCAACCATGTGATAATCCCAACCGCCAGATAGAGTTGTGTAGAAGTCATAAATAATAGGGTAATCAAAAGGACCAGTGTTACCATAAGAATATTGCTCAGTTCCGAATACATTTCTGTAATTTAAAGTATCAACGTGAGTACTAGTGTGACCATAAACCATAGAAGCTAAGTGTAATTGACCGTTCATGTCAACTGTAGCATCAAAACCTTCGCTTCCGCTAAAGTTAGGACAGATAATAGTCGAATTAGAGTTGATAGGATATAAACGATCAGTTAAACCTCTAAATTCACAAGTAAAATCTTTAGCAGGTAATAAACTCCAGCTTGCACCACTATTTGTAGTGATATAAACGATTGGTTGGTAACCACTCATTTGAGGAGGAGTTCCGGCTCTTGAACCTAAAATAACTACGTAACCTACATTTCCATTTTCGCTCCATGCTTGAATAGGCACCCCGTAAATTAATTTACTACCATCAGTTCTATTGTTTACCGGAGGAACAAATGAGTCAACACTCCAAACAAAAGCACCAGCATTAAATTGACCTTTTACCATTGCAGCACCACGTAAACCGTAACCTAAATTACTAGAAGTGTTATTAATATCGTTTACAATTGTAGCCATTGAACGCGCAAAACCACCGTCAATAGTTGCAAATGTGTAACGAGACATAGCATGTTTTTTAATAGTTGGAGTAGCGTCCATGTGAGACTGTTGATCAACTCCCGGAGAGTTTGTTCCCGGAACTGAAAGTTGCTTACTAGCATACCAGTTACCATCCCAAGCACCCGCAGTGATAGGACCAGAACCAACGATATAAGCGTTGTTGATGTTAGAGTTACCAAGAGGATTCCAAATACCACCGTTCGGGTAACGAGCTAAATTTGTAGCGTTAGTCCACATACAAGTTTCATCCCAAGTAGTACCTAAGTTAGTTGAATATAAACCAACAATTGTACCAGAATTACTATTCGAAGAAGCAGTATATGTTGAACTTTTACGAGCAACAAATGATACCGCATTAACTCCAGGATTGTACTGTAACGGATCAGATTGTGATACTAAGTAACCAAACACGTTCATTGAACCTGTAAACGGATTAACCGCAACCGCAGAGGTTTTTAGGTTACTGTTAATAGAAGGCTTAGCCTTTTTAACCGGACCTGTAAAAGTAGTTGAGTTTGTAGACCCACCTTCTTTAAAGTCAAGTTTTTTTGGTGATATCTGAATAATGCCACTAGGCTTCGTCAGCTTAGCATTTTGTGAATAGGCACTCATAGCTACTATGAATGCAGATCCAAAAAGTAAATATTTCTTCATGTTTAAGTTATTTGGTTAATTAAAATAAAGATACGTAAAAAAATGCTTAATAATGTGTGTTTGTTAAATAAAAAACCCCCGACTTGGTAGCCGGGGGTTTTAATATATTGAATTGAGTATTATTGAATAACTAATTTCTTAGTTACAACTGAATTTCCAACTTTTACGTTATAGAAATAAACACCAGAGTTAAAGCTGCTTAAGTCGATGTTGATTTCGTTTGAACCAACTTGACCATTTACTTTATAAGTATCAACCATTTGACCGATTGAGTTATAAAGAACAACTTCAAAGTTTGAAGCATCTTTTAATCCTACAACAATAGTAGTTGCAGCGTTAGCTGGGTTAGGGAAGTTTAATACTTCAAAATTAACTGTAGAAGCATTAGCAACACCAACACCTAAACCTTTTGGTGACATTGGGTTTAATGTAAAGTTTGAAGGGCAAGCTTGAGCACCGCTTACGTACCAAGTATCAACGTTAACACCACCATTAAGAGTTGCGTTACGGGTAATAGTAAACGGAACTTCATAACAACCTGTAGTATTTGCTGCTTTTGGACTCATGTATTGGTAATAAGCATCAGAGTTCATGTTAGTAACACCAAGTGTTAAGTTCATACGAGGAGTAACTTTTTTAGCTACTACATCATAACCTTTCATCATGATATCAGGATAGATATTCCATTTAACACCAGCAACAGTTGAATCTGATTCTGTCCAGCTATAGAAAATTTTACTTCCATCAGCAGTACGGCTAATTTGAATACGAGCATCTAAATCCATTTTCGCACCAGAACCATCGCTCCATGGGTTACTTCCGTAACCTGGTTGACCGCTTGTACCTGAAGGACCTTCAGTTCCCATTGAATCTACCATGTGGTAATCCCAACCGCCAGAAGTTTTTGTATAGAAGTCATAAATAATAGGATAATCAAATGGACCAGTGTTACCATAAGAATACTGCTCAGTTCCAAATACGTTTCTGTAACCTAAAGTATCAACATGAGTACTAATGTGACCATAAGTCATAGTAGCTATGTGTAATTGTCCGTTAATATCAACTGTTGCATCAAAACCTTCGCTTCCGCTAAAGTTAGGACAGATAATAGCTGTATTAGAATTGATTGGATATAAACGATCCCACACACCTTTGAAATCAATTGGATTAGCAAAATCATTAGCAGGTAATAAACTCCAGCTTGTACCACTGTTAGTAGTGATATAAACGATTGGTTGATAACCACTCATTTGAGCATTAGTACCAGCTCTTGAACCAACTAACACAACGTAGCCTACAGCTCCGTTTTCACTCCATGCTTGAATAGGAGTACTTGTTAAAAGTTTAGTTCCAGCTGTGTTAGAATTTACCGGAGGACAGAAAGAGTCAACGCTCCAAACAAAAGCACCAGCGTTAAATTGACCTTTCACCATTGCAGCACCACGCATACCAAATCCATTAGGACCAGCTGCTGTACTATTTGGATCGTTAGCAACAAGAGCTATAGAACGCGCAAAACCACCGTCAATAGTACTAAATGAATAACGAGAAAACTCATGCTTTTTAAGAGATGTAGAGGCGTTAGTAACTGATTGTTGATCAGTACCAGCAGTAGTGTTACCAGGAGTAGTAATTTGCTTACTAGCATACCAGTTTCCATCCCAAGTGCTACCTGTAGTGTAAGGGCCAGCACCAACGATATAAGCGTTGTTGATGTTAGAGTTACCAAGTGGATTCCAAATACCACCGTTCGGGTAACGAGCTAAATTTGTAGCATTAGCCCACAAACAAGTTTCATCCCAAGTAGTACCTAAGTTAGTTGAATATAAACCAACAATTGTTCCTGAGTTGCTATTAGAAGATGCAGTATAAGTTCCGTTTTTACGTGCAACAAATGATACTGCATTAACTCCAGGGTTGTACTGTAATGGATCTGATTGAGATACTATGTAGCCAAACACGTTCATTGAACCTGTAAACATATTAACCGCAACTGCAGATGTTTTTAGGTTGTTCTTAATTGCTGGTTTAGCTTTTTTAACCGGACCAGTAAATGAAGTAGAGTTCATAGAACCACCTTCTTTAAAGTCAAGTTTTTTTGGTGTAATCTGAATAATACCGCTTGGCTTATTCATCTTAGCATTTTGTGAAAACGCGCTAATAGCTACTAAAAGCGCACCTCCGATGAGTAGATGTTTTTTCATGTTATTTTATTTATTTGTGTTTTTTAATTAAGTTTCTAAAGATACTAATAAAGCCTAAATAGCAAAAAAAAGATTTTTAACAGTTTCATAACTAAAAAAGAACATTCATGTGCTTTTTTAATAGTAGAATTTAGCGCCTCTTTTTTTTAAATAAATTGATTAGGAACCCAATAAATTCAAGTTATAATTGTTAAAAAGTCTCTTTTTCGAAATTAAGTCAATTTCTAAGCCAGCCGATTGTCATATTAATGTCATGAATTTTAATCCTAAAACAAATTGTACCAAAATGTTTAGTTTAATAAACAGTCCCGGGGATGGGATAATCTAAGTTACTGAAGAAATTTCGTTTTTACAAATTATTTTTGATTTTTATTTTCATAAAAAATAACGCACTAAAAACAAAGGAGTTATTTTATATCCGCAAAACTACTTACAGCAATAATTTGAATTTTTCGCTCGCGGGCGGCGTACGGACTGTATACAGAATTCTTTACATCCTTCACATCATCACTCACAATACTCTTAGGTAATTCGCCAATTTGAACATCAGTTAGCAGTAAATAATTTTTGGTGGAGTCTTCTGTGTTTACATATTTTTTAAACATACCATCTTTATACTCCATAAAATAATTACGTAAACTGCTAATGCGTCGCTTTGCTAAATTCACATTGTAATCGGTACTTGCTAACGGACTGCAATACCCCTTCATTGTAATTTTTACTTTTTCGCCGCGTGCTAAAACATCTTCCATCAGCCGCGCAAATTTATCTAAGTCTTGCATCCCAGCGTCAACGCTGTCTTCAAAAAAATTAGTGAGACGGTCTTCCGCTTGTGCTTTTTCTGCATCATCTAAACCTGCAGGATATTCCTGAAAATACTTTGGTTTTAGAGCAATATAATCTTCGTAAGTTTTTTTGTAATTTTTTGTTGTAGTGATGGCCAATGTTTTTTTATCCGGTTCATCATTATGAAAATACAAAGTAAGCGGACATAATATTTTTAATTGATCCATAATTACTTTTACAGTATCAACAGGTTTTGGTGGTTCATCAATTTTTAAAGGTTCAATGGCAAAGCAATAAATATCGTTACAACAACTTTGTTTTTCTTCGAAGTAAGAACCAATTCTATTAGAAGAAATATAGGCTTTGTTTTTCTTCGCGTTTACGCTATAATAAATATCGTTGTAACTACTATTAATTGGATGACCTTCGTTTTCAGGGTCAACAAACGCGCCATCTTTAAATTCACTTTTGAAAATATCGAAGCCACCCATGCCTTTGTGCCAGGTACTACTGAAATGTAAAGTGTTATTTTCTTTTACAAACCAAGGTGTGATTTCATCTTCAGTTGAATTTATTTTTTTACCCGCGTTAACAGGCGTTGAAAAATTTAAATCATTATCAAATGTACTGTACCAAATATCAAAACCACCCTCACCACCTTTGCGCGTACTGCTAAAAAACAAAACATCTTTACCGTTTAACTTGCTAACATTTGGTTGAGTGTTATTAGATTGATAAATATTAATAGGAGGAGGTAATGGTTTTAAAACAGTCCATTTCCCATCGGTGTATTGCGAAAAATAAATCTGGCAACTATAATCAACTGTTGTTACAGCATTACATCTTGAAACAAATATTTTTGTAAAATCATCATTAAAACTTGTGTTGGCATTATGAATATTACTGGCATTAAATAAACTATCTAAAGCTTTTGCTTTTTGCCAAACTTCATTTGTTTTTTTTGCAGTGTATAATTTATTGAAAGCAATGTTATTCATATCGCGCTTACCTTTTCCGGTGTAACGTAACGAGGAGAAAAATAAAACTGTATCTAATTCAAACGGCGCATATTCACTCACACGGCTATTTACATTACTATCTAAATGTTCAATATTTACTTTTAAGGGATTGGCTAAAAGTATTAATGATAAATCACAAGCTTCTGCTTCGCGCAACGCTTTGGTAACTAATTGTTGTTTGTATTTATCTTTTGTTGATTTATTTTTCTTTGCATATTTTTCAAAATATTTTTTAGCGTCTTTGTACTTCCCTTGACTTTTTAAAATAGTTCCCATCCATAATGGAGTTTCAGGATACATTTTAGCGTTATCCTCTTTCATTACTTTATCATACCAGTGATAAGCAATAGAAAAATCATAGTTTAAGCGGGAAGCCTCGGCGTATTTATATTGGTAAATTACTTGTGTTGAATCCAATAAAATTAATTGATTGAAATATTGTGCCGCCGAAAAATAATCTTTCTCACCAAAACTTTCTACCCCTTTAGCGTACAAGGTTTTTTTATTCTGCGATACCAATGCTGTTGAACAAACAACAAAGAGAAGTGAAAGGAAATATGTAAAGCTTTTTTGTTTCACAAATTACATGAATACCGGACAAACACGTTTTTTAGCAATGAACGGACGGTTACGTTTAATTATATGCGTAATAAAAATTTCGAACGCTCCACGGCGGTTTGTGGCTGCAATAAATTTACTGGTGTTTAAATCGTAACTCATTCCCGCGGTTGTTGTTTTAAATGTATAACCCAAACGAGTAATAAATGCATCTCTTGTTCTTAAATAAAATCCTAATGAAACACCATTGTTGGTTTCGGTATTCATCATGTATTTAATGTTTGCGCCGGGAACAAATTCATTGTATTTACCTTGATGAGAATAAAGTATTTCGGCTTGTGCAATAAATTTATTGTTATCCGTAACCGGTAATTCAAATCCAATATAATTTCCCAATTTAGAATCTAATTTACTTAATGTGTTTCCCTGATAAGTTACAGAAGGATTGGTTAAGTGATTAAATGAAAACGCATAAGTTAAACGCATGAATTGCGAAAACGAATATTGAAAAGCTACCCCAACATTAAAATCGGTAAAGCCTGTTTTAAAACGCCCAAAGTTTTCGCCGGTTGGTGAATTGTTATCGTAATCATAACCATCAAATTGATTATCGAAACTCATTTTATTATAATTAAAATTAGATGAACTATAACCGGTGTTAAGTCCAACACTAACTAACAAAGCCGAATCTTTTTTCAATTTATGAATGAATGAACCGCTGAGGTAAATTTGATTGGTAGTATAAAATGCATCTCCGGCCTGATCGTTATTAAATTGTAAGCCAATTCCAATACAATCTGATTTTAATTTTTCCGGTCTGTATCGCATATCCGCTGCAAAGCCAAAAGTTTTATAAGGTACAGGAACGCTTTGCCACTGACTACGATAAATACCATTAAAACGATAATCGCCATCAAACAACCCGGTAAATGCAGGATTTAAATTAAGAAGCGAACCGTTGTATTGCGAGAAGTGTATGTCCTGACCTTTTAAAACAGGGTAGGAGCATAATAAAAAAAGTATGAGAAAATACCTAAACTTCATCTAAAACAAATATAATTAATTAGGGTGGTAAATAAAAACTGAATCTGTAATTTGTTAAAGGTTAAATAGGAAACTATTTAGGGTAAATTAGTACATTTGCTAAAATTTTAAGCAATGGCTACAGATAATTTTCAAGCACACGATTATTACTTAATGGATGAGTTATTATCCGACGAACATAAATTAATTCGTGAAACCGCCCGTGCATGGGTAAAAAAGGAAGTCACTCCAATTGTTGAAGAAGCTTGTCAAACTACAAAATTCCCGAAGCAATGGATAAAAGGTTTAGCTGAGATTGGGGCTTTTGGTCCTTATATACCAACAGAGTATGGCGGAGCAGGTTTAGATCAAATTTCTTATGGTTTGATTATGCAAGAACTTGAGCGCGGTGATAGTGGTCTTAGATCAACAGCATCAGTACAAAGTTCTTTGGTAATGTTTCCTATTTACACTTATGGAAGCGAAGAGCAAAAGAAAAAATATTTACCAAAATTAGCGGCCGGCGACATGATGGGTTGTTTTGGTTTAACAGAGCCTGATCATGGGAGTAATCCAAATGGAATGATTACTAACATAAAAGATAAAGGCGATCATTATTTATTAAATGGGGCAAAGATGTGGATTAGTAATTCGCCTTTTGCTGATATCGCAGTTGTTTGGGCAAAGGATGAAGCAGGTGATATTCGTGGTTTAATTGTTGAGCGTGGTATGAAAGGATTTACAACTCCTGAAACTCATGGAAAATGGAGTTTACGCGCAAGTTCAACAGGTGAATTGGTTTTTGATAATGTAAAAGTTCCAAAAGAAAATTTATTTCCAAATATTAAAGGATTAAAAGGTCCTTTGGGATGTTTAAATAGTGCGCGTTACGGAATTGCATGGGGTGTAATTGGTGCAGCTATGGATTGTTATGATAGTGCTTTGCGTTACAGTAAAGAGCGCATTCAATTTGGAAAACCAATTGGAGGATTTCAGTTAACGCAAAAAAAATTAGCTGAAATGATTACGGAAATTACAAAGGCACAAATGTTAACCTGGAGATTAGGTGTTTTGAAAAACGAACACCGCGCATCACCCGCTCAAATTTCAATGGCAAAACGTAATAATGTGAATATGGCCTTAACTATTGCCCGTGAGGCACGTCAAATACATGGCGGAATGGGAATAACAGGAGAATATCCGATTATGCGTCACATGATGAATTTAGAGAGTGTAATAACTTACGAAGGAACTCATGATATTCACTTATTAATAACAGGAATGGATGTTACCGGATTTAATGCATTCAGTTAATGTTTAATAATTTTGATAATAAGAACGGATTGCTAAAACGGCAATCCGTTTTTGTTTTATAAATTGCTAAAAATTTTAATATGTCATATTTAGTAGCCCCTTCCATTTTATCGGCCGATTTTGCAAACATCCAGCGTGATGTTGAAATGATAAACAGTAGTAATGCCGATTGGTTTCATGTGGATATTATGGATGGTGTTTTTGTGCCGAATATTTCGTTTGGATTTCCTGTTATAAAAGCAATTAAAAAGCACGCTAAAAAACCCTTAGATGTACATTTAATGATTGTGAACCCTGATCAGTACGTGCAAGCATTTAAAGATGCGGGCGCAGATATTTTAACGGTTCATTACGAAGCGTGTACACACTTACACCGCAGTATTCAACTCATAAAAAGTACGGGTATGAAAGCGGGGGTTGCAATTAATCCACATACACCGGTTTCGGTTTTGGAAGATATTATTTGTGAAATTGATTTGGTATGTATGATGAGTGTGAATCCCGGTTTTGGCGGACAAAAATTTATTGAAAACACTTATCACAAAGCAAGATTATTAAAAGCAATGATAAAAGAAAAACATGCAACCACTTTAATTGAAATAGATGGTGGTGTAGATTTAAATAACTACAAAAAATTATTGCAAAGCGGCGCTGATGTTTTAGTGGCGGGTAATACTGTTTTCTCAAGTAAAAATCCTATTGAAACAATAAAGGAATTAAAGACTATTTAAATTATCAATGTGTTTAAAAATAAAAAGTCCCGCTAAAAGCGGGACTTTTTTATTATAAATCAATAATCTGTAATGATTAAATATTAATCAACTTTGATTAGTTTTTGTTTTGATAAAACTTCTTTTCCGGAATTCGAAACTTCCAAAAGATAAATTCCGGAACTTAATTCTTCTACATCAAGTGATAGTTGTACTTGTCCTGCATTTATGTCATGTAAAAAGCTCTTCACAACTTTTCCAAACGCATCATAAACTAGTATACTTGCCTGAGTAGTTATTTTTGAGTCGAAGCCTAAATTGAAGCGGTTTTTTACCGGGTTAGGGTAAATAGCATTAACAACAATTTCTCCATCCATAGCACCTAATGGATAAACATAAGTACTTTTTCTTTCTCCTGTTTTCTCAATTGCAGTTACACGGTAATAATTTACTGCACCATTAATGGATGATTTATCTTCAAATTGATATTTAGAATTTGCTTTATTAAATGGTCTAACATTTCCAATTGGAATAAAAGTTTGAGCATCCAAAGCGCGTTCAACAATAAATTCTTTTATGTTTGATTCTTCTGAAGTTTCCCAATATAAATAATTTGATTTTTCAATCCTTTCGCCATAAAATCTTGCAAAATTAATGGGTAAAACTAAACAGGTACCGGCACTACCACAAGTAGTCGTATATCTGTATCCGGTATTCGTCATGTTCCATTGATTATACGGACCAGCTCCTCCAACAGCATTATGCATTGTGGCATTTACAGGCGGTCGGTAAATAGTTCCATTAAAGTTATGTAAACCTAATACAGCTTCGCCGTTATTAAATGTTGGACAAACGCCTTTATTCCTCACGTGAATTTCAATATTGTTGCTGGTTTCAAATAATCTAATCTGGCTTGAATGGTAAATAGCCGGACTTGCTGTTCCGCAAGAGAACATGGGCACATTTTCCCAAGAAACGGTAAATACTCTATTTGGAGCCGTACCGGTAGTTGTATATTGAATGACCCCGCCTAAACCAGGATGAATATCATGCCATGGTGCTAATACTGCATTACGTGGAATAGAAGTTGCATTTACAGGAGCAGGATTTGGAATGGTATAGCCTGTTCCAACGCCACCTGCCGCATAAGTACTAAAGGCAACATTTGGATTACAAGGAATAGCATCAAAAACGAAGGCAGCATTAGAGGCCACAAAACCTCCCCAATAAGTACCGCCATCATAACAAAATGGAAAACCAAAAGTAACAATGGATGTAAATAAAACGTCGTCAGTAGTTGGTAATACATTACCTGTAAAAGCATGAAAGCTATAAGTTGTTGCAGCTACAGTATAAGCCATATTACAAGATGATGAACCATAAGCGACTGCTGCTTGAGCAGTACTTGTTCCTGAGTTTGGAGCACAAGTAGTTATCCTTCTGTAAAAAGTACTCGCACTAATAGGTCTAGTTATTACAGCGGTAGTAGCACCTGCAACACTCGTCCACGGGCCTGTAGAACTTGGTCCTGATTGCCATTGATAAGTTAGTCCGCACCCGGCTGCCGCACTTCCTGTAACTGAAAGACCAACTGAACCTGCGGGAGGACAAGTTGGCGCAAGATTTGTTGCAGTTCCTCCGGGAGGAGTACCAGAACAACCAGGAGCACAAGTAATTGTTGCGTCCCACCCCGCACGAACTCCACTGCCATCAGATGTCCAACTAAAAGTTATAGAGCTCCCTGTAGAAATAACAACACCAGGACTTGCGCCACCGGCGTAATTGCCAATTAAAGGGCTTGCACCATTAGGTCCATCATAAATGCGTAATCTATCACAGCAAGCTTCGGTTGTGTAAGAGCTTGAAAAGCTTATTTGCAGGCAACTTCCGGCAGGGACAGAAAAGGTTTTAGTCATGTTTTGGCTATTAGCATAATTAGCAGCACTTCCACCACTATCATAAAATAAAGATGTTGAGGGACAGGTTAAATTAACATTCACATTACTCATTAAATAAGTAGTCTGTGATTTTGTATTTAATGCGATAATTAAAAGTGCAATAAGTATAAATATTTTTTTCATAAGTATTATTTTATTGTTACGGCTTCCCCATCAATTCCACTATCCATAATTTCTTGATAAGCCTCTTCATCTTTTATTACAAGATTCTCGTTCCCGCCACAAGTAATGCCTATTACTTTTACCAAATCGTAAAAATATTGAAACTCAGAATTAACATTTACTGCTTTTAAATCAACAAGAAGACAGTTATGATCTTTATAAACATAAACAGCTTTAGTAATTTGTTTATGCTTTTCTAATTCAACCGTTAAATTTTCTAATTGTGCCTTCGTAATATCAGGCATTACAATCACCGCCTTAGTCTCAATGGGGGTGATTGGATTTATTTGTGTTTTTGCAATAAAACTTAAGCTTAAAAAAAGCATTAATATTAGGGATTTTTGCATGGAATTAAATGTTAAGAGAATGTGAACTAAAACAGTTTAAATTTAACGTAAAAACAGAAAAAATAATAGTGTCTGCTTCAAAAATGAGTGAGTAATAAGTCTGAATGAGTAAGCTAATACCTTGATATAAAGCTATATCAAATAAGTAAAAGCGAACTTTTCTATAAACCTGATGTTTTTATCGATATAAGTTTATATATATCAGACGAAAAAAAGTACCTGTAGAACTGACAACCCATTTTTTTACAGAGATTATAGAATAATCGTCATTTAAATTGAAATAGAATAAATAAGTATTTCCCGTTATCCTCTTTAGTGAAACAGCTTTCTTATCACAGTAATTACTTATCAAAAATGGAAGAGTAAAAATAAATTATAAACTCACTTTTTATAAAACTTTTACTTTATAGGCCGCCAGTTACCAAAACAAAGCAATATGGTTTTAATCAATTGTTTTTCTAGAAAGTTTATTTAGGTCAATATTCAAAATTCGGTTTCTATTTATAATTAAATGAAGAAGCATTTCTGTAAAAAAATTTGCCGATTATTGAGTAAACAGTGTTGGATGTTGAGTGAGCTGGCTGATATAACAAGTCTAATTTTTTTGGCAGCAATTACTAAATAATGAATTAGTGGAAATTCGTATTTACCATGACTAAATAATTTGTTTGTGAGCATTATCAGAATTACTATTTATTTAACAGAAAGACTATACTGATACAATTTATTCGGGAGATAAATTTTTCTTTTTCTTTTTCTTTAATTATCTTTAAGTAAACTTATTATAATGAAAAAGATATTTCTTGTGTTTGTATTCATTTACAATTTCGGATTAACAATGTCCGGACAAAACTCTGTCATATCTTCTGATGAAAGTTTTGTAATTGGTTTAAGCAAAATATCACATGTACAATTACAATTTGTAAAATCAGATTTGGAAATTATGTCCAAAATAAGTTCGGCAGAATTTGTTTTCAATGACAATATTTTAATTATTAAACCCGATTACACGGATACCTCTTTGCTTGAGTATGCAGAGATTGAAAAAATTCTCCTAAAATATTTTAATCAGGCAGATATTCATAAAAAAGGTAATTTGAAAACATCTGAACTTCAAGCGCAATATGCTAAAACCGATAAATACATTATTAAGTAATTTAAAAAAGTAGAGCATGAAAAATTTATTTACCTTACTTTTCTTTTTCTTTTTTTGCGGCATTGCATTTTCACAGCCTTGTAATATAGGAACGATTAATCAAATAGCTACGTTGCCTTATACTTCCGGAGCTCTTACAACCTGTGGCGCAGTAGATAATATAACTTCAGCTAACGCGGTAACTTGTGGCAGCACACTATATTTTGGTGGTGAAGATGCTGTTCATACTTTTACCCCAACATTTAGTGGTCAACTTGAGATAGCCATTACCTCAACCGGTTCATGGTCGGGTCTTTTCTTGTATGCCGGATGCCCTATTAGTGGTGGCTCTTGTATTACCAATTCAACCAGCTCAACCGGAAGTAAAACTGTTTGTGCTAATGTTGTTGCGGGTACAGTTTATTATGTAGTGATCGATTCTTGGCCTTCTCCAACCTGCAATCCGTATTCTTTAAGTATTTCAGGATGTTCAGGAGTTCCGGCCGGAGGTACAGCAAATACTACCTCAGCTTCAGTTTGCGCATCAGGGAATACAGTCGGACTATCAGTTACCGGTTCTTCAACAGGCGCTTGCGGTTTTACTTATCAATGGCAATCTGCTCCCGCAGCAGCAGGACCTTGGACTAACGTAGGAGGTGCAACGGCAGCAACTTATAGCCCCGGTATTACCGGTGTAATTTGTTACCGACGTTTAACGACTTGCGCGGCCGGAACGGGAACATCAACTTCTGTTTGCCTTTCAATTGCAACATGTGCAGCGCCAACTGGCGGTAGTGCTGCAGCAGCACCAACTGTTGCCTGTGCTGCAGGTGGTACTGTAGCTTTATCTGTTACCGGTGGCTCAACCGGTTGTGGTTATACCTATCAATGGGAATCAGCACCCGCAGCGGCCGGACCATGGACAAACATTGCAGGAGCAACATTTTCAACTGCTGTTGGTACTGTAAATTCACCCTCTACTTGTTTCAGAAGAAGAATAATGTGTGGTGCCAGTTCTGCAACTTCAACCGCTGTTTGTGTTACACCGGCAGCAACATGCGCTTCTCAATTAGGCTCAGGAGTAGTTGCTGTGGGCGCATTGCCTTATAGCACTTCAGGTACAACTTGTGGTTCTGGAAACGACCTTACTACTGCAAATGTTTCAACAAGTGGTTGCTCCAGCACCTCCTATTTCACAGGTGAGGATCAGGTTTTTGTATTTACACCAACTACTAACGGAAATATTACCATTAACTTAACATCTACAGGAACATGGACCGGTTTGATGCTTTATAACACTTGTCCGCTTAGCTGCTCAGGTAGTAGCGGTTGTGTAGGTTCCTCTACTAGTTCAACAGGAAATAAATCTTTGGTAGTTTGTGTTAACGCCGGTACAACGTATTATTTAATTTTAGATTCATTTGCTTCGCCGGCATGTAATCCCTATTCCAGTTTAACTATTTCTGCACCATCAGTAACATCTACTACTAACGACTTTTGTAGCTCTCCTACTTCTTTAAGTTCTGGTGGTACATTTACAGGTTCAACAACAGGTATGACAGCCGACCAACCCGGAAATTTATCAGGTACGTTTTGTGGTTCAACAGAAAACAATCAATGGTTCTCTTTTGTTGCTACTGCAGCCACTCATACGTTTGGTTTTACTGGTATTGGTGGCGCAAGCTGTCCTTACGGCGTACAAGGACAAGTGTTTAATGTAGCAACAACACCAACTCCTTGTGCTTCCTGTACAAGTTTTACAAATCAATCAACTCCATGTTACAATCCGGGTACAACTGCAAGCGGCACTTTAACGGCCACCAGCTTAACCATTGGACAAACCTATTATTTAGTTGTAGATGGTAATGCAGGTTCAGCTTGTACCTTTAGTATTAATGGATGGAGCACTCCTGTTTTACCAGTTGATTTAATTAGTTTTAATGGAATTGGTCTTGATACTAAAACTAACAAGTTAGAGTGGAGGGTAGCCATGGAATCTAATTTCGATCATTACCAAATTCAACGTTCTGTAGATGGAAAAAGTTTTAGTGATTTAGACAAAGTTTTTGCAAGCGTCTCTTCTAACAGTGAGAAAACATATAATTATTACGATAAATCTTTCGTAGAGAACATCAACTATTACCGACTAAAAATAGTAGACAAAGATGCAACATTCAGATATAGTAATTTGGTTGCTATTAATTCGGATAAGAGCTCGAAGTTTAAGGTAAACAAAATTTTCCCTAATCCTGCTAATACAGATATTTATATGTCGGTTGATATACCAACAGATACTGAAATTGAATATCAGATTTTAGATGTTACCGGACGCATAGTTGCGCAAAGCAAACAGGCGGTTAGCATGGGCACTACAGTATTAAGTGTTAATCTTGAAAAATTAAGCAAAGGGATTTACTACTTAAAGTTTGATTGCAATAACGAGACTAAGGTTGAGAAATTCAGTCTTCAATAAGTTTCGTTGCTTATCATTTTTCCGTTACCTACATTAGTGTTTTATTTTAGCAAAGCTATTTAAAAGCATTAATGAACACTTCTTCATCTCCTATAAGTAAAACGGCTTTTTTAAAGTACGATCAATGCCATAAAGCATTTTTCTTTTATAAAAAGCATCCGTATTTACGAGATCCTATTTCGAAAGAAAAGCAATTTACATTTAACCGTGGACATAGCGTAGGAAATTTAGCACAGCAATTATTTCCTGATGGTATTGATGTTTCTAAACAAGTTAAAAACAGTAAAGCTGCTTACGAACTAACTCGGCAACTTTTAAACGAAGGTGTGAAGACAATTTACGAAGCCACTTTTGTTTTTAATGGGGTTTTGGTAATGATAGATATTCTTCACTTCGATGGTGAAAACTGGATGGCCTATGAAGTAAAGAGTTCATTAAAAATTAGTGAGGCGTATATAAAAGATGCATGTTTACAGTATTACGTTCTAAAAAACACACTCATAAATTTTAGCGATTTATTTTTAGTGACGTTAAACAGCGCGTACATTTTTGAAAATAAAATTAATCTAAAACAACTTTTCAAAAAACGCAGCATAAAAATAAATGCAGAAGAGAACATTGATTTTTTTTCTCGCACTATTACGCAAATGAATTTGGTATTAGAACGCAATGCGATTCCGGATATTCCTATTGGGAAACAATGTTTTTCGCCGTACGAATGCGATTACTTAGGCACCTGTTGGAAAAATGCACAAGACCCAAAATCTGTTTTTAAAATCGGAAAATCAGACAGGGAACAGCTGTTTGCTCTTTATTTTTCAGGCGCAGAAACCGTTGATAAAATTGATTTGAATTCCGATTTAAAACCACACCTTAAAATTCAAGCGAATAGTATTAATACAGGCGAACCTTATTTTGAAAAAGCCCAAATAAATAATTTCATAAAAAAAATTAAAGGCAAGTATTGTTTTTTAGATATGGAAATATGGTCGCCGGCCATTCCAAAATATAATGGTACTAGTCCGTTTGAACAAATTCCGTTTTTGTTTTCGATTTGTTATGGGAACGCAGAAACTCCTGAGTTTAAAAAATATTTGAAACCAATTGAAACTGATTCGCGAAACCAATTTTTATTAGACCTGTTAGAAGCTACAAAAGAGTTTGATTCGGTGTTGGTGTTTGATAAAAATCTGGAAATGCAAGTGTTGGGTAAACTTGAAAATATGTTTCCTGAATACAAATCAGAAATTCAAAATTTAAGAGGGAAAATGATTGATTTAGCTGAACCGATTCAAAATTTTTATTTTTTTCACCCAAACTTCAAAGGCAATTTTTCGTTGAAAGCTGTTTCTGAAATTTTTAATAAAGAATCTGATTATGCAACACTCGAAATCGCAAGCGGCATTGTTGCTATGCATAAATACGAAGGATTAATGGCTGAAGAAAACGATATCATTAAAGAACAAACCAAGCAGCAATTAATAGACTATTGTAACATAGATACTTTAACTTGCCTGAAATTTTTCGAATACCTTAAAGAAAAAATTAAGGAGTAGGATTAGCAGCACCCGTAGTTTCTTTATTCTGACTCTTAAATGCGTCTAAGTCAAAAGTAAGTGTAAAGCGCAATGTGTTTTGTAACGGATTACGTAATGTTGTTGGAATTAAGTAAGCCATATCTAATCCAAAAACACTGTATCTAACACCAAGACCGATATTAAAAAACTGGCGACCGCCTTTAGTTTTATCTTCATAAAAATAACCGGCACGTACAGCAAATTGTTTAGCATACCAGTATTCAAATCCAATAGCAATATTTACTTCTTTTAATTCTTCTTTGCCACCACCCGGCGCATCGTTAAACGAACCAAACATACCTGCAGCTACCGCGCGGTTAGGGTCTTTACCACTTTCAATAATTGGAGCGCCTGTGGCTTGATCGATAGCAATAGCATTAGAATCAGCTCCGGAAATAGTTTTTTGTCTTTGATAAACCGGTGGAGTAGGAACTAATAATTTATTGAAATCAAGATAAACACCAAACGTATTGTAATCATCAATATCAATTTTATAACCACCACCTAAACGTAAATTAATAGGAATAAAGTTTTTTACAGTAGTGTAAGATATTTTTGTTCCAATATTCGTAATCGCTAAACCGCCGGTTACAGTTGTTTTTTTACCTTCAACTTTAAAGTTTGGCTTGGTTTTGTAAAATACGCCAACGTCAACTGCAACAGATTGACCTGCCTTTGTCGGCTGACCGTTACTAAGTGTAACACCACCTGTTAAATTTGAATTGATATAACGAATAGCTAATCCTGCTGCAAAAGTTTGTGATAGTTTTTGTGAGTAGGCTAAATCAACTGCAAATTCGTTTGGTTTAAATTGCCCTGTTGTATTACCTTGAATATCGGTAAACGTAATGTTTCCTAAAGAGAAATAACGCATCGATGCGCCGAATGCACTCATCTTACTTACTTTTTTGTAGAAGCTTAAATAAGAAAGACTGATGTCCGGAACTAACTGACGTAACCATGGTGTATAAGAAATACCAAAGCCCATGTTTTTTTCTGCGAAAGCAAGCTTTGAACAATTCCAGTGAATAGAATTAACATCAGGTTGAGTAGCCGCACCAACTTCGCCCATACCACCTTGACGTGAATCAGGAGCAATTAAAAGAAAAGGTACAGATGTTGTAATAGGATTTATACCACCACTTAATTGTTGCGTACTAACTTGTCCGTTAAGCTTTAGAAACGAAGCAAAACAAACTGCAATTAAAACTAAATTTTTTATGCGCATATTAAAATCTGCTCACCAAAGGTGAACCTCAAAAATACTAATTTAAAATCACTAATTTTTCAATTTTTTCAGCTTTTTTGCTGTCATTTCCGGTAATGCTTAACTTATAAACATATACTCCTTTTGCTAATTTATCACCAAATTCATCTTTTCCATCCCAATCAATTCCGTCAGAGCGAAAGCCTTCATTAGTAAGCGTTTGGCTAATTGTTTTTACTACTTTACCACTTACTGTAAATATCTGAATGTTAACTTTAAGGGTTTGACAGCATTGATTGTTTTCGAAAAAGAATTTAGTTTTAGTAGTAAACGGATTTGGATAGTTAAGCACATGGGTGAGTGCCATTTCAGCCGTTGCCGCAACTACAAAATCAGTATAAACAATAGAGGAATTATTCTGTACGTCCCACACTTTTAAACTTAATCGGTGATTACCTTCTGATAATTGATTGAAAGGATATTTTACTTTTCCTTTTTGATAGCTATTTAAATCAGCCTCGTAATAATCATTTAATACAATGGGCTTACTAGTGTTTTCATCAAGAATGGCTGTAAGATCATGTCCAATTCCGGTACCAACTGTATTAATTCCACTCGAATCGGCTACTTCGGCATAAAGATTCGGTTCCTCGTTAGTAGTTCCTCCTGAAACGAATTTTTTATCATTCATATACAGGCCTACTACTGGTCCGGCGTTATCAGGAGCAATAGTTGTTGATGAGCCTCCAACATAAAAATTCTTGTTATAACCATTAGCATCAATTACACCATTGTGTGCATAATAGCTTAATTTACCAATATCGAAATTGTAGGAAATATCCTTAGGCACTATAAACGAGAAGGTGAAATCGCCATTTTTAACTTCTACTTTACCTTTGTAAATTATATTTTTTTGAATGTTAAACTTGAAAGGAATTGTTCCTCCGAGTAAGGAACTCGGATCATTTCCTAAACAGGTTATTTGTTGTTCTTTATCAAAAACAGTAGGATAAAGGATACCATTAAAGTTGCTTAATTTATTACCAACCTTATCACCAACAAAACCTTTAACTGTTACTTTAGAAAGTGCAGTTAAGGTATCAAAAGTAGTTGGTGTAATTATTTTATTATTTATTTGACTGGTGTAAACACGCTGCTGCGGATAAGCTAATTGAAGTGCAGGATCGCCCAACAAATGGAAATTAAGGAAGTAAAACTGAACACCCGAATTTAACTTAGTTAAACGTACCACATCACCTAAACATGGCATTTTTCCATTAGGTAAGGTGTCAAAAATATAATCGTACAATTTTGAATTCAATACGAAGTTAGTGTTCGAAAAAGCTAGCCTTACAGTTGTCAATAATGCAATAGCAGCACCATTTGGATTTAAAAAACAAAGTTCACCGGCCGATGTTCTGTCAGGGTCATCAAAACGACTGAATTCACAAGTAGCTGTAATAAATAAGGGAAGATTGTTTTTATTATTCCAAGATTGTATTTGTGCAATTTCAATAAATCGTTCATGTCCTAAACCAACTTCGCCGCCATGTCCAGTGTAATTCATAACTAAAGTTCCTTTTTCAACACGATGGTCAATGCCTGCACTAACATCAGGATAGCGCTGTCCGCCCGGGGTAGATTGTTGTAAAAAGGCATCTGCATAAAGCTTGTCGACATTATATTCAGCATGTTTAGTTTTTACTTTTATAGCTAACTGATCTGCATCCGACATGTGAGTTTGATTGTCTTCGTCATCAGCAATAAAAGTTACCCAATTGCGCCAATCACCAAGTGGATAAGTGGAAGAAGTAACGCAAGAGCTTTCAGTTTCTGTTAAGGAAAAATTGTAATTCTTTTTGTAATAAGCTTCAACTTTATCAAGAGCAACATTTGCTTCAGCTGTTGATCTTACAGGAAATCTTCCTACACCAACATCCACGAGTGAGCTGCTCCAATCCTCACCTTCTGTATCACCCATCCATCCGTAAAAATCATCACATACAGTAGAAATGGTTGGGTTATGTGAATTTTCTTTCGGAAATCCGCCTACCTGCCAGCCCGGAAGCATAGATGAATTATTAGGACCATAACGGTCTTTTACTTTATAAGAGCCATCGCCATACAACAATAAATATTTTACGTGATTACCGGTTGATAGATTTCTATTATAAAGCATTCTTGTAAAATCGCGAATAGCCACAGGATCCGGTTTTCCACTGGAGAACTCGTTATAAATTTGATCAGAAGTAACAACTGCTGAAGTAAAGCCATCGTAGGTTTGGTGTAGTTGCGCTAATTTTTGTGCTTGTGGTAAGTATCCCGGATAAGTTACAATAACATAATCCGCTTGAGCAACTGCATGTAAGTTTTGATTGATGACTTTAGTTACAAAACTCGCATTCAAATAATCAGAACCATTAAATACCACATACTCCTTTAATGTGTCGCTGTTTATAGTAAAATCAAGCGTATTGGCATTAAGGTTGTATTGTTGATTAGTTACGTTAGTGATATCGCTTACATCCCACACAGATACATTAGAAAAACCATTTGTGTTTAAACTATAATTGGTAAGGTTCCCGGCTCCAATTACACGTTGATCTCTGAATTGAAATTGTGTAGAGTTAAAAACTAAATTACGGCGGCAATTAAACATTATTTTATCAAGCCAGCCAACTACTACAGGAGTTTGTTTAGTTAAACTAAAGCTTAATAATGAGGAGTTGTTACAAAGGGCTTGTGAACAGCTTTCGGAAAGCGCAACATAATCTCCTAAATAATCATTAAGATTTACGGTGCCGGTATTAAAATTAACGCTATTACCACTATAAGAAAAATTGTAAGTGGAAGGGGAAGCACCACGCCCTGCTACTTTAACCCAAGCTAAAACAGTATCATTAACAACTAAATTCGGAATAGGATAAGTAAAAGTGTAAGAGTTTGTAAAATCGAAATATTCACCATAAAATTCACTACCCGATTTAATAAAGTTAGTTGTGTTTTGCTCATGAAAATCGTAATAATCATAAGTGGAAGTTGAATGAGTTGCAACACTAGAAGAAGAAGCTCGATCTGCAATACGTTTCCCTGCGCCAAGATCGGTTGTTATATAATAATAAGAGGTATCTGAGTAATAATTTTGTTTATTGTAGAAGTCTAAACAGGTTGCAATATGTATGGGATCATAAAACCAACGGTTTGTACCTTGCCCATAAAACAGAACATAATCTGAATTATCAAAAACATTATCACTTTCACCAACAACTTTAATAGCATTTTCTTCCAAATCATCTATTCTATAAGCATCATTTCTCTCTGGTTGCATATAACCACCATTACCAAAAATCCTAATGTCTTTTGGATTTAAAGTAGTCATATCGATCCCCATGTTTTTAAGAAAATTTTTATCTAATTTATAAATACCATTTTTTGTAATTCCTATTTTGTACCAAGTGCCCGTTGCTAAAACCGAATTGCTTTTAAATGGAGTAGAGGCTGCTTTTTTCTGGGTATTAAAATTGCCATCTGCCGTTGTCCAGTCTACGTTATATGAAATAAGTTCTTCAATAAGATTACTACTTGTAATTCGATAGGGTCGGATTTTTGCAAAGGCAAGATAATCTCTTCCGCTTTGGGCATATTGAATTTGAATAGAAAACTCGGAGCTTAAATGATTTTTATAAAGTGAGATTAATTTTTGTGAGACTTCAGAAGACAAAACAACCGTTTGGATGTTATTTAAGGTAGCTTCCGCAATATTATTTTTGTTAATTTTTTTTGAATCTAAAAAATAAGGAGCGTTACCACTTTTTAAATCAAATTGTGCGTTTTCAAGTTGAAGTGGAAAAGCAGAATTCTCAACAAATTCTGTTTTTGAAACCGGTTTCGAAATCAACGAATTTATCGGTTCTGAGGTAAGTTCTTTTTGTTTTTGGCTTAAAAGCAACCCAAATACAGAAAATAACGTTAAAGTAAGTATTAATCTAGTGTTTTTCATGTGTTTCAATACAAAAATAACGAATCGCTACGCAAAATATTGTTTAAATAAATTTTTTGTTTTTAAAAATAGATTATTAAATTTGTATAACCTTAAGTGTGACTTGATTTCTTTCTATGACTAAGAGAATTGGATTATTTTGTTTTTTAATCCTTGGGATTTTTATCGATTCTAAGGCCCAAGACCCGCAATTCACGCAGTTTTACGCTAATCCTACGTACCTAAATCCAGCTTTTGCCGGAACAGCTCGTTGCCCGCGTATTTGCCTAAACTATCGTAATCAGTGGCCTAACTTATCAGGAACCTATGTTACCTATAGTGCTTCTTACGACCAACACGTTGACGTTATGGCCGGTGGAATTGGTATATTAGTTACAACTGATGATCAAGCACGTGGTACATTAAAGACCACAACGGCTAGTTTCATATATTCTTACCATTTGCCCGTTAACCGTGAGTTTTCGTTAAAAATGGGCTTACAAGCTACTTATTTCCAAAAAACATTAGACCGTACCAAGCTTAATTTCGGCGATATGATTGACCCTCGTCGTGGATTTGTTTGGAATACTAACGAGATTGTACCTGCTCAAACTAAGCGTAATGCCGATTTCTCGGCTGGTATCTTAGGTTATAGCAAACGTTATTTCTTTGGGTTCGCGGCTCATCATATTACACAGCCTGACGAAGGTTTATTAGGGGTTTCTAAATTACCAGCTAAATTCACAGTTCATGGCGGTGGTATTATTAACCTTGAAAAAGGTGGAGAAAGTTACATTTCGCCTAATATCTTATTCCAAGCTCAACAAAAGTTTATTCAGCTTAATTTAGGGGTTTATTACCGTAAGGATGCTTTTGTGGCAGGTTTATGGTATCGTAACCAGGATGCTGTTATTGCTTTAGTTGGTATTAAAACAAATTCATTTCAATTTGGGTATAGTTATGATGTAACTATCTCAAAATTAGCTGGTAACACCGCTGGTTCGCACGAGATTTCGTTGCAAATTCAGATGCAGTGTAAGCCTAAGAAAAAGAAATACAGAACTATTAGTTGTCCATCTTTCTAATTTAATGTAACCTTAATCGCTTTTTTTCGTTATAACGTAACTCAAGCTCAAGATATTATGAAAATAAATATGATAAAGAACCGCAAAACATTGACAGTCATACTAGCTGTAGTTATGTTCTCTTGCGCAGAAGAACGTTCACCGGTTTCCGGTTGGGCGTACAATGACCCACAAAATGGGGGTTTTGAAAAAGTTCCTTACGAAGAACAAGAAACAGGCCCTGGGCTTGTACTTATTGAAGGTGGTACCTTTACAATGGGACGTATTGAACATGACGTTACTTACGAGTGGAATAACGTTCCGCGTCGTGTAACGGTTTCTTCGTTCTATATGGATGAAACTGAGGTAAGTAACTTTTCATACTTAGAATATTTATATTGGACAGGTCGTGTTTTCGGACCAACCTACCCGGATATATACTATAAGGCCTTACCTGATACTTTAGTATGGCGTGAAAAATTAGCTTATAACGAGCCTTATGTAGAATATTATTTACGTCACCCTGCTTACCGCGACTACCCGGTAGTTGGTGTAAACTGGTTACAAGCAAACGAATTTTGTGCTTGGAGAACTGACCGCGTTAATGAGTTTATCTTAATTCGTGAAGGTTTATTAGAGCACGTTCCAAATCCTTCTGAGCAAGATTATTTCAGTACTGAAGCTTATTTGTCAGGTAAATGGCAAGGTCAGTTAAAACAAAAATTACCTTCATTTGACGAGCAAAACCCTGAGCGTGATGTACGTATGGAAGATGGTATATTCTTACCGAAATATCGTTTACCGACAGAAGCTGAATGGGAATATGCTGCTTATGGTTTAATTGGTAACACAATTGGTGAGCGTATCACTGAGCGTCGTATTTATCCTTGGAATGGTCATGGTGTTCGTAACGCTACTGATGAATATCAAGGTCAAATCAATGCTAACTTCGTTCGTGGTGCCGGTGACTACATGGGTACTGCAGGTTTCTTAAATGATAACGCCGACGTAACTTCTCCGGTTTATTCATATTGGCCAAACGATTACGGTTTATATAATATGGCTGGTAACGTATCTGAGTGGGTAATGGACGTTTATCGTCAAAACACTTTACAAGATGCTGATGAGTTCCGTCCTTTCCGTGGAAATGTATTCGTAACTCAACAACGTGATAGTACAACTTTAGTTGGTGGTTTAGGTGGAGATATCTTAACTAACGTAGATGGTCCTGTTTATCAAAAATTCAAACATAAAGTTAACAAACCTACATTACATGGTGTAAGTATGGAAACTGAAGAAACAGTTGATAGCGTTTTAACACGTATGACTGGTACTCCGGGCGATCCTGAGCAAATGAATGGTAACAAAAACGTAACCGCTGAAGGTAAATCGGATATCCCGGGTCGCGTTCAGTGGAGAGAAGTTTCTGCTGCTGTTGCTGCTGATAACTTAGATGAGCGTAGAAATTATAAATCTGCTGATTACATTAACTATTTAGATGGTGATGTTAACTCAAGTATTTATTACGAACAAGGTGAAGATGCTTATACTGACAAATCTGAGAAGATGATGTATGAGTATGCAAAAACATCTTTAGTAAATGATAAAGCCCACGTTTATAAAGGTGGTAGCTGGAGAGACCGCGCGTACTTCTTAAATCCTGGTACACGTCGTTACTTAGATCAACGTCAGGCAACTTCTTTCTTAGGATTCCGTTGTGCAATGGTGCGCGTAGGTAGTCCAGTTGGATTTGGTAAATAATAATTCTGTTAATAAAATATATTCAAAACCCTCGACTTTAACGTCGGGGGTTTTTAATTTGCACCCATGCAAGAAACTAGCGTAAGAGATTTGTATGAAGCATTTTTAAAATGCAATCAAAAGGTATGTACTGATACAAGAAAACTTGATGAGGGAAGCATTTTCTTTTGTTTAAAGGGCGCTAATTTTAACGCAAATGAACTTGCTTTAAAAGCATTAGAAGGCGGTTGCGCTTACGTGGTGGTTGATGAAGAGAAGTTCGCTATAAACAAAAATGCACTCTTTGTAAAGGATGTTTTAAAAGCGCTTCAACAATTAGCTAATCATCACAGAAATCAATTAAAACTAAAAGTACTTGCTATAACCGGGAGCAATGGTAAAACCACCAATAAGGAATTAATCAATGCCGTGCTTTCTAAATCATTCAAAACATTAGCAACAGTTGGTAATCTCAATAATCATATTGGTGTTCCATTAACATTGTTATCGCTCACTAAGGAACATGAAATTGCAATTGTAGAAATGGGAGCGAATCACCAAGGAGAGATAAAAGAACTTTGTGAAATTGCTGAACCGGATTACGGTTTAATCACTAATATAGGAAAAGCTCACCTCGAAGGCTTTGGTGGCGAAGAAGGCGTTAAAAAAGGAAAGGGAGAAATGTACAAATACATTTCAAAAAAAGGTGGTCGTGTTTTTATTAATGCTGATGACGCTGTGTTGCACGAAATGGCAGGCGCTATGGATAAAATCACCTATGGCACAACGAAACTTTATGATGTCATCGGGAAACAAATTAACGGCGATGAATTTGTAAGTTTTAAATGGACTACCCGTTACAACGAGAAAGACTGGAACAAATTACCATTGGTAAAAACACACATTATCGGCCATTATAACTTCATTAATTTGTTGTGCGCGGCTTGTGTAGGAAATTATTTTAAAGTTGATATTGAAAAAATAAATGAAGCTTTATCGGAATACGTTCCTGATATGAACCGTTCTCAATTAGAGAAAACCGCAAACAATACTTTAATTCTGGATGCATACAATGCAAATCCTTCGAGTATGAAAGTGGCTATTGACAATTTCGCGAAAATGGAAGGTGAAAACAAATTACTAATTATTGGCGATATGTTTGAGCTGGGAGAATACGCTGCAGAAGAACATAAAAAAATTGTAGATTTAATCAATGAGAAAAAACTAAGTAACGTTATTTTAATTGGCTCTGAATTTTCGAAAACAAATTCAGGTTTCAAAACATTTTTAAATACTCAGGATTGTTTGGAAAATTTAAAAAGCGAACCACAAAAAAATAAACTCATTTTAATAAAAGGTTCACGCGGCATGAAGTTGGAGATTTTAAAAGAAGCATTATAAATGGTAGCAACAATTTTACATAGAGGAAAAGAATTTAGGGTTGATTTTTTTAAACCGATTGATATTTCGATGCCGCTTCATGCAGATGATGATTGCGCGAGTGCATGGTATGTAAAACCAATGACTATCGAGCCTGTTCGAATGGGCGATTGGGTAGGGGATGTGAATCAAGGTGGAAGTGTAAATTTCCGTGATATAAAATTTAATCCGCACGGTAATGGTACGCATACAGAATGTGTTGGTCATATCAGTAAAGAATTTGTTACGATTAATAAATGTTTAACCCGTTTTTTATTTATTGCTGAGGTCATCACTATTCTTCCTGAAGAATTAGAAAATGGCGACAGAGTAATTTCAAAAAAAGGAGTTGAAATGTGTTTGAATGGCGCAAAACCGGAAGCAGTAATCATAAGAACTTTGGGAAATAGCCCCGCCAAATTAAAAACGCAATACACAGGTACAAATCCTGTTTATATGACGCAAGAGTCTGTTCTCTTTTTAAATAGTATCGGTGTTGATCACATTTTATTAGACACCCCAAGTGTAGATAAAGAAGTTGACGGAGGAAAGTTAGCAGCACATCACGCCTTTTGGCAATATCCGAGCAATACGCAGTTTCAAAAAACAATTACGGAATTAATTTATGTTCCGAATGAAGTAGATGACGGGATGTATTTATTAAATATTCAAATCGCAAGTTTCGAGAATGATGCGAGTCCGAGTAAACCTGTTTTGTATAAAGTAGTATAAGAATTAAGTATAAGGAGTAAGAATAGAATTTTAAAACCTGTTCAATAAAATCCGGAATGTAGTTCCTTTATTAGTTTCACTATCAAGAACAAATATTTTACCACCGTGGTAATTTTCAATTATTCGTTTGCATAATGAAAGACCTAATCCCCAACCGCGCTGTTTGGTAGTGAAGCCGGGTTCGAATACAGTTTTGAATTTTGATTTTGGAATTCCTTTTCCGGTATCTGAAATATCAATGGCAATGCCTTCAGGAATTTCTTTTACAAGAACAGTGATTTGTCCTTTACCATCCATGGCATCCACAGCATTCTTACATAAATTCTCTATTACCCATTCAAAAAGCGGAACAGAAATTTGAACATGAATTTCTTTTTGCGGCATTTGTATGTCGTACTTAACATTTTTTGAAGTACGGAGTTTTAAATAATCAGTTGAGTTTTGAATGACAGTACAAATATCTTCATCCTGTAAAGTAGGTTGAGAGCCAATTTTCGAGAAGCGTTCTGTAATCGTATTCAAACGTTTTATATCACGATTCATTTCATCTACCACTGTATCATCAACGCCAAGAGTTCTTAAATGTTCATTCCATCCCATTAGTGAAGAAAGTGGCGTTCCTAATTGATGCGCAGTTTCTTTACTCATACCAACCCATACCTGATCTTGTTCTGCTTTACGTGCGGTGCTGAATAAAATATAGGCGATCAATAAAAATAAACCGATCACACCAAATTGTACGTAAGGATAATATTTTAGTTTAGTGAGTAATTCCGATTCGGCATAAAAAATATATTTTACAGAATTTTCGCCGAAATCAATTGCAATTGGTGGATTTTGTTGCGAGAGATCCGTTAGCGTAGCACTTAGTCTTTCAGGCGTATTAATTTTTATGGAATCAATTTTTTCACTTATCGCAATAATTTGAGTTCTACTCGAATCGGTATAAATTACAGGAATGTCGGCAGAGTTAAGAGCAACTTCTTGTAAGAATGATTTGGTTAAACTATCAAACACTAATTTTATATCCGAAAAAACTTTACTGTCTTTATAATATAAAAAATTAACATGCTGTTTATAAACTTTTATAGTAACCGGAGCATAACTTTCTTTCATTATATTTAACTGCTCCCTTAGGTACGTGGTATCCTTTTCATGTAATGAATCCAAATTTCTATTTCCTGTAATTTCGCCTGATTCATCAGTTAATATTACAGGAACAGTTGTGTTATCTTGAATTACTTTTAAAGCGAAATCGTTAATCATGTCGCCGGCCGTTAATTGACGAGTTGCTTCAGCGTAAAGCTCAACTTTTTTACGTTCCTCGAGTTTCATTTTAGTGAACAACTCGTTGGTGAATTTAATAAGCTTCGCTTTTTTCTGAACTGCCTTTGCCCAAAGTTTTACTTTTGCTCTTTCTTCTTCAGCAATGCGTTTTACTAAACTTTGTGTGTACCACAACGAGGTGATTATAATTAGAATGGCGACTACGGATAGCACCCATTTCCAGCGTTGTTTTTTGGTGTAAATGTTCATAGTTCGGCAAGCTCACTACTTGTTATATAAATGTACAGGCTTATTAATTAACGTACAAATCTAATATTTAGTATAAACAAAAAACCCTCCGTAGGGAGGGTTTTTAAATTATTTCATTGCTTCCAATTGCTCCTGACTAACACCCGTAGTACTATAACCACCGTCGTGGAATAAATTCTGCATGGTTACCATTTTGGTTAAATCTGAGAATAAGCTCACGCAGAAATTAGCGCAATCATCAGCACTTGCATTTCCTAATGGAGATTGTAATTGAGCGAAATCATAAAACTCGCTAAAGCCTTTAATACCACCACCCGCACTTGTTTTAGTTGGTGATTGTGATACAGTATTAATACGAACTTTTTTATGTTTACCATAGTGGTAACCGAAAGTACGGGAGATGCTTTCTAACATTGCTTTAATATCAGCCATATCAGTATAAAAAGGATAAGTACGTTGTGCGCCAATATAAGTTAATGCAACAACGGAGGCATGTTCGTTAAGCGCATCCATTTTGTAAGCAGTCGCTAACATTTTATGTAATGATAAAGCAGAAACATCAATCCCTTTATTATAAAAATCGTAATTCAATTCAGTATAAGGAATGTTTTTGCGGATGTTCACACTCATACCGATAGAGTGGAGGATAAAATCAATTTTCCCGCCTAAAGCATCCATACTTTCAGTATATAATTTGGTGATATCCTCAACGCTAGTAGCATCAGCAGGAATGATTTTCGCCCCTGTTTCGTCAGCTAATTTTTTAATTTCACCTAAACGCATGGCTATTGGTGCGTTGGTTAAAGTAAAGGTTGCACCTTCCTGGTGACAACGTTGTGCTACTTTCCAGGCAATAGAATTTTCATCTAATGCACCTGTAATAATTCCGCGTTTTCCTTTTAATAAATTGTAAGCCATAGTTAGTTTTTTAGTGATACAAATATAAGGTTTATTAATTTAATTTTGGTTGAGTAAATCCTTAGCGTTTTTAATAGCTGAAGCGCTTGGATTTCCTGTACTTAACATCTTTGCAATTTCCACAACACGCTCATCTTTATTTAATTCTTTAATATGAGAAATGGTTTTCGCACTCTCGTCGTTCTTGTAAACAAATAAATGAAATTTTCCTTTGCTTGCAATTTGTGGTAAATGGGTTATGCTTATCACTTGCATTTTTTCACTCATGCGTAATAAAATGTGTCCGATTTTATCAGCGACATCTCCGCTAACGCCTGTATCAATCTCATCAAAAATAATAGTCGGCAATGCTTTTTTACTTGCCATGATAGATTTTATACTGAGCATTAAACGCGATAATTCCCCACCTGAAGCAACTTTATGCAATTGTTTAAAATCGCCGCCCTTATTAGCTGAGAATAAAAACTGAATGCTGTCAAAACCACTATTGCCAAATTCAGGAAGTGTTTCTAATTCAATTTTGAAATTGGCATTGGGCATTGATAAATCATTGAGAATACTTTTAATTTCTTTCTCGAATGTTGGAATCCCAGCCTTGCGTTTCTTGCTTAAATCGGTTGCTAATTGAACAACGTCTTTTTGTATAGAAGCAATTTCTTTTTTTACTTTTTCAATTTCGTTTTCTAAAGAACCAAATTGTTGAAGTTTTTCCTCAATATTTTGTTTGATAGAAATTAATTCTTCCTCACTTTTTGCATTATGTTTTTTAAAGAGGCGGTTTAATTTATCGAGTTTGGAATTTATCTCCTCTAATTTATTCTGATCAAACACCACATTACTTTCTGTATCTTCTAAATCGCTCGCTAATTCTTTTAACTCGATATATAGTGAATTCGCTCTTTCCCCCAATGATTTGTAAGTCTCTCCAAACTTCACTAACGACTGCAATTGTTGTTTTACAGTTGCTAATCCAGATAGTAAATTAACTTCACCATCTGAAATAGTATTGGCTGATTTTAATAAATTCGATTTTATGAATTCAGCATTTTCAAGAGAAGCGCTTTCTTCTTCCAAAGTTTTTGCATCACCGGGATTAATGGTAATTTCTTCTAGCTCATTAAATAAAAACTGATAATAGTCTAAATCTTTTTTTGCTTGTAATTCCTGTTCTTCTAATTCAGCTAAAATTTTCTTCTTCTGATTATAAGTTTGAAATTGTTTTTTGTATTGGGAAACCAGTGTTTGAGTAGAAGCCACGGAGTCAATCACATCAAACTGAAACGAACTTTGATTTAACATTAAGGTTTCGTGTTGCGAATGAATATCTACTAATTTCTCACCCAACTGTTTTAAGATCGTCAAAACAACAGGCGAATCATTTATAAAGGCTCTCGATTTCCCTTCAGGATTTATTTCTCTTCTTAAAATAGTTGTGGTTTCAAAATCTATTTCATTCGCTTTAAAAAACTCTTCCAAATTGTAATTTCCCAGAAAAAATTCAGCCTCTACAATACATTTTTTGGTTTTATCCTGTAAAACACCTACGTCGGCACGTGATCCTAAAACCAGTGATAAAGCCTCTAAAAAAATAGATTTTCCGGCCCCGGTTTCGCCTGTTACAACACATAAATTAACAGGAAAATTAACCTTAACCCCTTCTATAAGGGCAAAATTACTGATATGAAGGCGCTTTAGCATAAAGGGCTAATTTCAGAAAAATTAGGGGTTAAAAGAAGCCTTAATTTTCAACATCTTTCACTCATTAAAAGGGTTTATTCACTCAATTGGCAATTATTGTGGAAAAAGTGCCCCTTATAAATGTAACCGTACCGCACTTTTCACGTAATAAACATATAACCAATACTGAAACTGCTATGCGCCAACTGAAGATAACCAAACAAATTACAAACCGTGAGACGGCCTCCTTAGATATGTACTTACAAGATATTGGCAGGGTTGAATTGATTACGGCCGATGAAGAAGTGGAGTTGGCAAGAAAAATCAGAGCCGGCGATCAACGTGCATTAGATAAATTAGTGAAATCGAATTTACGTTTTGTGGTTTCGGTTTCTAAGCAATACCAAAACCAAGGTTTAAGTTTGCCTGATTTAATTAATGAAGGAAATTTAGGTTTAATAAAAGCAGCACAACGTTTTGATGAAACGCGCGGTTTTAAATTTATTTCTTACGCTGTGTGGTGGATTCGCCAAAGTATTTTGCAAGCATTAGCAGAGCAAAGTCGTATTGTGCGTTTGCCCTTAAATAAAATTGGTGCCATCAATAAAATAAATAAAGCATTCTCGAAATTAGAACAACACCTAGAGCGTGAGCCCAGTTTTGATGAAGTAGCAGATGCTTTAGATATGTTGCCGGGTGATATTATGGACACCATGAAAAACAACAGTCGACATATGAGTATGGATGCTCCTTTAGGAACCGGTGAAGATGGTGGTAACATGTACGATTTAATGGAAAACCCTTCTGTGATTAGTCCGGATAAAGAATTAATAAGTGATAGTTTACGTCAGGAAATAGAACGCTCCCTTTCAACTTTAACGGGTCGAGAAGCAGATGTTGTTCGTTTGTATTTCGGATTAAGTGGAGGCCACGCTCATTCGTTAGAAGAGATTGGCGAAAAGTTTGATTTAACCCGAGAGCGTGTGCGTCAAATAAAAGAAAAAGCGGTGCGCCGTTTAAAACATGGTTCCCGAAGTAAATTATTGAAATCTTATTTGGGTTAGTTGCAACCTTATTTGTTTTTCCCAATCTAAACCCTTAATTTTAAGTAAATAAACTTGAAACATGAAGGGATTACTCTCATTATTATTTTTATCAATAAATTTCAGCTTATTATCGCAAATGTATTTACCAGTTTGGCATAAACAATGGACAAACAGTACAGCAATAAATAACAGCTACGAAATAGATAATAAAGGTAATCATGTTTTTTTGGCTGATTTACAAGGGGTATACGATTTTGATCCAAGTCCCTCTACATATTCTTTTAGTACATCTGGAAGTATTAAAAATGGCGTAATCTATAAATTGGATAGTATTGGCAACTTTATTTGGGCTTTAAAATTCACAAGTACTAATGATTGTTATGTTAGGGATTTGAACGTTGATGATAATGATAATTATTATTTTATATTAACTTATAAGGGCACGGTTGATGTTGATCCAGGTCTTGGAATTGTTAATATAACCAAAGTAAGCAACACAGCAGGTACAGAAGATGCTATAGTTAAGATAAGCAAAAATGGAAATTACGCTTGGCATATTCGTTTATCAAATAATTCCTATTGTATGTACATAAAAAAATTAGGTATTGATAACAGTAATAAATTATTAATTAATGCATTTACGGATGGAACAATCGATCTTGATTTAAGCGCTTCAACTTACACAGTCCCAGTTGGGAATTTTTTAGCAAGATATGACACATTAGCAAATTTTTATCTTGGAAAATCATTAGGCATTTCACCTACATCTCCTCAACTAGGCAACTTTAATTTTGATGGTGATAATAATATAGTTTTTTTAGGAGGATATACAAATTCTTCGGTTGACTACGACCTGGGTCCGGCTACATCGACTTTGAGTGTACTTGGAACGAATAGTAATTATTTTGTCTTGAAAACTGATTCAGCTTTTAATTATCAATGGGTAAACGCTTTTCATTCCTCAAGTTCAGTTAGCGATACTAAAGTCTTGATCGATTCCTTAAAAAATACTTTTATCTGTGGTGCAACATCAAGTTATACGTTTTATCCGCAATACAATAATACTACATCAGTTTATTCAACGGGAACCAATTCCTTTAAGGTCTTTTGTATCAAATATAATAGTAGTGGTTTGTATGATAAAGATTTATTTTTAGTAAAACCAAGACCCTTTCAGTTTGATTTAGATAGGTTTGGAAATTTTTATTTTACCGGGTGGTTGGATGCTTCGACAGTAGACTTCGATATTGGTCCATCAGTATTTAATTTAACAGGGAAAATTCAGTCTGATGCTTTGATGGTTACTTACGACAACAACTTCAATTTAAGATCTGGATATGTTTACACAAACATAGGTAGTTTGGATTATTTTCAAAGTGGTTATTTTATTAAAGGCAGAGGTAACTATATTTATCTCGTAACAAATCAATTAATGAATGTTGATTATGCCCCCAGTGCGTCATCCTATCTAGTTAATACAGGAACAGCTTCAGGATATGTATTAATAAAGTTTAACAATGGCATTTCTACAAATCTTGAATCAAACTTTACTAACAAGAAATTTGAGTGTTACCCAAATCCAAACAACGGTTCTTTTGTTTTTAAAATTGATGATGAAATTAAAGATGGTGAATTGGTAATAATAAATTCACTTGGACAAGAAGTTCATAAACAAAGAATATACAAAGGCAATAATAATATTAACCAAGAAGAATTTTCAACCGGACTATATCATTACACTTTGCTGCAAAACAAAAATAAAATTGGAACAGGAAAATTTGTTATTCAGTAGCGAGACTCTTAGTGCCATTTACTTTTAGTTTTGAGAAAAAATGCTACATTAGCCTTCGTGTTAACGAGGGCTTTTTTATTTATATTCATTCTGTTTTCTCTAGCTCTTAAAAGCCAGGATGCCTACATTGATTCGCTTAAGCTTCTTCTTAAAAAAGCTAAAAACGACACCATACGATGTCAATATTTAAGTTTGTTGGCCGAATATGGTTCGGATGAAGAATGGCATTTATATAATGATACGCTATACACTTTATCCGAAAAGCGTTTAAAAACAAGCAAAGCATCAAGTCACCTTCAGGCCACTTATCTTTATTATAATGCGTTAGCGTTGAATAATAAGGGTTATTTCGAAGATCATAAAGGAAATCAAAGAGAAGCTTTAGATTATTACAAAAGGTCAATAAAAATCCGTGAAGATATTAATGATAAAAAGGGATTAGCAGCTTCACTCAATAATATTGGTTACATCTATAAAATGCAAGGAAATATTCCGCTTGCCATTGATTGTTACAATAAGAGTATAAGGCTACAAGAACAAAATAGAAATGCAAAGAACGAGATAGTAGATAAGAAAGGTCTGGCCTATTCTTATAGTAACCTCGGCGTAATATATAAGGATAATGGTGATCCGGAAAGAGCACTTGTTTTGTACAATAAAAGTTTAAAATTAAGGGAGGAAATAAATGATAAGTTAGGCATGGGCCACTCGCTAAATAACATTGGTTTCATTTTTCAGCAATCAGGTAAGCTCGATAAAGCCCTGGAATATTTTGAGAAAGCTTTAAAACTGAGAGAAGAAACGGGATATAAAAATGATATTGCTAATTCATTACACAATGTAGCTTTTACCTACGAAAAAAAAGGTGAACATGAAAAAGCACTTCAATATTACACGCGTTGCATTACGTTACAAGAAACAGTAAATGATAAATACGGACTTAGCTATTCGTATAATAATTTAGCAGCAATTTATTTACAAAACGGAAAGATTAGCGAGGCGCTTAACTATTCTTTAAAAGGTGTTAAGCTGGCTAAAGAACTTGGTAATCCCGGAAGTATTAGTCATGGTGCTAAGATTTTAAGTCGGATTTACAAGGCGAAAGGAAATTCGCGCGAAGCTTTAGAGATTTATAAATTATATGTAACCATGCACGATAGTGTGAACAATGAGAACAACCGTAAAGCAAGTGTTAAGTCACAGTTAAAGTATGAGTATGAGAAAAAAGCAGCAGCCGATTCAGTTCGTGTAGCCGAGGAAAGAAAAGTGGTGGATGCTCAATTGAAACAAGAAAAAACACAACGATATACCTTATCAGGCGGTTTGATATTAGTAGTTTTATTTGCATTGTTTATGGTGAACCGCTTCAGAGTAACTAACAAACAGAAAAAAATAATTGAGCAACAAAAACGAATTGTTGAGCAACAAAAAGAAAGTGTAGAAGAAAAGCAAAAAGAAGTTTTGGATTCTATTCATTACGCTAAACGGATTCAATTGTCATTACTTCCGCAGGAAAAATACATAGAGAAAATTTTGAAAAATAGATTTGTAAAGTGAAGATTCGGTATCACATAAAAAAATCTAATATTGGCATACTATTCATGTTGTGTTTTTTTATGTCTGTACTTTTAAAAGCACAAAGCAAAAAAATTGATTCTCTGTATAAAGTTTTTAATTCAGAGAAACAAGACACTGCAAAACTTCATGCGCTTAATTTAATTGCGGCTGAATGGGGCAAAGAAAATTTAGATTCTGCTATTCTTGTAGGGAAGAAAATGACAGAGGTGGCAGAGCGGATAGGAATAAAAAGAAAGATTGCTGAATCGTATTACGCTTACGGTATGGGTTATTTTTTGAAAGGCGACTATCCTACGGGCTTAAAACATTTTTTAAAAGCCCTTCATATAGCTGAAAAAAACAGCTCTGAAAGATTCAATGGACAAATACTTATTTCGGTGGGGAATTCGTTTATGATGCAGGGAGAATATGAAAAGTCGATAGAATATTACGAAAAAGCTTTTTTAGTATTTGAAAAAAATAATTTGAAAAGTGAAATGGCACGGGTTTATTCAAATATTGGTTTGGTTTATGCTTATCAGGCTAAACCGGACAAAGCCATTCCGTATTTCAAAAAATCTCTTGAGTATAGAGAAGACTCGCCTAATGAAGCTGAAAAGGCAATGACCTATGATTTTATGGGCTTCGCTTACATTCATGGAAAGAAGTATGACGAGGCATTAAAATATTTAACTGCTTCGCTTGAAATTAACAGGAGGGTTGGAAGTCCCATTCGTGTACTTGATAATTTAAGAAACATGGGTGAATGCCATATTAAATTAAAAAACTATGATTTGGCAGAAAAGGAATTATTGGAGTCGTTGAAAATCGCAAAAGATTTCGGTCATATTAATGGTGTTGAAGGAAACAGTGTTTTGTTATATGAACTTTATGAGAACAAAAAGGATTTTACTAATGCTTTGATGTATTACGAAAGTTATATCAATTTACGCGATAGTATTTATAATTTAGAAAACACCAAAAGCAGCTTACAACAGGAAATACAATTTGAGTATGACAAAAAAGTAGCAGCGGATTCTGTTCGAGTTGTTGAAGAAAAGAAAGTTTTTGTCGCAAAGTTGAAACAAGAAAAAACACAACGTTATGCTTTGTACGGCGGACTTAGTCTAGTAGGTTTGTTCGCTTTATTTATGGTGAATCGTTTTCGTGTAATTAACGCTCAGAAAAAAGTAATTGATTCGCAAAAGAAAATAGTGGAGGAGCAAAAAAATATTTTAGAAGAAAAACAAAAAGAAATTATGGACTCTATTCATTATGCCAAACGAATTCAACTCTCACATTTACCAAGTGAAAAATATCTGGTGAATACCTTAAAACGATTGAGGAGTTAGATTTATTCTTTACTCTTACTATCAATAAAAATAGTTACCGGGCCATCATTAATTAATTCCACTTTCATATCCGCACCAAAAATTCCGGTTTTACATTCCTTACCTAATTCAAGATTTATTTTTTTAATAAAATTCTCGTAAAGTGGGATGGCTTTTTCAGGTCGTGCTGCTTTTATGAAAGAAGGTCGGTTTCCTTTTTGTGTAGAGGCGTGTAATGTAAACTGACTAACAACTAAAAATTCACCATTAATTTCTTTCACGCTTAAATTCATTTTTCCCTCTGAATCTGAAAAAATGCGCATATTGGTTAGCTTTTGAACCAACCAATCTGAGTCTTTCTCATCATCAGCATCTTCTATACCAACTAAAACCATTAAGCCGCTGTTTATCGATGAAAAAACAGCATTTTCTATTGTTACAGAAGCACTTTTAACACGTTGAATAATGAGTCGCATAAGTGGAATTTATTGCTTAAATTTACGATTATTAAAAAAAGAAAAAAATGAAGAAACTAATTTTATTTTCTGCTTTAGCTTTAGCTTTTATTGCTTGTAGAAAAGACACTAAAACTGAAGAACCAGAACCAACTCCAACTCCAACAGTAACTTGTCCGGCTACAAGTTGTGTAAACCCTGATACTGTTTTTGTGGCAAGTGGCAGCGGACCATATTTAATTTTTCAATTTAAATTTGATTCAACACAAACGCGTTTAAATAGTTTTGGTATGCCGGCAACTGTGCCTTCAACCAATGCAGCTTGTTCGCCAAAGTTTAACAAGATGAGCGCACACTATATTGAAATGGCACAAACAGATTTAACTGCTGTAGGCGCTGGAAAAGTGTTGTACAGAGCTAATGAAACAGATTGTGATGGCGGCGAAAAGGCTATTACTTTTTGTCAGTCGGTTGTTGTTCGCGAAAACAAAACTTTTTTTGCTATTCCTTTAAGTCAGGTTGGAGCAGGAACTTATAAATGGTTACGTGTTTCCTTAGCGTATCAAAATTATGATATTCCTTTTTTAACTACATCAACAGGTAGCATTACACAATGGGGTACTGTAGCGTCGTTCATTGGTTTTAATAATTATATCACTCAATATAAAATTAAAAATGTAATGGCTACACCATCTTCAAGTGTTGGTGGTTCAGGAAATCACAAGCAAGGTTATTGGGGATTTGAAACAATGGTTAGTAGTGTAACTTATACAGCAGATGGACAACCGCCGGCTGGTGCAACTACAGTTGTAAATCCAAATCCAAGTTCACCAATTCCGGCAGGAAGTTGTTTGGTGACGGGTGAGTTTTTTAATGGGGTTACAAATTCCCCATTAGTAATTACTGGAAGCGAAACAAGCGATATTGTGATTACAGTTTCTTTATCTACCAATAAAAGCTTCGAGTGGAAAGAAGTTACATTTGATGGTTATTACCAACCTGATGCAGGGGAGTTTCCTGTAGATATGGGAATACGCGGAATGGTACCGAAGTATTAATTCTAAGGAAATATATTTGAAAGTCCGAGCAATTTGTTCGGACTTTTTTATTTTGCTACAATTCGTAGCAAGCAATCCTTCAATTGCGGCGTAGCTTTGTTTTATGTCAGAAACAAAGGATTCATATTTTAAGGGGAGAGGCTCACAAATCAACACGCATAACAAATTTGCGCGGTATCAGTATGTGCAGGAATTTATGGAAGTGTTGGATGAAGAACTGTTAGAGAATCATAAAACAGAAATCATTTACACGCATCCAAAAACTATTATTAATAAAGTAGAGAGTCCTGATATTCCCGGCATGTATTCTATGAATCCGTATCAAGGTTGTGAACACGGTTGTATTTATTGTTACGCCCGCAATACACATGAGTATTGGGGATATAGTGCGGGATTGGATTTTGAACAGAAGATAATTGTAAAACAAAATGCAGCGGAGTTGTTGGAAAAACATTTCAGTAATAAAAACTGGAAACCTTCCGCAATTATGCTTTCAGGTAATACAGATTGCTATCAGCCACTCGAAAGAGAATTAGAAATCACACGCCGGATTTTACAAACTTGTTTAAAGTACAAACATCCGGTTAGTATCATCACAAAAAATACTTTAGTACTTCGCGACTTAGATATATTAATTGAATTAGCAAAGGATAATTTAGTTCATGTAATGATTTCTATAACCGGAACTGATGAAGGCATAAGGATGAAGTTAGAACCAAGAACTGCTACTTACAAAAATAGATTTAAGGTTTTAGAAGCCCTGTCAAAAAATAATATTCCATGCGGTGTAATGATTGCGCCAATAATTCCCGGTTTAAATAATCACGAAATTCCAAATGTAATGGAACTCGCAGCAAAAGCCGGTGCAACAAGAGCAGGTTTTACAATGGTGAGATTGAATGGTGCTATTGGTCCTATATTTAAAGATTGGTTAGTGAAAAATTTTCCTGATCGTGCCGATAAAGTTTGGAATCAAATTTCTGATGCACATGGCGGAACTGTTAATGATAGTAGAGCAGGCGTAAGAATGCGCGGAGAAGGTCCGATGGCAGAAAGTATCCGTCAATTATTTTCTTTGTCGCGTTTACGATTTATGAAAGAGGAATGCAGATTTGAATTTAATATCGATTCTTTCAATTACAAAGCAGGCGATACACAATTGAGTTTATTCTAAACCCATTGCTTATTTAAATTCACTATTTTTCCATCCAACATTTCAATAGTACGATCGGAGGCTTTTGCAAAATCGTTATCGTGTGTTACTGCAATAATAGTTTGATTATGTTCTTGAGTTAATTGTTTGAAAATTTCAAAAACAATTTGTGTGTTTTTACTATCCAAATTTCCGGTTGGTTCATCACCCATAATTATTTTAGGATCATTAATCAAAGCTCTTGCAATAGCTACACGTTGTTGTTGTCCGCCCGAAAGTTTGGAAGCGGGTTTAAGCGCTTCATCCTTTATACCAAGCATCTCTAATTTTTGATATGCACGATGTTCAATTTCTTTTACTGAATATTTTCCAAGCTTTAAAGCAGGAATCATCACGTTTTTTAAGCAGCTGAATTCAGGTAGCAAATAGTGAAATTGAAACACGAAGCCAATTTTTTCATTTCTTATTTGTGCTAAGCGATCGGATTTTGTTCCCGTCAATGTTTCTCCGTCAATAATTAATTCGCCTTCGTAATCGGTGTCCATTGTTGAGAGAATATAGAGTAGAGTAGATTTACCGCAACCTGATTTTCCTACTAACGATAAAAACTCTCCATGCTTCACATCAAATGAGATTTCATCAAGCACTTTAAACTTTACGGGGTCGTAAAAATATTTTCCAATTTTATTGGTTTGTAAAACTATTGTGTCTTTCATTATTTCCTAAATATTTCTACGGGATCAATTTTAGCGGCATTGCTTGCAGGTATAAGTCCTGCTGCTACTGTAACAATAATTCCTACAAAGGCACCGAGACCCATAATGCTTGGTTCAAAGCCAATCGGAAAATAGCCAATATCACCACCAATATAAACTTTACTCATCATGTTAACTAAAAACGATGCCAGCAATAACCCTATTAATGTGCCGAACGCACCCATTAAAAAAGCTTCAGTAACAAATATCTTCACAACATCTTTACGCGAAAATCCGGTTGCTTTTAAAATAGCTATATCGTTTAATTTTTGCATGATGGTCATGTTTAGAATATTGTAAATGCCAAACGCAGCAACTAATAATATCGCTCCTGAAATAGCTCTCATCATAATAGCGCGTGTTTTACTTCCTGCTACAAATGTTTCATTAGCCTCTTTCCAATCTTCAAGCTTATAACCCGTAAGAGTTTCAAACGGTAGTTTATAATTAGCAACTTTATTTGGATCTTTTACATTTACGTAAATATCTGTCACATAATTAGGGCCCTCTCGAAGTAATTGCTGTGCGGCTGCTAAATTCATATAAGATTTGCTTTTATCAACTACTGAATTACTGGTGTTAAAAATGCCAACCACTTTCATTACTTTACTTGCACCCCTTGATGATACTACGGTTAGATTGTCGTTTAATTGCAAATTCAATTTATCAGCAATGCCGGCGCCAATCAAAATTCCATTAGTCACGCTTTCCAAACTTCCTGCCTTACCTTCAACCATTGTCGACTCAATATCAAACATAGCATCAGCTTCGTGTATATTTGCTCCGGATGCTACACCATTCAATAAGGATTTTCCACTGGTGTAAAATAAATTAACAGTTACCCATTGGGCGGCAGCTACTACATCGGGCTGACGTTTAATTTCGTTGACCAAGAATTGAGGATTAATAAGATTTTTGGTTTTGTTAAGAATTTTTGGATTTACTACAACAGTTAATGAAGATGAATCTTTTGCTTGCTGCAATGATTTGCTTATTTCATCATCTTTATAAATTCGCATGTGCGGCATAGATTTAAAAACTGTGTTATCAAAAAAGTGATTAAATCCCAATACTAAAGAATTCAGAAACACAAAGGCTGTTATGCCAATAGTAACACCAAGAGAGGCAACAAGTGTTTGCTTCTTACGTGTTAAAATATGCGTTAACGCTATTTCGGTATTTACACCTGGCTTCATTTTACAATATCACTTATTATCGTTTCATTCTCATCTAAGCCGCTTAAAATTTCTACCCAATCACTTGAAATAAATCCGGGTTTAATAGTTGTATTTCCTTTGTCTTTAATTCTTACAATATTTCCGTAACCCAGATAATGTTTAGGAATTACTAGTGCATTTTTTTTGTTGGCGATAGTTATATTGGCTTGAAGTTGAGTACCCGAAATATTGAAACTAATTTCCTCTTTAAATCTGGCTTTGCAAATAAAGGATTGCGTAGCTTCATCAAAGGATGGAATTATTTCGCTTAGTTCAGCTTTGTATGTTTTTTCTTTATCTACGTTAAGTTGAACAATAACCTCTTGTCCTAATTTAATTTTCGAAATATTGTTTTCATCTACACTCAGGCGCGCATATAAATCACCAGCATTCCCAATAATGGCAATTATATCACCACGGCGAACATATTCACCTTTTTCTTTTACTTTCTTGTAAATTTTTCCCGACAAAATCGCTTTTACTATATTATTATCATTGTTAACACCACTTACATCGCGTTGTGATTTTTGAAGAATGAGTTGTTGCTCGGTTTGTTGTTTTAAGAGTTTAAAATTTTGTCCGGCATTTATGTAATTGGTTTTAGAATTTTCAAAAGCCAATTTCACATTTTCAAACTCTAATTTAGAAACACTATTACTTTGAATTAATTTTTGGTAGCGTGTCAATTGTAATGAATCTTGTTCAAACTTCTCTTGCAACAATTTTAAATTGGCTTGTGCTTGTTTTAGTGTCGGACCTTCGTTGCTGGCATTTTGTGCAGCTATTGCTGTAAGAATTTCTGTGCTTGAAGCGTTAATCGAATTCGTTTTATTATCAATAACTGCTAAAACTTGTCCTTCTTTTACTTCATCACCATTATTAAATTTTAAATCAATAATGTAGCCTTCGCTTTGCGCAATAAGATTGTATTTGTTTTCGGGCTCTAAGGTTCCGGAGGCAAAAACAGTTTCCGTAACATCTTTACGGATGGGTTTTGTTTCGTTGGTTTTTTTTCCGCAAGAGAATAATGCGAAAGAAAAAATGAGAATTAGGATTATATTTTTCATTTTAAAGAGTTGTTTATTGAGATTTTTGATTTTACAAATTGAGCGGATGAAAATGCTGAAACTACGTTAAGCTGACTATTCACCATATCGTTAAAAGCAATCAGTAAATTATCGGTAGATAAAATACCTTCTTTAAATTGATTTATACTTTTTGAAAAATTACTATTCTTCAAATCGAAAATTTGTTTAGCGGTTTGGTAACCTGAAAGAGCTTTATCATAATCTAATTCCAAACTACGGTTATTTAATTCAGTTTGTAATTCGGTGTGTGTATTGTTTAGGCCTGCAATTCTGTAATTAATTTTACTGGTATAACTTTGCGACATTTTTGTGACATCAGGAGGAAACGGAACTGTAATTCTTAATCCGATAAACTGCGATTGTATCCAAGTACTTTTGCTATCGAAAAACCCATCGTTGCTATTGTGTTGCCAGCCTTGATAATAAAATAGTGAAAGTACGGGCATCATCGACATACGGTTAGCACGCAATTCACTTTTAGCAAATTGGTGTTGCAAAGTATTGTAGCGACTATTTAATGAACCATTTGATTTTAAAGTGGCGTCAACAAATTCGGCAGAAGATAAATTTTGAAGCGTAATTTGTGTTCCGGCAGATATATCACATAGAATTTTAAGTGTATTGAGCTGTTGTTGATACATTACTTTTAACTGCACAAGTTTGTCTTGAATATTGAGTTGATTGACCTGTGCATTATTTACATCCTGCTCGCGAACAATACCTAAACTAAATTTATTCTTTACTATTTGTTGAATAGAATCAGAGGCCGATAAACTTTTTTCAGTCAATATAATTTGTTCCTGCAAGGCAATACTGTTGTAATAAGCAGCTGCAATATTCTCGAATAATGTTTTTTTGTTAATGGAATTCGTCACTTCAGTTATTTCTTTACTAACAGAAGAACTTTTTACTTTCGCCCAATTATAAGGATTAATAATATCTATTTGCGGATTGAAATTAAAATTACTTACGTATTCCTGACCGAGTGTTACTTGTCTGAATGTCCCCGCAGGTCCGCCAAATGCTTCGGCAGGAAGAAAGTTAACCGGTAGTTGTAAATTGTCGGTTGCTGAAAACGAAATGGGACTCTTAAAATTAACTGTATTGGCAAGAGCCGCCACTTTTGTCCATTTTGCTAATAAGCTTTGTTGTTGCCCTGTTTTAATAGTTGTGCTATTACGTTCGGCGTAGGACAATAAACTATCTAAGCCGGTAAAATTGAGTTGCGCTTGGGTTGATGTTCCAAAAAGGAAAACTAAAACGGCGGTATGAATATATTTCTTTATCACGGTACAAAGGTGTGATAAAGAAGGAAGCCTATAAAATTAAGTAGGTGAATGAATTAAATGTGTAGGTGAATTAACGGGAAGTGTAAGCTTTAAAAAAGTCTTCTTCAAATTTCACACCAATTGGAATTTCAATATTTTGCAAATTAATGATTTTACCTCTTACAGATTCAATTAAGCTAAGGGGAACAATATACGAACGGTGTGGCCGAACAAACTCTTGGGGATTTAACTTGCTCATGATGTTTTTCAAATTCATTTTGGTTAGAACAGTTTTTTTGTCCTTTAAATGAATTTTTAAATAATCATCCAATGTTTCAATGTATAAAATATCCGAGAAAGCGATTTTCACTAAACTATATTCTGAACGAACATACAAGTGTTGTTGTTCTTTATGATCGGATTGATGTAAATAATTAAAATAGTCGAGCGATTTATTGGCTGCTTGTAAAAAACGATTGTACTCAATTGGCTTCAAAAGATAATCAACAGCATTTAAATCAAAACCCTCAACAGCATATTCGCTATAAGCAGTTGTAAAAATTACCATTTTGTCGGCAGCATGTAATCTGTAAAATTCAGTGCCTAACATATCCGGCATTTGAATATCCAGAAACACTAGATCAACAGGAAATTTTCGAATGAACTTAGCCGCTTCACTTGTATCGGTAAATGTTTTTTGTAATTGGAGAAAAGGAGTTTTTGCACAAAGTGCTTCTATGATAGAGAGCGCTAAAGGTTCATCATCTATGGCAATACAATTAATCATTTAAAGTTAATGTTAAATGTACTGAAAAATCTTTTTCTGAATCTTTAATCTCGAGATTATGTTTTCCGGGATAAATTAAACTTAGACGTTTTTTTGTATTTTCTATTCCTAAACCTAGTTTGTTTTTTGTATCTGTTCTGATTTTCGTGTTTTTAACTGAAACATTTAGATTATTATTTTCAATATTAATTGCGATGTCGATTACAGAGTTTTCCTGTGTACTTACACCATATTTAAAAGCATTTTCAACAAAAGGAATAAAAATTTGAGGTGCAATTTGTTTTCCGGCTGTTGGTCCTGTAACAGTGTAATTTAATTTCACTTTGTCGGTCAGGCGTAATTTTTCTAATTCTACTAAAGCATTAATGTAATTAAGTTCCTTATCCAGGCCAACAAAATCTTGAGCAGCATCAGTAATTGAGTACCGCATAATGGCCGAGAGTTTGGTTATAGATTCAGGAGCGCTATCGGATTTTTGTACGGCCAATGCATAAACGCTATTTAAGGTATTGAATAAAAAGTGTGGATTGATTTGCGCTTTTAAATAAGAGAGCTCTGCTTTTAATTTTTCTTCTTCAATTTGTTTGAGTCGATTGTAATTAGCAATACCTAAGGAAAGCAAAACAATCATTATGAATCTAATCTTAATGCTGAAAAGAAAAAGAAAATATCCGTATTTAATTGGCGCCTGATAAAACGGACTAAAGGCTTCATCCATCTGCATAATTAAGAACATTGAAAAAAGTGAAGCGACTATAATCCCAAAGTATATTTTGTTCTTTTTAGGAAAATAGAATTTAGGAATGAGGTAATAGTAATTAAAGTAATAAAAACCCATTAAAAGGGTATGTAAAAGAATAATGCCCGTGAGCGTTGGGTTCAAAACACCATTAGCGATGGAGGGTTGAATAGTAGAATAAATAAATGCAGGAAAAATAATAAATACGAGCCAGGCAATTATTTGAATAACTAATAGAAAGCGTTTACTCTTCATACCATAAAGTTAAAGCAACCTCCTATAAGCACTAAATTTTGTCGGAGAATAAGCGAATTCAGGAGGTTAACACTTTTCAATAACAGCAGCGTAACCTTGTCCAACCCCAATACACATCGTTACTAAAGCATATTTTTTATTTTGGAGTTGTAATTCGATAGCAGCAGAATTTAAAATACGCGCACCGCTCATACCTAATGGATGGCCGAGTGCAATAGCCCCACCATTTGGATTAATACGCGAATCGTTATCATCTAATTTCCATTGACGAGTACAACCTAAACTTTGTGCAGCGAAGGCTTCGTTCAATTCTATAATATCAATATCATTCCAGGTTAAGCCTGCATTTTTAATGGCTTTGTTACTTGCTTCAACCGGACCTAATCCCATAATGCGAGGTTCAACACCAACAACTGCGCTTGATACAATTCTTGCTAATGGTTTTAAATTATATTGTTTGATAGCATTTTCCCCTGCTAATAATAAAGCAGCAGCACCATCATTTAATCCGGATGCATTTCCTGCGGTAACAGTTCCGTCTTTTTTAAAGGATGCTTTTAATTTTTGCAGGCTTTCTAAATTGGTATTTGGTTTTGCAAATTCATCTTTATTAAAAATTAAAGCATCACCTTTCTTTTGTGGAATTTCAACAGCAACAATTTCTTTTTCAAATCTTCCGGCCGCCATTGCTTTAGAAGCTTTTTGCTGACTCCATAAAGCGAATTTATCTTGGTCTTCGCGATTTATTTTATGTAACTCTGCGACGTTCTCCGCAGTTTCTCCCATTGCATCAACACCAAATAGTTCTTTCATTTTTGGATTAATGAATCTCCAACCAAAACTGCTATCAAATAATTGTTGATCTCTTCCAAAAGCAGAACTTGCTTTACTCATTACTAAAGGACCGCGAGTCATATTCTCCACACCGCCGCTAATCATTAAATCAGCTTCTCCTAATTGAATGTATCTTGCTGCATCAATACTAGCGCTTAATCCTGATGCGCATAAACGGTTAACAGTTTGTCCGGGTACAGTAATAGGTAATCCTGCCATTAAACCTGCCATACGCGCCACGTTGCGGTTATCTTCGCCGGCTTGATTAGCACAGCCTAAAATAACATCAACCACTTTTGTAAAATCAACTGAAGGATTTCTTTTAATGAGTTCTTTTAAAACAACAACTGCTAAATCATCAGTTCTTACAGCCGACAAAGTTCCACCAAAATTTCCGATAGCGGTACGTACGCCGTTAATAATATATGCTTGGTTCATAATAGTAATTATTAGAGGCACTAAATTAAATAAAAAACCCCGATTTCTCGGGGCTTTTCTTTATTCAGGTTTATATTCTGTTTTATGAGTGTCGTTACCTTTATATACATCATCTGTATCGTCGTCATCTTCTTTTAATTCGTAATGTTTTTCGTTTTCAAGATTAATGTTTACGATAACCGGAGGAGGCGTAGGTTGAGAAAACCAAATACTGCCATTCCAGAATACATAATGGTTGCGCCAGTTATCCCAATACATATTATATTTCGGAAAGTACACCCAGCGACGGTGAATGTAATGTTTCGGTCCCCACATTGGGCGATACACAACAACTTTAGCGGGCCTGAAAACGCTGCGTTTCACTACTCTCTTAGCATGAGGATGGTGTCCTTTATGGGGATGGCGCTGATGTCCACCTTTTTTTTGCGAAAATAAATTGCTGCTTCCAAGTAAAAACACTGTTATTACTAACGGAATTATTTTTTTCAGGTATTTCATAATATTGGTTATTTCTTATTTGACTTTAATAAAGAACAAAGGTTTAATCCTTTAACAAATTTTTAAATAATTAGCGATCCCGATAGTTATCGAGGCCGTGACTACCAATCTTTTGAGGTACGGTAAACAGTGCCTTTAAAAAGGGCCACAATACTGTTATCGGATGATTTATAAACTTTTATAGTATAAACCCCGATTTTATTAGAACAATTTTCTTCTTTGGCTTCGGCAATAATTTCATCGCCTTCATGTAAAGATACTAAATGCGAAATGGAAGTCTCAACCGAAACGGATTTTCTACCATGAGAATTAGAGGCAAAAGCTAAAGCGCTATCGGCTAAAGAATAAGTGATGCCGCCGTGTGCAATACCAAAACCGTTGAGCATTTCTTTTGTTACCTTCATTTTTAATTTTGAGATGCCACTGCCAGTTTCTAAAACTTCAATACCTAACCACTGACTAAAATAATCTTTAGCCATCATCATATCCACAACATCTTTAGCTGATTTCATTTGATTTTACATTCGTGGTTTCCAGGGAATCTCGTTGGCTTTTAAATCCTGACTTAATTTTCTGGAGAGAACAAAAAGATAATCTGATAAACGATTTAAATATTTATAAATCAATTCATCTACCTTTTCATTTTCTGATAATTTTAAAACAGCTCTTTCAGCACGACGACAAACACAACGTGCAATATGACAATGAGAAACAGTTGGATGTCCACCCGGCAAAACAAAACTTTTCATTTCAGGTAAAGTTTCATTCATTTTATCAATGGCTTTTTCTAAAACAACAACATCGCTTTCGTTAAGTTGTGGTAATGCCATTTTATTTTTTTCTGGATCGGCGGCTAATAAAGAACCAATAGTAAATAGTCGGTCTTGAATTTCAATTAGTAAATCAAATAATTCTTTTTCACTTATTAAATCGCGAACTAAACCAATAAACGAGTTTAATTCATCAACCGTACCATAAGCTTCAATACGAATATGATGTTTAGGAAGACGTGTTCCTCCAATTAAAGAGGTTTGTCCTTTATCACCTGTTTTGGTATAGATTTTTGTCGACATAATTACAGGTAAAAATAAACCTTTTAATTATTAAATCAACTAAAAACTTAAACTAAGGTTAAGATTTGGAAGAATAGGTAATTGGTCGATACGTGCAAACGTGAAACGGTTTACGTAAAAAATGTTTTTACGATTGTACACATTTGTTGCACCACCACTAATTTCAAGAAGCACTTTCGGACTTAAATTGTAACGGTATTTAAAGCCAATATCTAAACGATGAAAATCAGGTAAACGTACAGAGTTTAAATCGCCCGGTAAATAACCAACATTGCCATTAGCTGTTGTGTAATTGTAGTTTAAATTATTTTGGAAATTAAGTTGCGGATAATAACCTTGTGTTGGTGTAGTTGGGAATGGAGAACCATAATTCCAACGCACGTTAATTTCCCAATTCCGTTTTTTACCGAAAGTATATGAGCCTACTAAATTTACATTATGACGGCGATCAAAATTTGGAGGGTAATTTAAAATAACGCCTGTACTTGGGTTTCCTGACCAGCGGTCGTTAATACTAAGTGAATAAACAGCCCATAAATAAAAACGTTTGTATTCAAATTTTAATACCGCATCAAAACCACGGGCGCGACCTTCTTCAATAACAAAATCTTTTTTAATTGCGTCTGGTTTGCTGGCGTTATCCGGTGTATCATCAAATAGTTTATCGCGGTTCACGTTTACTACTTGTTTAAAGTTTTTCTGATACACTTCTAAGTTTAATTCAAAATATTTTAAGATGTCAAACTCAAAGCCCGCTACATAATGTTGTGCTTTTTGAACTGAAGAATTGGAGGTAAGTGTTTTTCCATTTTTATCAAGGTATTTAGAAGGCATTTGGTCGTTTTCAGGTGCATTCACAAAACCATAAAATAAATTTACTACATCGCGGTCAGAACTAGCACTCATTAAGGTTTGACTATATAACCCTGCTGCACTTTTAAAACGGATTTTAGGAGTGAAATTAGCTTTTAAACTAATGCGTGGTTCAGGAGAAAATACACCTAATGTTGCATAATACATAATACGGAAACTCGGTTCTAAAACAAATCGTTTTTTCTTATGTACAATTTTATATTTTAAAAAACCGGAGATGTCGGATGTAGAGCGTTCGAGTTTTACTTTTGTGAAAAATGGATTTTGTAATTCGTAATTGGTATTAGTGATAATGCCTTCGAAACCAAATTTAAGTTCGTTGCGGCCAATAAATTTTATAAAATTAAAACCTGCATTAAAATTACCAACACCACTTAATTTGGTATCAGTTTCAATAAGTGGATTTTGATATTTTATTTTGTAATTAGAGTAAGCGAAAACCCCTTCAATTAATAAATTAGAACCACTAGGCACTAGAACAAAATTAGAGCCGCCACCTGAAGCCGACCAATTATAAGTAGCAATATCAGGATAAGCCACCTGATCAGTAAAATTAAATCCAAAGAAACTTATTTTACTTCCACTGGTTGAATTGATAGATGCTTTTGCGTAGATATCAGTAAAATAAAACGGAAGTCCGTCTTTATTAGCATAAGAATAAATAGATTTTGAAGTTTGAGGTAAGTAGGAATGTTTTGCAGCAATAATGAATGAAGAACTTCCCTTTCCATCTTCTTTTAATTTTACAAGCGGACCTTCTAACATTACTTTAGCAGCGAAAGTAGAGGCTGCTACTTTTCCACTCATACGTTTTTTGTTTCCGTCGCGGGTGGTAACATCCATAACAGAAGAAGTTCTTCCACCATATTCAGCACCAAAACCGGCAGAATAAACATCAGCGTTTTTCATAATATCATTATCAAAAACAGAAAATAAACCGATAGAGTGGAAGGGGTTAAAAATAACCATTCCATCCAGCAATACTTTATTTTGAACAGGCAAACCACCGCGAATATAAAGTTGTCCGCCTTGATCGCCGGTAAATGTAACGCCGGGAAGTACTTGGAGGTATTGTGCTAAATCGGGCTCCCCAATACTTGGTAATTTTGCGATAATTGTTGGGTCCACTTTTTGTAGGGATACAGTTGTATTTTCAACTTTTTCGCTTTGTTGGGTTGTAATTTCTACTTCTTGTAAACTGATACCACCTTTTATACTGAAATATTTTTTGCTTAGAATTTCGCCCGCTTTAATAGTGATTTTTTCGCTGATTGTGTCAAAATCCATATTGGTAATCATTAAAGTATAATCACCCGGCGGAATTTTAGTTAAAGAGAAAAAGCCATTTAAATCACTGGTACCACCAATAGTGGTTCCTTTTAAAAAAACATTGCTAAAAAGTACCGGTTCGCCATTTTCTTTATTGTAAACGAAGCCTCTAACAGAACCAGAATTTTGTGCAAAAAAGGCAAGAGAAGCCACTGCAAAAACAATAGAAAAAAGGAATTTACGGCAATTGAAGATCAATAGCATAAGTTTTTTATATAAGGATGTAAATTTACCATTATTCTATAAATAGCGCATCTAAATTATTTAGGTAATGGGTGTTTTATATATCTGGCTGATTCAGGCACTTTATTGGTATTTTAAGACTTGTAAGTGGCTATTTTTGAGTATAAAGGAAGATTTTAACATGTTTATTTAGATTTAACTATTCATTTACTCGTTTAAACTAACCATTTACGAAGTATTACTGTAATCTAAGAAAACGCGCAAAAATCTATTTGCTCCTAAGCTAGGGATTTCATATATTTACCATTCTTAAATTGCTAATTACAAGACCATGAAAACATTTACAAAAAAATTAATTTTTGCCGCTACTTTTTTAGTTGCAACTATAAGTGTTAAATCACAAGTTGTTTATTCGGAAGATTTCGGCCCCGCTTGTACAACAACTTTTCCAGGAAGCTGGACTACAGGAAGTACAACTTCTGACTGGCTTATTGATGATAATAGTACCAGTTGTGGTGGTGGTGTTCCTGAATGTAATGTTGGCGGTAGTTCGGGTGGAAGTATGTTAGCAGGTGCTGATGGTTCATCTGGTACAGAAAACGCCGTTACAGCATTTTTCTCTACGACCGGAGTTACCAATATTACTTTGGATTGGAATGGATATCGTTCAACAGGCGCACCAACTTTAGTATTAGAGTATAGTTTTGATGATAACACTTATACAAATATTGCTTTTACAGATGTTACTACAGATGATGCTTGGCATGCTGTATCTCAAATTACTTTGCCTGTAGCATGCGAAAACGTTTCTGTTTTGTATTTAAGATTTTCATATGCAGGAACAGGTGGTGGTGCATTTATTGCTATTGATGATATTATTGTTCAGGGAGCTTCTGCCCCCATTTTTTATTGGAATGGAACAGGAGGATTGCATTTAACAACCTCATGGGGTAAAAATTTAAACGGTACCGGAACACAGCCACCCGATTTTACAACTACCGGTCAAGTGTTTAATTTATATAATAATACTGCAACCCTTTTCACTCCTGTTTTAACAGCAGATTGGGCAGTTAGCGGTGGAAGTGTATCTTTAAATATTGGTGATGGTGCTACAAGAAATACCAACTTCACTATTCCTTCTACTTTCTCATTATCATTATCGGGTGCTACAATGACTATCCCAAATGCTTCTACCTTAACTTTGCAAAATACTGTTATGCCAACTGCCGGATTAGTAGTATTAAGTGCAGGGTCTACAATCGACTATGCGCAAACTAGTGTAGTTACTATGTACAATAAGGCTTATAGTAACTTAACAATTTCCGGCGGAGCAAATAAGACTCAGGCAGGTAGTACATCCGTAAGCGGGGTATTGAATTTAAGTTCTAGCACGTCAAATTTGAACCTTATTAATGGCACATTATTAACCTTTTCAGTAATTGGAACAGTTACAGGGCCTGGTTCAATCGTTACAGGAACAAATCCTTGTAGATTTTTTATTGGTGGCACTGGTGCGTTGGGAACTCTAAGATTTAGCGGAACTAACGCAGTAAACTTATTAACCATTAATCGTACAAGTAGTGGTGTTATTACCTTAGGTTCAAACTTAACTGTTGGAGCAGGAACATTAACACCAGCAACTGTATGGACGAATGGTAACATTGCATTAAATGGTAATCATTTTACAATGCGTGGGGCAATTACTTTTCCTGCCTCTGCATCAAACGGAGCTTTCACTGCTACCAGAGCGTCATCAGTTACTATAGCAGGTACTGGTGCTATCACAAATACATTTTTACTTGATCAAACAAGTGCTGCAACCAGAGGTATCGGTGATATTACTTTAAACCGTTCGGGTGCTACTTTATCTTTTGCTAACCAAACAGATGTTTGGGGCTCAATAACACCATTGGATGGAGCTATTGCCGGTGCTAATCTTACAATAAAAGGTGATGCACTTAATAAAGGAAGAATTGGCATTACTCCTGCAACAGGAACTGTTACAGGTTTCCCTACAATTGAAGTTTTTAAGAACGCGGGGGTAACCGGTTGGGTTAACTTATGTTCAGGTGGTGTTGTAAATAAAACTTTTGCTGATTGGAATACTAGCTTCGCTATTACTTGTTCAACATGTCCTGATGGATGGGTTGTTAATACTTCAACATTTACATCTGTTTATTCTTATGATGAAACCACTTTTGTTGGTAATTCAGCTGACGCATCTCATTACATCGATATAGATGTTTTTGGTGGTATTTCTGCTAATATTGATCCAATTCAGGGGTATTGGGTTTTCTTAGGAAATGGTTTTCCAAATACTACAGCTATTACAATACCATTACAAGGAAACGTTTATCAACAGTCTGATCCGGGTTCGCTTAAATTGAATTTGGCTTCAGGTATTCCTGCTACAGAAGATGGTTGGAATTTAATTGCTAATCCATACGCGTCTCCAATTTTAGTTCAGGAAATGTTAAACGATATTGGTGCAAGCAATGTTGATAATACATTCTTGGTTTATGATCCTGATACTGATGCTAATATTCCTTATACTGCTAGCGGAACAAATAGTGTTATTCCTACCGGACAAGCATTTATGGTTAGAACATTTTTTGATGGGATAGCATTTACTCCAACAGAAAACTATAAAACTTTAACTGCAAGTAGTGTTGGAATTCAAAAAACTTCTGCAGGTCCAGCTTATTACTTCAACGACTTTTTGTTAGACCTTACAAGCTCTAGTGTTGGAAAAACATTCTTTACCCAAGCTTATTTTACTTTTGAAAATGGAAATACTAAAAATTTCGATAACGGAAAAGATGCTATTTCAATTGCAAGTTCTGTTGATCCTGGAACACCAAGAATTATTAGTGTATTAAAAGACGACAAGTATATGCGTAATGCTTTACCTAGCATTAACGGTACAGTTGTTATTCCTGTTTTAGTAAATACAGGATATGCCGGTGTTTATACTATTAAGCCTGAGAATTTCAACAGACTTCCTGCAGGTGCTTGCGTTACTTTATATGACATTGCTAAATCTACAAGTCATGATTTAAAATCAGGACCATATACAACAACTATTAGTGCTTGGGCAACAACACCACAATATGAATTAAGAATAACTGTTAATCCAACTACTTTAAACAGCAGTTCTTCTAATGCACTTTGTACAAAAAATCCAAACGGAAAAATTATAGCTTCGGGTACTACAGGTGGTCCTTGGAATTATGTTTGGAAAGATGCTTCTAGCAATGTTATTAAAACTACAAACAGTTCAATGGTAGCGGATACATTAAAAAACATTGGCGCAGGAACTTATTTTGTTGATGTGAATACTGTTTCTACATGTGATAATGCAAACGCATCTTTCAATATTGTAGTTACTTCACCTTTACCGGTTGCAGGTTTTGCTCCAAATGCTGATAGTTTAGATATTAATGGTTCAACTCCATTTGTATTTACAAACTCATCGGTTAACGCAAGTAATTATACGTGGAGTTTTGGTGATGGTAATACATCAACTTTAACCAGTCCAACACATACATATAATACAACAGGTGATTATAATGTGTCGTTATCAGCTGTAAATCCTACTTGTGGCGATTCTTCTAGCTTCAATTATTTTGTTAAAGTATATGGTACTGTTTCTAGTCCAACTTTACAAAGTGTTGCAAGTATTGCAGCTTCTGATAATAATATTAAGATTGGAAAAGATGCAAATGGCATTTACGTACAATTTAATTACGACAAAAACACAAGAGGTACAGTTACTGTAACTAATGTTTTAGGTCAGGTATTAGTTGCTCCTAAAGCAATTGAAGGAACAACAGAACGTTTCTATATTGATGTAAACGTAAAAGATCAGTTGTTGTTTGTAACGGTTACTACCGGAGAGAAGCGAATTACTGAACGATTGTTATCTACACAATAGTAAATTAAACTCATAAAAAAACCCCGAAGCCAACAGCTCCGGGGTTTTTTGTTTTAAGGATGTTCTTATTATTGTTTCTTATCTATTAGTAATAATTCGTTAGCTACAATTTCGGTGAAGTATTTCTTAGCACCGGCTTTGTCGGTATAATTACGGGTGGTTAATTTCCCATCAATAACTACCTGCGAGCCTTTTTCCAAAAACTTCTCAGCTATACCTGCAAGCTTGCCCCAGATAACGATGTTATGCCATTGTGTTTCGCTTACTTTTTCACCTTTTTTATTGGTGTAGTATTCAGAAGTTGCTACGGTAAAACGCGCCATCTTGTTTCCGTTATCTAACTCTTTAATTTCGGGAGTTGCACCTAAATTGCCTATTAACTGAACGCGGTTTTTAATTGTCATCATGATTTCTTGTTTTTATAATTGTTTATTAATTTATTTTATTTTTTACTGTTTCTTATCTAATTATTTCTTGTTATTTAATAAAAGTTCTGCTGCTACCACTTCTGTGATGTATTTTTTAGAACCATCGTTAGCGGTGTAGCTTCTTGAGCTTAATTTTCCATCCACAACCACTTCGTTACCTTTTTTAAGTAATTGCTCGGCTATACCTGCCAGCTTACCCCAGGCCACAATGTTGTGCCAGTGTGTGGCGCTTATTTTTTCTCCTTTTTTGTTTAAGTACTCTTCCGAAGTTGCTACCGAAAAGCGCGCTACTTTGTTTCCGTTTTCTAAATTTTTTACTTCGGGTGTTGCTCCTAAATTGCCGATTAATTGTACGCGGTTTTTAACTGTATTCATAATTTTTGTTTTTTTAGTGCCTGCTTCTTGCAAGCGGTTTTACATTATTTATTTTTCCTGTCTACTAAAACTTCGTTGCAACGGTTGTTTGGTTTCGACGAGGACAAAGGTATGGTGGGTAAAAAACGGGAGTCGTATAATAAATAGTTGTAGACGGATAAATTCGTTTGTAACCGTTTGTTGTCGGCGTAAAATTGTGGCGTAAAATATTGAAAAACAATTAATTAAGTGAGATTTTTAGAACTGAAATTTGGAACGTGAAAATTTTAGCCGGGAGCTATTTTTTTAAGCGATCAATACTTTTCGCGATATATTTTTGGGTGGGTAAAAGGGCTTGTTGTATGCGTTTGGCGTAACGGATCGAGTCAATAATTTCTTTTTGGTGCTCCTCAACTATTTCCTTTTGTTCTTCTATAATGGATTTTTGTTTTTCAACTTCGTTTTTTTGAGCAGTAATAATTTCGTTAGCTTTTTGCTTTTGTTTATAAGCTTTTACGGCTACAATTGCTACCACCATCATTAATAAAAAACCAACAATACCTCCATAAGTATAAGTTCGTTGTTTGCTAATTTCTTCCTCGTGTTTAAGGTTTTTAATTTTTTGTTCTTCTTGAGTTTTTAAGCTGTCAGCTATAGCTTTCTTTTCATAGTCGTATTTAAATTGACTTTTTAGTACGGCTTTTTTGTTTTGCTCACTTTCTAAACTATCCTTCATTAGTAAATAAGTCTCATGGTATTCCATTGCTTTTTTATAATTGCCGCTAAGTTTATTTAAACGATAGGCCAGAAGCGAGGCATTGCTCATAATTTTAGGTGAATTGGTTTGAGCAGCATATTTTTCTTCAAGCGAAGAATAGTGCATGGCTTCCTTTAGCTGTTTTTTTTCGTAAAATATTTGTGCTTTATTATGGTATGAAGTAGCTAAGCCTTCCGGAGAACCTATAATAGTCGAGTATTTTGTACTCGAATCAAGTGCCGATTGCGCTACATCGTAATTTTTTAAGAGTGTATTTACCATTCCAATATTATTGTATATAGACGCTAATCCATAATAATTTTGTGTTGGCCTGGTTAGTTCGATGCATTTGTTAAAGTAATAAAGTGATGAATCGTATTGTCCAATATCATCAAAAACAGAACCAAGGTTATTATAGGTTCCTGCCAGTTCTAATTCAAACCCTTCTTTGCCGGACATGCTCATCGATTTCCTATAAAACTCAATAGCCTTTTCAAAATCCTTTTGATAATAAAATGTATTCGCTAAAGCATTATAAGCATTTAAAACGCCCTCACTAAATTTTATAGTTTCAGCTATTCGCAAACTTCTATACAAATACTCAACAGCTAACGAGTAATTTCCTTCTTCAGCAAGAAGCAAGCCCATATTAGAAAGTGTAACCGAAAGCCCCGGTTTATCATTTAAAATTTCTTTTATTTTTAAGCTCTTATTGTAGTTAGCAAAAGCCGACTTACTATTGTTACGTAACTGACCACAATATCCAAGGTTACTATAATAATCTCCAATATATTTAGCAGCCATTATTTTATAGGCGTTGTTTTTAGTATTGAAAAGTTGAAAGGCATATTGTCCCATTTTCTCATTGTACAATTCCCATTCGTTTTGTTCTTCAATGTTATCTACTAATTGAGAGAGTACTATGAGGTGGCTTGTATCTTTTGTATTGGGTAAAAGTTTTTTAAGCGAATCAATTTGTGGGTTTTGAGAAATTAAACCAAATGTTGCAAACAGCAACGCGAATAAAAAGTAACAGCCTTTGTTTTTTAATTGCTTGCTCATTTATCGTCTTTTTTGTTTTGTAATCTTTCAAGGTTTTTTTCAATATAGCGATTGGGAGGTAATAGCAATTGCTGAATTCTTTTGGCATATCTGATACTAGCTGTTATCTCTTTATTTTTTTCTTCTAAAATAGCACGACTCTCACTTAACTCACTCTTAAAAATAAAAACAACACCCAAGGTGGCTAACAACACAGTGAAAAGATTAATAAGATAAATAATCATCGACAAAGGAAATGGAATTACGCACGACGGTGTATAAGTCATATTTCCGTAAATGGAAGCCAGCAAACAAAGAACAGAGAAGCCTACAAAAATAAGTCCGGTACGTAATGAAGGAAATAGAAAAATAGGCGGAACTGCAATTACCAAAAATCCCAAATAGAATCCGGCATCTCTACCTGCTAAAACCGAAATGCCTCCAAAAAACACAGACGACATGATAGAAATAAAAACTCGTCCCGTAATTACGCCAAACCATTTATTTAAAAGTATTGGAATTGAAAAAACAATAAGCCCTGTTAAAAAAACCAGCGACAAAGTATAATTGCCTGTAATGCCAAATAATAAAACGTACGGTAGGCACACCGGCACGCCTAACAAACTAACACCATTAAGCAAACGAGTTTGCTCAGCAATTGCGGGTGGCGTTTCGGGTTTTAATCCGAAGTTTATTAAGGCTATAAGCTTTCGTTTCATTTATTTTTTTTTAAATGCTTTAAGTTTTTCTCAATATATTTTTCGCTCGGCATCAAAGTTTGTTGTATACGTTTGGCGTATTTAATACTATCGGTAATTTCTTTTTGTTTTTCTTCTAACATCGCTTTTTGTTGCTCGGTTTCTAATTTTTGCTGACGGATAATAAAGTTAGCGGCTTTTTTTGCTTTGTACTGACGGAAAATAAAAATGGAGAATAGTGAAACAATAATTAAGATAACTAAACCAGCCCATATTATTACGCGTTGTTTTTTTACTTCAGCCTCGTGTTTTAATTGTGTTTTTTCGTTTTCGAGTTGTGTAATTTTTTTATCCTGTTCAATTTGGTGTTTGTATTCGAGGGAAGATAATTTTTTACCAACTTCAATTCCCGAAAGCGTATCCATTAATTCGGCATACTTAAAAAAATAGCCATAGGCATTTTCAAATTCTTTTTGGGCCGCGTAGGTTTTAGAAATGAGTCTGAAACATAATGAAAGTTGTGGAAACCGCCCGGCTTTTTCATTTACTTCAATAGCCATCTTCTCATATTCTAGTGATTTATCAAAAGCTTTTAAAGAATAATACGCTTCACCCATAGAGATGTAAAGGTCAGACAAGAGTTCCACGTCTTCTGATTTGGCTGTAAGTTTATAAGCACGGTTAAAATAATCTAATGCAGCATCCGGAAAGCCTTTTTGCAGGTACGTTTCTCCAATACCATGATAACTGTAACCTTGCCCAACAAAATTCTCCTGTTCTGTTTGAATTACTAAAGCTTTAGAGTAGTAATATACGGAGGAATCGAATTTACCGGCAAGTCGGTAAGATTTTCCAAGATTAACACAACTAAAAGAAGTTCGCATTTTATCTTTTAGTTCAACATTCATTGGGAGCGATTTGAGATAGTAAGAGATGGCTTTAATATGATCTTGTTGCGACGAATATAAATTACCTAATGAGTTATAGGCACTGGATATGAATTTTTTACTGTTAAGTAATTCTGCAATTTGTAAAGCCTCAAAAAAACATTGCCCTGCAATTTTAAAATTTCCTTCGTCGGCATAGCTGCTGCCTAGCGAATTTTTTATTCTGAATAAATTAATAGTATCCTTTGCTTGTTGTGCCAGTTCTAACGCAGGAATAATATATTCAATTGATTTTTGAATTTTTCCGGTATTGCGGAATACGTTACTTCCGATTAGGCGTGCTTTTATATTGCCTTCAACATACTTCAACCGTTCGGCCATGCGTATAGTGGAATCAATTAACAGTGCAACTTCCCCGGTCGATTTTTCGGTACGCAAATAAATTTCGTAGCTTAAAACATTTAGCAAACTAACTTTTGCCGTATCGTTTTTAGCAGTTTTAAGAACTTGCTTAAGTGAATCAATCTTTCGGGTTTGCGCCTGCGTTATCGCAACAGAGAAAAGAAAAAAAGGAATTAAAAAAACAAGTGCCCTCATAATAGTTTTAGTACTTAAATATAGCATTTTTAAAGTGCTTAAAAAGGGGTATTTGGAGATAACTATAATTTGTAGTATCTTTATGCTATAAATTGTAGTATTATGATTAATAAGATATCTAACAACATTAAGTTTTTGCGGCAGTTAAAAGGCTTATCGCAGGAGCAAATGGCCGACGAATTAGACGTAACCCGTGCCCGCATTGGGGGTTACGAAGAAGGTCGTAACGAACCGCCTATCGATTTATTAATCAAATTATCGGAGTATTTTCACATTGCTATTGATGCCCTTATTAAGGGGGATTTAAAAAAGACCAACCCCGATGCTTTAATGAAGATTGGTAAGAACCGTATTTTATTTCCGGTTATTATCGATAACGAAGGGGATGATATGATAGAATTAATTCCTGTTAAAGCATCAGCCGGGTATTTACGCGGTTATTCTGATCCTGATTATATTGAAAGATTACCACGAATGAAACTTCCGTTTTTACCAGTGGGTAAACATCGTGCGTTTCCTATTAAGGGAGATAGTATGCCGCCAATTAAAGAAGGTTCATTTATCATTGGAAAATATTTAGAGAAGTTGGATGACATGAAAGATGGTACTTCTTATATAGTGGTAACCAAAGACGATGGTTTAAGTTACAAACGTTTACATAACTTAAATAAAAAAGAAGGCACCGTTGAATTGCATAGCGATAATAAAACCTACCAGCCCTATAAAGTACGCCTCGAAGATATTTTAGAATTGTGGGAATACACCTGTTGCATTAACACCGGCGATTACCGCGATGAAGAATTAAACCTCGATAGCATTATGAATATGCTGAAAGGTTTGAAAATAGAAATTGAGCATATCAAAAGGCAGAAAGTAAATTAGACTCGTATGATAACAATACAAGCTACCGTAAATTCACCAATAGAAAAAGTTTGGAAAGTTTGGACCAGTCCTGAACACATTACAAAATGGAATAGTGTCTCTGATGATTGGCATACACCAAAAGCGGAAAACGATTTACGCGTTGGTGGAAAATTCTTATCGCGTATGGAAGCGAAAGATGGAAGTATGGGTTTTGATTTTATCGGGACTTACGATGCGGTTGAAACAGGTAAACTTATTTCTTACGTTATGGAAGATGGTCGTAAATGCAAAACCACATTTACAGCAAACGGTAATGAAACTGAAATAACAACAGTGTTTGATGCGGAAACAGAAAATTCGGAAGAGCTACAACGCTCAGGTTGGCAAGCTATTTTAAATAGTTTTAAAATGTATTGCGAAGGGAAGTAGGATTTAGAATACTTCAGAGACGGGACCTAATGGCAAAAAAATGCCAACACAAAGACGCACGGTCATGCTGAACTTGTTTCAGCATCTTTTGAAGAATCATGAAATTACAAAAAAGATTATTTGTCTACATAATGTCAAATTATAGTAGAACAACTTTTTACATTGGCGTTACAAATAGTATAGAACGACGAGTGGCGGAACACAAACAATTGAAAGGTTCAGAATTCACAACCAAATACAAGCTTACTTATTTAGTTTATTACGAGGAAATATTTGGTGCCTTAAACGCAATTTTAAGAGAGAAACAACTGAAAAATTGGCATCGCGAATGGAAGCTTAACCTCATAAAGGAGATTAATCCTGAAATTGAAGACCTTGCTAAAGATTGGGTGTTAGAAGATCCCGAAACAAGTTCGGGATGACCGAATGCATAGAATAAATTTCAATCAACATCAGTAACTCCACCACTCACAATAAACTTCATCGTTTCGGCGGCATCGGCATCAATTGGTTTTATTTGCGACTGTGGAACAATCACTAATCGACCTGAGAGCGAGTAGGAGTAAGGTAAATACACTGCTACTTTATCTTTAATTTTTAAATCCTTTAAATCTTCGTGGGTAACAAACCCCATTTCTTCAATGTTTGCTTGCGGATTCGTTAACACTAAAACAGGTTTATTAAATTTTTTCTTATTCCCCATAAAAGCATTTGTAAAATCTTTTAGGGGTGAATAAATATGACGAATGAAAGGCGCGTGTTCTAATTTGTTTTCAATAAACGAAAAGAAACTTTTGAAAATAAAAGTAGAAGCTAAAATTCCCATCCCCATAATAAAAGCTAGGGTAAACACAAATCCTAACACTGTATTTATCGCGGAGTAATTGGTAATTCCTAATCCCGAAAAAATACCGGAGAAAAAATCAAATAACTTAAAAATAATGCCTACCGTAATAGCAAATGGAATAAATAAAATGAGTCCTTGTAAAAAGTAATTGAGTAAGCTCTTCATAATACAAAACTACACAACAAAAATCCCCGCTTTTTTAGGGCGGGGATATATTATGAACATTGTATTTTTAACAGAGGTGGTCATGCTGAACTTGGTTCAGCATCTTAAGATCCCGAAACAAGTTCGGGATGACCTTACCACCCAAGAATCCAAGCAAAAATAAGCGGCGCTACAATAGTCGCATCACTTTCTACTATGAATTTTGGTGTATTAATATCTAATTTACCCCAGGTAATTTTTTCGTTTGGCACAGCGCCAGAGTATGAACCATAAGAAGTTGTTGAATCTGAAATCTGACAGAAATAACTCCAGAAAGGAATCTCATGCATTCCCATATCTTGGTATAGCATCGGCACAACACAAATAGGAAAATCGCCGGCAATACCACCACCAATTTGGAAAAAGCCAACACCTTTTCCACCTGAATTTTTCGGATACCAATCTGCTAACCAAGCCATGTATTCGATACCGCTTTTCATGGTGCTTGCTTTAATATCTCCTTTGATTACATACGATGCGAAAATATTTCCCATTGTGCTGTCTTCCCAACCCGGAACAACGATTGGTAAATTTTTCTCAGCGGCAGCTAACATCCAACTGTCTTTAGGATCAATTTCGTAATACTGTTTTAATTCGCCGCTCAATAAAATTTTGTACATGTATTCATGCGGGAAAAATCTGTTGCCTGCAGTATCAGCATCTTTCCAAATTTTATAAATGTGTTTTTGTAAACGACGGAACGCTTCTTCCTCCGGAATACAAGTATCAGTTACGCGGTTGAAATGGTTCTCTAATAAATCCCACTCATCTTGAGGAGATAAATCACGGTAATTTGGAACACGTTTGTAATGACTATGCGCTACAAGGTTCATGATATCTTCTTCTAAGTTTGCGCCTGTGCAAGAGATAATATCAATTTTTCCTTGACGAATCATTTCGGCTAATGATTTTCCAAGTTCTGCGGTACTCATTGCACCGGCAAGCGTTACCATCATTTTACCACCTTCGGTTAAATGCGTTTCATAACCTTTAGCGGCATCAACTAATGCTGCTGCGTTAAAATGTTTATAGTGATGCTCGACAAATTTTGATATCGGGCCTTTGTTTGCTGCTGCGCTCATAATTCTTAATTTTTAGAGCTACAAATCTAATAAAATAGAGGGGAAATAAGGGCTTTTTCGTTAACAAATAATTAAGAAAATAGAGGTGATTGGAGGGATTTTACCTCCAGCCCCCACCTAAAGCACGGTAAATATTAACCCTCGCATTCATTTGCTGCATCTTGGTTTCAATCAATTCGAATTTCGATTCAAGAGCATCACGTTGTGTTAACAATACTTCCATATAATCTGCTCTTGCATTCTTGAATAATCCGGTTGAAATTTCAATAGACTGTGTTAAAGCCTCCACTTGTTTTTGTTTCAAGTCGTAACTTTTTGCAAGGTTATTGATATTCGATAATTGGTTTACCACTTCAACATGCGCGCCTAAAATTTTCTGCTCATAATTATAAACAGCCTGTATTTGTTTAGCGTTGGCAGAATAATAATTTGCTTTGATCGCATTACGGTTTATTATTGGCGCAATTAAAGTTCCTGCAATAGAATAAATAAGTGATTGCGGAGAGGTAACTAAATATTGTGGATTAAATGCGTTATAACCCGCACCGGCTTTTATTATCAAGGATGGATAAAATTCGGCTTTAGCAACTTTCACTTCCAATTTAGCAGCCGTCAATTCTAATTCTGCTTGTTTAATATCCGGACGGTTCGATAAAAGCTGAGAAGGAATTCCTGAATTGATAGAGTCGAGCGCAAAATCAAGAAAAGAGGATGAGCTTCTTAATACAGGTTGAGGAAAGCGACCAACTAAATAATTAATCTTGTTCTCTGTCTCCGTAATTTTTTGCATAATGTAAAACTGATTACTTTGGTTTTTCAGAACTTCCGCCTCAAAACGACGAACAGCTAATTCAGTAACTTTAGCGGCAAGTTTTTCAAGTTTCACAATTTCCAAAGCGTTCTGTTGAATATCAATATTCTTTTTTAATATTTCTAATTGATTATCCAGCGCCATCAACTCATAATAAGAATTAGAGATTTCGGCGATTAACTTTGTAATCATGAAATTCTTTCCTTCTGTTGAAGAAAGATATTTATATACCGCTGCCTTTTTAGCATTCCGTAATTTTCTCCAAACATCTATTTCCCAAGAAATGTCGGCGCTCACTAAAAAATTTCCAAGAGGTTCAGCAAACTTTTTTCCGGGAAGTATTTCATGCGCTTCGTCACTAGCACCCTGACTAGTATACTTGCCAACTTTTTCAGTTCCTGCAGCAACCCCAACTTCTCCAAATGGTAAATACGCTCCTTTTTTGCCGCGCACTTCAGCTTTAGAAATATTTATTTCTTGCAGAATCATATTCAGCTCTTGATTATTTTTAAGAGCTGTGTCGATGAGCGCGATTAAGTTAGGATCTGAAAAAAAATCTTTCAATTTTATTTTTGCGCTGTTGTTTGTAGAATCCTTTGTATTAAGGAATGCTGACGGAACAGTTTTATTTTCGGTTTTGCGTCCCATATACGGAACACTGCATGCGGCAAAAACCAGCGATGCAAAAATGATGACCGAACGGTAAAATATTTTTTTATTTCTCATTGTCTTCTTCTTTTATTTGTGGAAAATCATCCATTTTGTGAACAAGGTCTTCTGTTAAAGAACTTTCATCTTCATTCTTGATTAGTTTACGTCCCGCAGCAATAGAACCGAAAATAAAGTACAAGCCCGGGATAATGATAACCCCGAATAGGGTTCCGAATAGCATACCACCTAAAGCAGACCCGCCAATTGTTCTATTACCTATAGCGCCTGCACCATGCGCAAGAACTAATGGAATTAATCCTGCAATAAATGCAAACGATGTCATTAAGATAGGACGGAAACGAACTCTTGCTCCTTCAATTGCTGCCTCAAGAATTGTTGCACCTTCACGATGTTTCTGCACCGCGAATTCTACAATCAGCACGGCGTTCTTCCCGAGTAGCCCAACGAGCATAACCATTCCCACCTGAGCGTATATATCATTCGCCAACCCCATCATTTTAATTATTAGAAATGAACCGAAAACTCCGGCAGGTAATGAGAAGATAACCGCGAAAGGAATAATGAAACTTTCGTATTGTCCTGCTAACACAAAATAAACGAAGATCAATACAATAAGGAATATCCAAATAGATTCATTTCCGCGACGTGTTTCGTCATAGGATAAAGCTGCCCAGTCAATATCAAAACCGTTTGGTAAAGTTTTTGCAACTTCTTTTACAGCATCAATAGCTTCACCACTACTAAATCCTGTAGCGGGTCCGCCCCTTATTCCTGCAGTGTTATACATGTTGTAACGGTTGATTTCATTTGCACCTTGCTTCTTTTTAATTTTCATGAAAGCAGAGAACGGCACCATTTCATCGCGGTTATTCTTCACATATAAGTTCATGATATCCGTTGGCAACTTTCTGTATTCAGGAGAAGCCTGAACGAAAACTTTAAAGAAGCGTTGATATTTAATGAAACCTAATTCATAAGTGCTTCCTACAAAAATGGATAAGGTATTCATTGCGTTACCTATTGTAACACCTTTCTGCATCGCTGCCTGATTATCGAATTCAATTTCGTATTGAGGATAGTTAGCACTAAAGAAAGTGAACAAACCTGTTAATTCTTTTCTTGCTTTTAATTTACCAATGAATTCGTTGGTTACTTTTTCCAATTGCAAGAGATCACCTGAATTAGTTTTATCTAACAATTGTAAAGCAAAACCACCCGCCGCACCAAAACCGGGAACAGCAGGAGGGTCAAAGAATTCGATAGTTGCACCCGGAATAGATTTTGCTTTCACTTCTAATTCTTCGATAATCTCAACAACAGTATGTTTTCTTTCTGACCACGGTTTTAAATTAATCAAACACGTTCCTGCATTAGAACCGCGACCTTCAGTTAAAACTTCATATCCTGCGATTGAAGAAACGGATTTAACGCCTTCAACCTCATTAATCACTTTCACTAATTTTTCTGAAAGGTCATTTGTTCTTTCTAATGTTGAACCCGGAGGAGTTTGAATAATCGCATACAGCATTCCCTGATCTTCACTCGGAATAAAGCCGGAAGGTAAATTATTACTTATCAAAACAATTCCTCCAATAAAGAATGCCGTTAAGCCCCAGGTTAATAATTTCCTGTGCGCCATTTTTCTAAGTAAGTTCACATATCTCGCTGTGACTTTATCGAACCAACGGTTAAACCCATCAATTATTTTTGTGAAAAAATTCTGCTTCTTCGGTTTACCATGATTATTCTTTAATATCATTGCACATAATACAGGCGTAACAGTTAAAGCAACAACACCTGATAGAATAATGGAAGCCGCCATGGTGATAGAGAATTGTCTATAGAATGTTCCAACCGGACCAGACATGAATGATACAGGAATAAAAACCGACACCATTACTAATGTGATGGCAATGATTGCACCGCTAATCTCACCAATAACTTTACGTACCGCATTGTAAGGAGATAAATTTTCCAGCTCCATTTTTGCGTGTACGGCCTCGACGACGACAATAGCATTGTCAACCACAATACCAATTGCTAATACTAATGAGAATAAAGTAACCATGTTGATACTTAATCCGAAAAGTTGCATAAAGAAGAAGGCGCCGATTAAAGAAACAGGAACAGCTAAAGTTGGAATCAAAGTAGAACGCCAATCACCTAAGAAAATAAATACAACAAGCGCCACTAAAATAAAAGCATCGCGTAAAGTATGAAGTACGTTTTCAATAGAAGCATCCAAAAAAGTAGATACATCATAACTGATTTCATATTCCATTCCCGGAGGAAAAGTTTTTTTCAGTTCTTCCAGTTTTAATTTCACATTCTTGATTACTTCGGTGGCATTACTTCCGTAGGTCTGCTTCAGAACTAAGGCGGCAGATGGATTTCCATTCATGCTTGAATAAATATCGTAATACTCACTTCCCAAAGCAACGGTAGCAACATCTTTCAAACGTAAATTCTCACCTTCTTTATTTGAACGGATAATTACATTTTCGTACTGAGTTGGATCATTGAAGCGGTCGCTATAAGTTAAAACATATTCCAATGCTTCTGCTTGTTTGCTATCCCCCCTTCCAATCCTTCCTGCTTTACCAATAATACTTTGATCATTTAAAGCTTCCATCACTTCATCCGGAGAAACATTATACGCACGCATGCGATCAGGATTCAACCAAATGCGCATAGCGTATTGGCGACTTCCCAAAATCCTTACTTGTCCGATACCATTTATACGTTGTAATTCCGGAACCATGTTAACACCTGCATAATTGAACAGGTATTTCATGTCCGCATTCTTGTCTTTACTATACAAGTTCACGTACATTAACATGCTTGGAATTACGGGTGTAATTACAACACCTTCGCGTTGTACCAGAGTTGGTAAACGATTCGTTACTTGTTGAACACGATTGGAAACTTGTACTAATGCTTGATTGATATCAGTTCCCGGCTCAAATACAACTTGAATATTTGCTTCACCGGCACTCGTTGCATCAGAAGTCATATAACGCATGCCCCATGCACCGTTAATAGATTGTTCCAATGGAATGATAACGGATTCGGCTAATGATTTAGCACTTGCACCGGGATAGGATGCACTCACCATCACCACCGGAGGAGCTACCTCTGGAAATTGTGATGTAGGCAATGTTTTAATGGCTAGTCCGCCGACAAATAAAATTACCAGCGATATAACAATAGCCAGTACGGGTCTTTGAATGAATTTATTGAACATGTTCTTCTTTTTAAAAAATTAAATTACTCAACGTATACTCTTAATTTTGGAAGTACGGTTTTTGGATCTTCGTAAGTAAAGGTGATCTTATCACCATCTTTTACTTTACGGATGCCTTCAAGAAGAATTTTCTCATTTTCTTTTAAACCTTCTTTTATAATATAGATATCGGGCATCTCAGATGCAATTACTATTTCGCGGGAATGAACTACATCCGATTTATCAACTACAAAAACATATTTCTTTTCCAGTATCTCATAGGTTGCTTTTTGAGGAATAATAATTGCGTTTTTTACTGGAATGCCCATTTGTATATTTCCTGTTTCACCATGACGTAATAATTTATCCTGATTCGGGAATGTAGCCCTGAAGGCGATGTTTCCTGTTTCATTATTGAAGTCTGCTTCAATGGCACTTACCGTTCCTGGATATTTGAAGAGTTGGTTGTTTGCCATTAAGAGATTTACTTTTAATAAATTCTCTTCGGTAGTATGTGATTTATAATTAAGATATTCCAATTCAGGTACATTAAAGTACACCCACATTTCACTATTGTCAGATAAGGTAGTTAAGAGATCGCCTTCATCAATTAAACTTCCTAATCTCACTTGAAAATGATCCATAATCCCATCAAATGGAGCTCTTATATCAGTAAATTGAAGGTGAATTTGTGCCATAGATAATTCCGCTTTGGCTTTATCCAGTTTCGCTTTCATTAAAGCTAATTCGTTTGGCGATACCACATTCTTTTCAGAAAGTTGTTTTGTATTCTGGTATTCGATTTCGGCAAAATCCGCCTCGGCCTGTGCTTTCTGAAGTTCTGCATTATAAATCAACGGCATGATTTTAAACATCATGTCGCCTTTTTTCACGAACTGTCCTTCATCAACATAAATTTTTTCCAGATAGCCTTTTTCCAGAGCCCTCATTTCTATATGTTGGATCGCATGAATCTGACAAACATAATCACGCGTAATCATGGTGTCTTTTTTCAATGAACTGGTCACTAAAAATTTAATTTCTTCTTCTTTTTGTTCGTGACCTCTTTTGCAGCTAGTGTTGCATAGCAAAACGCTTAGGCTGATAAAAATGAGATTATTTCTCATAGTGATTTTTTTTAAATGATACGTTTGTGAAAGTTAAGGCAGAGGAATTCCTATGCTCATTGAATTAGCGAAATGCTAATAATCTAAGAAGAGAAGAAATAAAAAATGTACTTTAAGTTAAATTCTCTCCGTAGGAAAGTGTTTTCAGATTCTTAGAACAGAAATGGAAAGATACCTTTTAGAAAATAGTTCGCATTTGATTTGAGCGAAAGAACTATTAGATGAAGGTGAGAAGAATGTATGTTGAATAAAAGAGTGAACAATGAATAATAGGATGGGAGATTTTACTTTTGTCTCATCTTCTTCATTGTCTGAATCTTCTTCAAAAACGTCTACTAATGTATATTTATTTGCACTTGCAGTAGCATCAACTTCAGTATGTTTTGTTTTTTCAGAAAAAATATGTTTTGAGGAAAGGTCTTGTGATAAAGAAAGGTCAGAGATAAAATTGAAATTTATTAATGCAATTCTGAGAACAAATGCCAGGCAAATGAAGAGGGCAATTTTTATTTTCAGATGTTTAAACATTAGATCCCTTTTCACAAAGGTAAACATATTTTGACCGCTTAGCCTAAAATTTTAGGAAAATTAACTTGCTATGTCTGAAGATTAGTCGAAAAATAGCCAAGTCAACCCAAATCTAAAAGCCCTGTCAGGTTGAATGTAACCTGGAACGAAACTGTAATTGCTGCCCAGGGCGCCGTATAAAACGTTTTCTATTTTCACAAAAAATTGTACAGGACGAATGCGGGCATTTAAGAATACATCAACAAAAGGATATTCACCAACGGAAATTCGGTTTTGTAAATAGTATTGATTAGTAGCAGGCATATAAGCGTAGGCTTTAAACTTTTGATAATACTCGCCTTGCACGCCAATTTGTAATTGAAGATTTTTCTTAAATAAAATTCCGGTGTAATAAATACTTCCTGTTGCAGCGCCCGGTGCAATCCGAACTAAACTGCTTTTGTTTGTGCTCTGATAATATAAATTTAATCTTAAACCTAAATGTTTAAAGAACACCTTATTAAAATTCAAATTGTATTGCCAGTTGCTGATTACCACATTACTTTGTTTTGGTGTTGCAGTTAAACTATCGAAATACAAATAATTCCCAACGTTTTGCCATAATACATTAGCGGATAATCCTGTTGCGTTATTTATTATCCCAAATTTAGTCTGAAATAGATTGGTTGATTTAAATTTATTATCCCACCTGAAATTGTTAGCGTACCAATAATTGTAAATGAAATCAGGATGTCTTTGCTCAGATAAAACACTTAAATAAATGCGTGAAGTTTTTTTAGTTCCTAATCCTTTTTCATTTAACCGGAAACTTAATTCGCTGTTCCATTCTAATTTCATGTCGCCACTGTTGGGGCCGTCTAATACACTGCTATAGGTTATACGTGACGAGAAAAATTTATTTCTATTGATGCTTGAAGAATCTTTACTGTGAAATAATTTATCGTAAAACAAAGAACCATACACCAACTGATTTGCAAAAACACTATCCGCAAATTGATGAAGGATATTGTACTCGTGTGCATAACCCGCATAAGCTCCAAGTCCAACCTGATTTAATTTAAAAGTGTAATTCACTCTATTGGTAAACTGACGTAAATGTGTACTGTCGCTGGTTTGTACGGTATCTAAATAAATTGTATTATAAAAGCCATCATAAGGTAATCCGGCGTCTTGATACCAATAATAATTTCCGGCATAACTTAATTTGTAATCGATGTAATGTGAAACTCGTCCTGAGTCATTTCCTTTATTCAGTTTTAACCAAGGATTAAAAGTTGCGTACGATTCGCGAACGGTACGTTTGGAGTTGCTTAAATTTACGGCGAGTAAATCTTTACCAATGGTTGGTTCAAGTGTAAATACGGTGTCATATTTTATACCACCATTTTCCTGATACTTAACTTTATTAAATAAGAAATAGGAGTAAAAACCAAATCGGTTATTTTTGGTAGTATAATTTTGAGACGTATAAAAATTATTGGTGAAAGTTTGTTGTTTGCTATAAAATCCCAAAGAGCCAAAACGATTAAACTTCATAGTGAAATTCAATCTGTTTTTGAAAGTGTGGGTAAACAACATTCTAAAACTTTGTTCTTGTTTGCTCCCTGCAATTCCGGTGAGAGCCGCATAAGGTCCTTTAGTTCTGTAATATTCTACTTGCTGTTTCGAGATGATATCATTTCCAAAAGGTAAATCGTAAACCTTAAATCCTAAGGGTTTCGATTTATAACTTAACATATACGATGGAGTAGGTAAACCTAAATTCCCCATGTAATTTCTCCCACTATAATTGTGTAGATTTTTTATTCCTGTATCAGGATAAGCAATTTTGTATGTTTTGAAAAGTACATTACCGAATTCTGTTTTGGATAAAAGATATTCAGGGTCGGTGCTATACTTTACCTGAGAAAAGCAAAAGCCGCTGATGAACACCGCGGCTGTAACAAAAAAATATTTTGCTTTATTTAACTTCAAGAATTTTAAAACTTTCCGAAAAAATGTTCTTCTACATCAAAAGTTGATCTCAAGCCAACTTCTTTAAAATCACTCTCGAGCCATCTGTCGGCGGTTTCGCGACCTTTAGCTTTTAGCTGTAATAAAAATTCCCATGAGGTATTCATTTTACTGCTATAACTCATTTGGCTCAATGCTTCGTAACCCGAAATAGTATGTACATAAATTTCGCGGTTTACTTTATCATCACTTTTTAAAACACCGTTGCGTAATAATTCATTACGGTAGTGAATTAATTTCATTTCGTTAATTAAACTGCTGTTAAATGAAATCTCATTTACTCTGTCAGCAATATCACGAGCTGTTGTTGGTACTGAATTTATATTGATGGAATTAATTTTAACTAACACCACATCATGAATGTTTGTATTGGTAATAAGAGGGAAAATAGGAGGATTTCCCATGTAACCACCATCCCAATAATACTCACCACCAATTTCCACCGCCTGAAATAAAAAGGGCAAACAAGCAGATGCTAAAACTGAATCAACAGTAATTTCTCTATTGGTAAAAATTTTTGCGCGGTTGGTTTTTACGTTTGTAGCGCAAATAAATAATTTCTTCTTGTTATATAAATGTAACTCTTCAAAATCAACCACATCGTTTAAAATATCACGTAGCGGATTATAATTTAAAGGATTAAAATTATAAGGCGACATAAACTGAGAAACAGCGTTAAACCACATATAACCCGGAGAGTTATGCATGTCGCCATTCCCAAAATATTTATCCATTGCACTTGGTTTAAAAAATGCACTGCCGCTATTAGCAACCTTGCGCCAAGTTTGTTCCATTAATTCTTTTGCTTTTGCCGGTCCACCAATATGTAAGCCATAAGCACAAACTACAGCATTAACCGCACCTGCACTGGTACCACACATGGCATCAGCAACAATTTCTTCAACTTCTAATAAGCGATCTAATACACCCCAAGTGAAAGCACCATGAGCACCTCCACCTTGTAAAGCAATACCTACGTTTTTGATTTTTTTAGCCATGTGACGGGTTCAGTACGAAATCAAATATAACACTATATAAAGTAATAATAGGGACCAGTCCCGTTCTCTTAACTATTTTTTTGTAATTTCCTTGTATTTGGTAACGATAAACTCTGTTCTGCGATTTAAAGAGTGATCGTCTTCTGTACAATTAGAAGCTAATTTGCCTTCGCAAGCACAACCGTTTAATAATTTACTTTCACCGTAACCTTTACCTGTAATGCGTGTACGTGGAATGCCTTTGCTTGCAATATAACTTGCGCTTGCTTTTGCACGGGCCATAGATAGTGATGCGTTAGCTTTAGCTGCACCACGACAATCGGTATGCGCTCCTAATTCAACAGTCATGCCGGGATATTCTTTCATTACGGCAACAATTTTATTTAATTCGGCAGCAGCTGTTGGTGTGATTTTAGATTTCCCTAAATCAAAATAAATTGGTTTCAAATTAATGAGTTTCGCTAAATCAATACCCACCATTACTTTTCCAATATTTAAATCTAGTAATTCGTTTAATTTAATTTCGCCTGGTTTTGTAACGGTATGATTAAACTCTACTACTTTTGTTACATAACCTGTTTTCTCTAAAGTGATTTTGAAACTTAGCTTGTCACCCATTTTATTAGCGGTTAAAGGTTTTCTGTAATCGCCGGTTGCTAAAGTGGTGTACGAATCAAAATCAGTATTGGTAGTTAAATTCTTAACAGTAATTTTCACATCACCTAAAGCTTCTTTCGTTTTTGCATCTAATACAAAAGCTAATAATGATAATTCAGGATCTCTTTCTAACAAAATGGTTTTTTCAAATTCATCTTTGTCCGACATTTTTGTGGATAGTGAATCAGCGATATCGTAATATTTTTCTTTGCTTGCTGTCATGTTATAATACGCGTCTTCTTCAATAAAATAATTGTATTCACCTTTTTCGTTGGTAGTAATAGAATCATTATTGATTTTTACTTTAGCATAAGGAATTGGAACTGTAGCCGAATCTTTGTGCATGGTTTTAATCAAAACATCTTTACCGCGTTTTACGTCACGCAATACAACGAACGAATAAATATCATCGTCTTGTCCGCCACGTTTACGATTAGAAGAAATAAAACCGGCACGCATCATGGTTTCTTCAGCAAAAATAATTCCAAAGTCGTCATAAGAGCTATTTAAAGGAGCACCCATATTATAAACCTTACCCATTTTGCCATCGTTTTTAATTTTCACTTCGTAAATATCTAGCCCGCCTAAACCTTCTCTACCGTTAGAAGAAAAATAAATTAAGTCATTAGTTGCAGCGTAAGGAAACATTTCGTGACCTTTAGTATTTACTTTCTCGCCCATGTTTACAGGAGTACCCCAAACGCCATCTGAACCCATTTTACTATACCAAATATCTAATCCACCCTGTCCGCCACCCATATCAGAAGTAAAATAGAGTGTTTTACCATCCGGAGAAACTGAAGGATGAGCGCAATTATATTGGTTACTGTTAAAAGGCAATTCTTTAACCATTTCAAATCCGTCAACGTTTAAGTTGGCTTCAAATATTTTTAATTTATAAGTTCCTTCAACACTTTTTCCTTTTTTGCTTACATTATTACGTGTAAAATAAACAGTGTGCTTATCAGGATTAAAACAAATAGGCCCGTCGTTATACTTCGACTCTAAATCGCGCATAAATTTTTCTGGCTTAAAATAAACGCCATCCGAACCTTTTTCAGTTGTATATAAATTGTAGTAGCTGTTACCGGTCCAACCATGTTTACGGTTAATCCATTGAACTTTTTTACGTGCAGAAGTAAATACTAATTTCCCATCAACAAAAAATACAGGAGAGAAATCATTTTCTGCAGAATTAAAAGAAACGCTATCTACCTTATAAGCATCAGCATTTTTCGAAAAGGCTTTCATATTCTCAATTGATTTTGAAAACACTTTTCCGCGCTCATCAGATGAGAAATCATCCATGTGTTTTTTTGCTTCATCGTAACGGCCTAAAGCCATTAAAGCCTGACCTAAATAAAATTTCTGAATAGGTTCAGCTTTGCCTGTACTAACTAATTTTTCAAAACAAAGAACTTGTCCTGTAGCGTTATTAGTTAAACGGTAGCACTCACCTAAATTGGCAAGTACAATAGCGTTGTTGCTGTCTTTCTTCAAAACCTTTTCATATTTAGGAATAGCTTCCGAATACGATTTAGCATTGTATAATTTATTAGCAGCTAGTACAAGACTCTCCTGTGCTTTTAAGCCGAAGCCAAAAACAAACAGAACAATTGCTGCGATGATATTCTTTTTCATAATACTCAAAAATTAAAAATAACGTGGTGTAATAACATTCTTTCCTTTATACTTAAACACATAACTCAAAGCAATCTCGTGAGAACCCTGAGAGTATTTTTGTATTTGACTTAAAGTATAATCGTAAGAATAACTCACTACAAACTGCGGACTAACCTGAATACCCAAAATTGCTGATACGGCATCACCACTTCTGTAAGATAAACCTGCCCAAATTTTTTCTTTAATTAAAAAATTTGCGTTTAAGTCGTATTGCAATGGTGCATTTTGTACGGCTTTAATCATGGCTTGTCCTTTTAATTTTAGACCATCGGTTAAAGTAAATATTCTTCCTAAGGTTAAGTAGTAATGGAATTTTTGTGGAGACATTTTAGTAACCTTTGTATAATCACCGTTAGCATCAAATAAGATGTGGTCGTCAATCATACGAGGAATTGATAATCCGGCATAATTTACTTTATCACTATAATAAATTCCGAAACCAAAATTGGGCGCATAAACACTCGGCGAGTTTTGTGAAATTTGAACATCACCTTCTTCAGTCGCTTTTAATTGTGAAAATTTATTTACCTGATTGTGTACCCCACCCATTAAACCAAAAGCAAGATTACCATTTTTACCGGCTTTGATTTTGTAAGAATAACTCAGATAAGCAAGGTTACGATTTAATGAACCGATTTTTTCGTTTAAGAAACTTAAACCGAATCCCATCTTTTCGTTCACGATGGGTCCGTGCATCGAGAAGGTAGTTGTAATCGGTCGCCCGGGAAAATTAACCCATTGCTGACGGTGAACACCCGTTACAGCCATAGCTTCTTTACTTCCTGCATACGCCGGATTAATAAACATTTCGTTAAACATGTATTGCGTAAACATAGCATCGTATTGTGCTTTTACGTTTTGAGATGCGAAGAACATCACACCTAAACATGTTGCTAAAATTATTTGTCTTGCTTTCATAATATCTAATTTCTTAATCATTAATACTGTAATACCACAAATCCGTTAACGGTTTTTAAACTTGTTTCACCTTTAAATTCTAAAATGTAATAATAAGTTCCTTGTGGTAATTTCTGATTACCTAAAGTGCCGCTGACATTTGGCATACCTCCCCAAGTGTTATCGTAATTATCCATTTTGTAAACCTTATTACCCCAACGGTTGTAAATCGTTAAAGTATTTTCTGTTTTCTGAATGCCTTTAATTACAAAGAAATCATTTACACCATCACCATTTGGCGTGAACACCTCAGGTACTAAGAATTTATCAATGATTAATACAGTTGGTACGTTATCAGAAGGTTCATTCCAAACACCGTTTCCGTTTATATCAGGATTGTTTCCGTTGTTAGAAGAATCTCGCACTGCAACAGTTGAAGTACCAAACGCACTTCCTATTGCAGTGTTTTTGATAATTGTAACAGTGTCAGGAATAACATTAATAGAGAACACAACTTTATTTACCGTGTTTGGCGCCATTTTGCTACCTGCTGTTACAATTAAATTAGGATCGCTGTTACCATTAAATGCAGAGTTAGCAGTTAAAGTACCGCTAAGCATAGATGGTCCGCTCTTCATACTGTAAGATGCAGGATTTTTAATTGTTGTTCCCGCTAAGCTATCTTTCAATACAATGTTTCTTAATGTATCATTTCCTAAGTTGTGAATCGAAACAGTATAAGTGATATCGTAGCTACCATCTATTAACACCTTACTTAACTCACCTTCTTTAGTCACACCGAAGAAAGTATTAGGCGTTAAGTTAAGTGGGGTAGGTGTATTGTTATTAGTTGGATTACCATCGTTATCCGGGTCCGTATTTAAACCAACCTGTGATGAATCAGCTACTATTGTAGAAGCGCCACCAATTGCAGTACCTAGCACACTGTTATTAAATGTTCCAAATACTCCATTAGGTAAAACATCAACTGTAAATACAATTGTATCTACTTCGCCAATCGCTAGTGAACTGGTAACTGTGTTTGTTAACACAGGTTGTGATGAACCATCGAATGTAGCATCTAACGTTAAGCTTGTTACCGGAGTAATAATTACCGGAGCAGAACTTACAGTAAATGTTGTAGGTAATGGGAATGTATTACTTAAGTTCTCGGTTAACATCACATTATTTAATGTAGCAAAGCCTGTGTTCTTAACAACAACTTTGTATGTAACTCCATAAGTACCATTCGTGTTTGTTGTTACAGCCGTTATTGCTTTAGCTAAACCAAGTGAATTATTAACCGCGCAATCAACTGGAATTAATACCAAAGTAGTGTCCTTTATACAACCATTTGCACCAAAGAATCGAATAGTGTAAGGCGTATTAACAAGAGGATTACCTAATGAAGTAGTAATAGTTCCTGTAGCAGGAATTATTGTTGCCGTAGCATAAGTTGCGCTTCCTGTATAAGTCGGCCCGGTAACAAAATCGTATTTATCATTTGGATTAATGAAGTTACTTACAAGAATAGTTCCATTGTTATCAGTAACAGTACCGGTACAAGTTGCAGGAATAATAGTTGCAGTAATGGCTACAAAAGTATCCGTTGTTGCGGCAACAGTATTTGTTGAAGTACAACCCGAAGCAGGATCAAATGCACTAACGGTGTACACACCTCCAACCGAAGTACTGAAGCTGGTTGCGGTTGATGTGAAGCTTGAAGGACCGCTCCAAGTATAAGTTACTGCTGCAACTGTTGAGCTTACACTAATATTAACTGTATTACTAATACACGTAATAGTTCCAGTAGATGTTAAGCTAACTGTTGGTCCGGCTGTATTGGTTATAATTGCCGTTGTTGCTGTTGTGATACAACCATTCGCTAAATCAATAACCGATAAAGTATAAACACCACCAACTGTTATACCTGTTGGATTTTGAGTTGTGGATGTGTATGAACTTGGTCCCGACCATTGATAAGCTACGTTTGTTGAAGTGGTACTACCAAATAAATCAACCGATGTGGTTAAACAAGTTAATGTTCCGCTATTAGTAGCTGTTACGTTTTGCGGACTTTCTAATACATTAATTGTAATAGTAGCAGTATCTGCGGCACAAACCCCATTTACACCTATTACTGAATAAGTAGTAGTTATGGTTGGAGATACAACTACGGTAGAAGTAGTCATGTTACCTGGAAGCCATGTATAAGTTAAAGCACCACCTGTAGTTAATGTTGTAGATAAGCCGCTACAAATTGTAGTTGCAGATGCTGCGGCAGTAACTGTTGGATTTACAAATACAGTTATTGAAACAGTATTTGTTCCTTGACAGCCCATAGTATTAGTTCCCGTTACTGAATAAGTTGTGGTTACCGTTGGAGTAACCGTAATTGTTCCGCCTGCCATAGCACCCGGATTCCAAGTATAAGTTGACGCGCCGCTAGCTGTTAAAGTTGAAGAATTTCCAATACATAATGCTGTTGGCGTTGCAGACGAAGTAATTGTTGGTGTATTGATAATAACGATTACTGTGTTTGAATTAGTACAACCTAATGCATCAGCACCTGTAACAGTATAAACTGTAGTTACACTTGGTGTAACGCCAACCGTAATTGCTACCAACCCGCCAGGATTCCATGTATAAGTTGTTGCGCCAAATCCGGATAATGTTGCGGTAGCACCAACACACATAATGCTTGGACTGGCAACTCCTGTAACGGTTGGACTTGGATTTACTGTTAATGAAATAGTATTTGTATTTGTACAAGAACCATTACTTCCTGTAATTGTGTAAACTGTAGTTGCTGTTGGAGTAACTATAACATTCGTTCCAGTTAAAGATCCCGGCATCCAAGTATAAGTTGTTGCGCCGTTACCGGTTAATGTTGCAGAGTTACCTGCACAAACTGCAGTTGAAGAACTAACAGCACTTACAGTTGGTATTGGAGAAACATTTAAAGTAATAGTTGTTGCGCCGGCACAACCAAATGCATTAATACCTATTACAGTATAAGTGGTAGTAACCGTTGGGCTAACAACAACACTTGTTCCTGTTGTAGCAGAAGGTAACCAAGTATAGGTTGCAGCACCTGAGGCAGTAATTGTAGCAGTACTGCCAACGCAAATTGAAGTTGGTGAAGCAATAGTTGTAATAGTAGGTGTATTTACATTTACAAGTACTGTACTTGTTTTTGTACAACCAAATGAATTCACACCTGTAACAGTATAAACTGTAATAACAGTAGGAGAAACTACTACCAAGCTACCAGTAATTGCCGGAGGCATCCAGGTATAAGATGTAGCACCACTCGCAGTTAATGTTGAAGTACCACCTACACATAAAATAGTAGGGCTTGCAATTGTTGTAATAGTTGGACTAGGATTAACAGTAATACTTATCGTTTTAGTGTTAGTACAGCTTCCATTTGCGCCAATAACAGTATAAGTTGTATTTGCAGTTGGGGTCACAACAACCGTTCCACCTGTTAGTGAACCTGGATTCCAAGTATAAGTTGTAGCGCCACTGGAAGTTAATGTTGCTGATAATCCTGAGCATAAAACAGTAGCTGATGTATTAGCAGTTATGGTTGGACTTGTATTCACCACTAAAGTAACAGTATTTGTTTTTGTACAACCTGTAGCATTTATCCCGGTAACAGAATAGGTTGTAGTAATGGTTGGACTTACGATAACAGCAGAACCTGTTACAGCAATCGGCATCCATGTATAAGTTAATGCGCCCGTTGCAGTTAACGTTGCAGTTTGTCCTGTACACATTGTAGTTGGATTTGCAATTGCAGTGATTGTAGGCGATGCTAAAACTAAAAGATTAACAGTTTTGGTTCCTGCACAAATTCCGTTAGAACCCGTTACAGTGTATTGTGTTGAGATTGTAGGTGTAATCACAACAGATGTTCCTGTTAATGATCCAGGCATCCACGTATAAGTAACAGCACCACCACCTGTTAAGGTAGCTGAACTTCCTGCACAAACTGCAGTAGGAGAGCTAACGGCCGTTATAGTAGGTGTTGAGTTAACTGTAATGCCAATCGTTGTTGTACTAGTACAATTTCCATTCGCACCTGTTAATGTATAAGTTGTAGTTATAGTAGGAGAAACAGTTACCAAAGTACCACTTAATGAGCCCGGCATCCAAGTATAAGTTGTAGCACCGTTGGCAATCATTGTTGCAGTGCTACCCGCACAAAGTGAAGTTGGAGTTAAAGTAGTTGAAAGTACAGGATATGTATTCACAACAATTGAAACTGTTGCATTAGTTGAACAAATTCCATTAGAACCTGTAACAGTATAAATAGTAGTTGAAGTTGGAGAAACAACAACCGGAGAACCAATTAAAGCACCCGGATTCCAAGTATAAGATATAGCACCTGTAGCGCTTAATGTTGCAGTGTCACCTAAACAAATTACTGTTTTGCTCGTTAATGCTGTAACGCTTGGAGCAGAGAATACAGTTATTGAAACAGTATTAGAATTGCTACAACCTGCAGTAGAGCCGGTAACAGTATATGTTGTATTAATAGTTGGACTAACAACAACTGAAGTTCCGGTTAACGAACCCGGCATCCAAGTATAAGTTGTTGCACCGCTTCCGGTTAAAGTTGCTGAACTTCCCGCACACATTGAAGTAGGATTTGAAACAGCTGTAACAGTTGGAATAGGATTTACTGTTAACGAAACAGTTTGTGTATTTGTACAAACACCATTTGCTCCTGTTAAAGTATAAATTGTAGTCGCAGTTGGTGTAACAACGGTACTTGTGGTTGTTATTGAGCCCGGCATCCAAGTGTAAGATGTAGCTCCGCTTCCTGTTAAGGTTGCTGAACTTCCAGCGCAAATTGTTGTTGGGTTAGATATTGCAGTAACCGTAGGGGTTGTAGTAACCGTTAGTGTTACCGCAACTGTACTCGAACAAGTACCATTCGAGCCTGTTAATGTATATTGAGTTGTTACTGTTGGAGTAACCACAACATTCGTTCCTGTTAATGATCCCGGCATCCATGTATATGATGTAGCACCATTTCCTGTTAAAGTAGCAGAGCTGCCCGAACAAATTGCCGTTGGTGAACTAACTGCTGTAACGGTTGGACTAGGATTTACTGTTACTAAAACTGTATTTGAATTTGTACAATTTCCGTTTGCTCCAGTAATAGTATAAGTTGTTGTTACAGTTGGAGAAGCAGTAACTGTTCCGCCTGATAAAGAACCCGGCATCCAAGTATAAGTTGTAGCTCCAGATGAAGATAATGTAACTGTATTGCCGGCACATATTGTTGCAGCCGACGTTGAGGCTGTAACAGTAGGAGTTGTTGTAACGCTTAATGAAATAGTAGTATTGCTAACACAACCTAAGGCATTAGCACCACGAACAGTATAGGTTGATGATACGGTTGGCGTAACAACAATAGGATTTCCTAAAATAGGCCCAGGTAACCAACTATACGTTCCAACCGCACCTGATGCAGTAAGAGTAGAAGATTGTCCTGAACATAGTGCTGTTGGATTAGCAACAGCAGTTATTGTTGGGTTAGGATTAACTGTAATGGTAATAGTGGAGAATCCTATACAGCCCGAAGCATTTGTTCCACCTAACGTATAAGTAAGTGTAGCAGTTGGAGAAACAACAACACTAGGAGAAACCATTGCTCCCGGCATCCATGTATAGGTTACAGCACCGTTTGCTGTTAAAGTTGTGTTTCGTCCCGCACAAATAATTCCGGTTATAGGATTACTCGTTGCACTAACAGTTGGACTTGCGTTAACTGTTAAAGAAACAGTTTGTGTATTCGTACAAACGCCATTGGCTCCTGTTAAAGTATAAATAGTTGTTGAAGTAGGTGTAACTACAGTTGTTGCTGTTGTAATTGAACCGGGCATCCAAGTATAAGTTGTAGCGCCGCTTCCGGTTAAAGTTGCACTCCTTCCTGCGCAAATCGCAGTTGGATTTGTTACTGCAGTTACAGTTGGTTGTGGTGTAACAGAAACAGTAACTGCAATAGTACTCGAGCAAGTTCCGTTGTTTCCTGTTAAAGTATAAATAGTTGTTGTTGTGGGCGTAACTACAGTTGTTGCGGTTGTTATAGAACCCGGCATCCAAGTATAAGTAGTCGCACCACTTCCAGTTAAAGTAGATGAAGAACCTGAACAAATTGCTGTTGGACTTGCAGAAGCAATTAATGTTGGACCAGGAGTTACCATTAAAGTAACAGTATTCGAATTTGTACATCCTGAGGCTGTAGCTCCGATAACTGTATAAGTTGTGGTTACGGTTGGAGAAACAACAACTGTTCCCCCGCTTAATGCACCCGGATTCCATGTGAAGGATGTTGCCCCACTTGAAGATAAGGTTGCAGAACTTCCTGAACAAATACTTGGCGATGAAACAGAAGCAGTAACAGTTGGATTTGGATTAACTGTTAATGAAACTGTTCTTGTGTTTGAACAAGTGCCGTTAGAGCCTGTAACTGTATAAACTGTAGTAATTGTAGGTGTAACAGTTATTGTACCTCCTATTACTGCACCAGGATTCCATGTGTAAGATGTAGCTCCTGATGAAGTTAATGTTGCTGAAGCCCCTACGCAAATTGCAGTAGGATTAGCTACTGCTGTTAAAGTTGGTAGTGGAGTAACAGATAAACTAACCGCAACAGTACTTGAACAAGTTCCGTTATTTCCAGTTAAAGTATAAGTTGTAGTTACGGTTGGTGTAACCGCAACAGTTGCTCCTGTTAAAGACCCCGGCATCCATGTATAAGTTGTAGCGCCACTTCCTGTTAAAGTGGAAGAGCTTCCAGCACAAATTGCCGTTGGATTAGCTACGGCGGTAACAGTTGGATTTGAGTTTACAGTTAATGAAACTGTATTAGTAGTTATACAACTTCCATTTGCTCCGGTAACTGTATAAATAGTTGTTACGGTAGGAGTAACAGTGATTGTTCCGCCTGTTACTACACCCGGATTCCATGTATAAGAGGTAGCGCCCGATGAAGTTAAAGTTGCAGAAGCTCCCGAACAAATAGCTGTTGGATTTGAAGCAGCAGTAATTGTAGGAGTGGCAGTAACCGTTAGTGTTACAGTTCTTGTATTAGAACATGTACCGTTATTTCCTGTTAAAGTATAAGTAGTAGTAATTGTTGGAGTTACTGCAATAGTCGCAGTTGTTAATGAACCCGGCATCCAGGTATAAGTTGTGGCACCACCTCCAGTTAAAGTTGCAGAAGCACCTGAACAAATGGAAGTTGGATTAGCAACCGCAGTTACAGTAGGATTTGGATTCACTGTGATTGAAACCGTATTTGAATTTGTACAATTTCCGTTAGCTCCGGTAACGGTGTAAATAGTTGTTGTTGTAGGTGTAACAATTACTGTACCTCCTGCTAAAGCGCCCGGATTCCAAGTATAAGTTGTAGCTCCTGATGAAGATAATGTAACTGTGCTACCTGAACAAACTGTTGCTGATGAAGCAGAAGCTGTTATAGTAGGACTTGTGGTAACCGTTAGTGTTACGGTACGTGTAGTTGTACAACCCAGAGCCGAAGCGCCGGTTACAGTGTATGTAGTTGTTATAATAGGATTAGTTGTTACTGTTCCGCCCGATAAAGAACCCGGCATCCAAGTGTAAGATGCGGCACCGGTTGAAGTTAATGTTACTGTAGTTCCTGCGCCCGAACAAATTGAAGTTGGGTTAGCAACAGCAGTAAGTGTTGGGCTTGGACTAACTGTAACAGAAACATTAGCAGAATTTGTACAAGTTCCGTTAGAACCAATTACTGTATATATTGTATTTGCTGTTGGTGTTGTAACAACGGTTCCGCCTGTTAATCCACCTGGATTCCAGGTATAAGTTGAAGCGCCGCCTGCTGTTAATGTTAACGATGTTCCGGCACAAATAGTGGATGAAGATATTGATGCTGTAACTGTGGGAGGTGTGTTAACCGTTAGCGAAACAGTTCTTGTATTACTACATGTTCCGTTAGAACCTGTAACCGTATAAATAGTTGTGGTGATGGGAGAAACAGTAATCGTTCCGCCTGATAAAGAGCCCGGCATCCAAGTATAAGAAGTAGCACCTGATGAAGTTAATGTTGCTGAACTTCCCACACAAATAGCTGTTGGATTACTAACTGCTGTTAAAGTAGGTTGTGCATTTACAGTTAAAATTACTGTACGTGTTCCAATACAAGATAATGGACTAGTACCACTCACGGTATATGTTGTTGTTATAGTTGGAGTAACTGTAACAGTTGCACCTGATAAAGAACCCGGCATCCATGTATAAGTTGAAGCGCCGCTTGATGTTAAGGTAACTGTTGCACCACTTCCAAAACAAATTGAAGTTGGATTAGAAACTGCTGTTAAAGTTGGACTTGGATTAACCGTAATTGAAATAGTAGTTGTATTTGAGCAAGTGCCATTTGAACCTGTAACGGTGTAAGTTGTATTTGTAATAGGTGTTACAACTACATTTGTTCCTATTAAAGAACCAGGCATCCAGGTATAAGTTGTGGCGCCACCTGCAGTTAATGTTAATGATGTTCCGGCACAAACTGTTGATGAAGACGCTGAAGCCGTAACAGTAGGAGGAGTATTAACAGTAGTTTGAACTGTTCTTGTTGATGAACAAGTTCCGTTAGAACCGGTAACAGTATAAATTGTTGTAATGATTGGAGAAACCGTAACTGTTCCACCTGATAAAGAACCCGGCATCCAAGTATAAGATGTAGCGCCAGATGAGGTTAATGTAGCCGAACCTCCAACACAAATAGCTGTTGGATTACTAACAGCAGTTACAGTAGGAGAAGGGAGAACTGTTAACATAACGGTCTTCGTACCGGGGCAAGATAAAGTGTTTGTTCCTGTAACAGTATAAATGGTTGTTGAAACCGGATTTACTGAAACTGATGCGCCGGATAAAGAGCCGGGCATCCAGGTATAATTTGTAGCGCCCGAAGCTGTTAATGTAGCGCTGCTTCCAACGCAAATTGAAGTAGGAGAGCTTAAAGCTGTTATTGTTGGACTACTTCCAACCGGGACAAGTAAAGTGGCTGTTCCAATACATCCACCTGATGATCCGCTAATAGTATAAGTAGTGGTAACTGTTGGACTTAAAGCAACAATATTTCCCACAATATTTCCTGGGTTCCATGTATATGATAGGGCTCCTGTGGCTATACAATTGGCTGAACCTGGGGGGCAAATTGTGCCAGTTAAATTAAATGCATTAACTGTTGGAGGTGTGCCAACCGTTATTGCAACAGTAGACGAACTTGTACAAGTTCCCACACTGCCTATTACTGTATAAGTTGTGTTAACGGCTGGTGATACAACAACTGCAGATCCGGTTAAAGAACCCGGCATCCAAGTATAAGTTGTAGCGCCGGTTGCAGTTAAAGTAACTGAGCCTGGAGGACAAACTGTATTTGAAGAGGCAGAAACATTTATGGTTGGTGTACTAACATTAACATTAACGGTTGATGTTCTTGACCCATTACAATAGCTTAATGTTGCAGAATAAGTTCCGGATGCTGTTGGACAAGGTGTAGCTGTTAAACCTGTAGCTGTAAATCCACCGGGGCCAGCCCAGTTTACACTAAAACTTGGAGCTGCTGTTGGAACAAATAACCATGATTCGTTATTGGCCGTCCATGCAGTTAAAGTATTTCTGGTAGGAGGAGCAACAACAGTAGTTCCGGTTTGATTTTGAATACCGATTAATCCTCTTCCGCTATTCCAAGCCATACAAGCCGTACTATTAACTATGTTAACAGCTATATTGTTGGAACCTTCATAAAGAATAATTTGAAAAGAAGAAACAGGTGTAGAACATGAAAATAAAGTTACACCACTCCAATAAGCTACAAATTGACGACAAGGTGCAACACCTGTAGTATATGTTCTTACAACTCCACCAGGAAGAGGATCGTAATCTCGGTAAGCACCACAAATAGTATTTCCCGGATGTTCAATTGTGTTTGGTAAAATGGCTGTAGTCACCCATGATTCAAATGAATTTGCTCTGGTTAAATCAAAAGTAATCTCACCATTCGAACCTACAAGAAGTTTTCTATAAGTATTTCCAAAATAACAAAAGTTAAAACCTATGTTGATAGAGTCACTCCAAACATCATCAGACGAAGTGGAGAAAACATTATTCCCGCCAAAATAAGGCATGGTAGAATATGTAACCGCACCAACAGAATAAGTGGTTGTTGATCTTGGTGGTGCCACCATCGTTGCTGTTAAAGCCGCACATTGTCCTGAACAGACAGTGGTTGAAGCACCTGTTCCTGCCTGAGCATTAATACTAGGTATAATACACGATTGTGCCGAGCCTTGCTTCGACAAAGCAACTAGGAGTAGAAAAATAGCAATACTACTCTTTATAAAATTAGTCATACGTTTCATTTTAAAATAAGTTTTTTAATAGAATCTATGGGATTCTTGTATTAAGGTCATCAAAAAGATGAGGATTTTTTGTATCGATTGAATTGACTTTTTGCAATTCACTTTTAGTTAAGTCGGAACTGATTTTGTCGACTTGTTTTGGGGATGAGAATAAAGTTTTTTCTTTATCGGAAAGCGTAAGGTATTCAAGAGATGCTTTCGTGTTTTTACTTAAAAACTCGGTCGATTTTTGTCTAACTATATAGGCTATATCAGCACTTTTTCCGGGGTTCGAATTAAAAAACTTAACTGACGCTATTTGAAACTGTAAGAGCTCTTTAATAGTAGCTTCACTTGCCGCATCGTTGAGGTTTATAGAATATTTCTGAACGCTTCTTATAGCGATATCATTTTTGTTAATAAAGGTTTTAAGTAAATTAGCTTCTTGCGCTTTTAAACTAAAAAACGAAACCGCTAACAGGCAAATGGCTAAGGTCTTTTTAAGGTTCTTCATATCTTAATATTAATTCGGACTGCAAAAATTAACATTTTTTTGTTAATAATAAAATTTTTAACTCATTGATATTCAGTTTTATTATTGTATTAGACTTATGTATTTATAATTCAGCCACTTGCCAACTAAATACCCCAAAATTGTAACATTTTAAAGTGACCTTTAAGCTTATTTTCGAGAGTGTTTGATGTGAAAAATGAACAGTTCAAAATCTTGTTTTTTGGTTAAAGATTCTGAAAACTATTTAACAAAAATCAACTCAAATTAAACCCTCGGGATTATTGTATTACATTTGCTTTTTATGAGTAACATTATTTCTCTTTTACCCGAACATGTAGCCAACCAAATTGCGGCAGGCGAAGTGGTTCAAAGACCAGCCTCAGTGGTAAAAGAATTACTCGAAAATGCCATTGATGCCGGCGCAACTCAAATAAAACTGATAGTAAAAGATGCCGGAAAAACTCAAATTCAGGTTATAGATAATGGTTCAGGGATGAGTCCGTTTGATGCACGAATGTGTTTTGAACGCCACGCCACTTCCAAAATAAAATCGGCCGACGATCTTTTTAATTTGCATACAAAAGGTTTTCGCGGAGAAGCATTGGCAAGTATTGCCGCTGTTGCACAAGTTGAATTAAAAACAAAACAAAGTGCTGATACAGTTGGACAATTAATAGAGATTGAAGGCGGGAAATTTGTAAATCAAAGTGAATGTCAAAGTCCGGTTGGAACTTCTTTTAGTGTAAAAAATTTATTTTTCAATATTCCGGCGCGACGAAATTTCTTAAAAGAAGATTCAACGGAACTACGTCATATTATTGATGAATTTGAACGTGTTGCTTTACCACATTATAATATTCATTTTATAATGTACAGTAATAATAATGAGATTTTTAATTTGCCGCCATCCGGGTTAATACAAAGGATTATGGGATTGTTCAGTAATTCCATGAATCAAAAATTAGTGCCAATTGAACAAACTACTGATGTTGTAAAAATTTCAGGTTATGTTGGAAAACCAGAAACGGCTAAGAAAAAAAGAGGCGAGCAATATTTTTTTGTAAATAACCGTTTTATTAAAAGTCCTTATTTAAATCATGCCGTTTACGAAGCGTACCGTGAATTAACGGCGCATGATGTGCATCCGGCTTGGTATTTATTTTTAGAAGTAGATGCGAAAAATATTGATATCAATATTCACCCAACAAAGACTGAAATAAAATTCATCGACGATAAAACTATTTACGCTTTATTACATAGTTCAGTAAAACGCGCATTAGGAAAAGCGAATGTTGGTCCGAGTTTGGATTTTGAATCGGAGATGAGTTTTACTATTGAAGCGAACACAGGCAACCGGATTATTGAACCGCCAAAAGTACACTACAATCCGGATTACAATCCGTTTAAAAAACAAAATCCGGGTTATAAAACATCCGATACTGATTTAGAAAAATCAAACAAAAAAAATTGGGAGACTTTATACGACGGCTTTAAAAATAATCCTGAAGAACTAATAGATGTTCCTTTAGAAAATCAAATTGAAGGTCAGAATGAAATTCGCAGCGAATCTATCACTTACAAAACATTCCAAATTTCAGGAAAGTACATTGTGACTTCGTTTAATAACGATGTTGTTTTAGTTGATCAACAACGTGCACACGAGCGCATTTTGTACGAGCATTTTTTAGGAAGTAAAGAACAAAAACCAATTTCTACACAAAAAGTTTTGTTTCCTGTTCATTTAGAATTAAGTACAAACGATTTTGTTTTGATTCAAAATTTATCAGCAGAATTTAAATTATTGGGTTTCGATATTGAACCTTTTGGAAAAAATAATATTGTCGTAAATGGAACTCCTGCCGAGTTGGGCGATTTTAACGCGCAACAAATGATAGAAGGTGTTTTGGAAAATTACAAATTAAATTTGCTCGATAAAAAAATGGACATCCACGATAATTTATGTCGTGCCCTTGCCAAAAACACTTGTATTAAATACGGTAAAAATTTAGAAGAAGCCGAAATGCAAATGATAATTTCCCACCTTTTAAATTGTACCGATCCTTTGTATAGCCCGAACGGAAAACCGGTGATGATGGAAATTAGCAGAGAAGAAACCGAAAAGTTTTTTAAACGTTAAACTATGAGTTACCAGGAATTCCGACCCCGCAGTTTTCAGGCCTTGCCTCCGGTTATCAAAAATATTTTGATAATTAATATCCTCATGTTTGCTGCTAAAGTTGTGTTTGCACAAAGTTTAAATATTGATTTGGATGCAATTTTAGGATTGCATTACATTACAGCGAGTAATTTTAAACCGTATCAATTCATCACTTATTTGTTTATGCACGGTGATATTACACACTTGTTCTTTAATATGTTTGCAGTTTGGATGTTTGGTTCTGTACTCGAAAATACTTGGGGAGCGAAACGATTTATTTTTTATTATTTGATTACCGGATTAGGAGCAGGATTAATTCAATATATAGTTTTTTATTTTCAAGTTCAGGATGTAAATAACCAAATTGCTAATTTGATGCAAACTCCGGGATTCTCGGCTGAAGATAATATATCATTACTTCATCAAAAAGCAGATTTCCTAAATCAACTTGTGGTTATTGGCGCTTCCGGTTCTTTGTTTGGTTTGTTATTGGCATTTGGAATGATGTTTCCTAATACATTGTTGTATGTTTATTTTTTAATTCCGGTAAAAGCAAAATGGTTTGTGATTGCTTATGGTGCCATCGAATTAATTTCAGGTCTGCGTTCAAATCCAATGGATAACGTAGCTCATTTCGCACATTTAGGCGGGATGCTTTTTGGATTTATTGTGATTTTAATCTGGAAAAAAAACCGTAACTTTTACTCTTAGAAGTATGTCGGTTCTCGATAACATAAAAAGCACTTTTCAGCAGCAAAGTAAGTTAACTGTACTTATTATTTTAAACGTTGCGGTTTATTTAACTTTAAATATTGCCACTAACATTGCGCATGTTTATTTAACGCCTTATATGGCTTTACCACTTTCAGGTAACGAATTCATTTACAAATTCTGGACCATTTTCACTTACATGTTTACGCATGAAGGTTTAGGACATGTATTGTTTAATTTGCTTTTGCTTTATTTTTCAGGACGATTATTTTTTTCAATTTTAGGTGAGAAGCGTATGTTATACGTTTATATAATGAGCGGCATTTTTGGCGGCGCTTTACTTTTAATTTTAGGTTTACTTTTTCCACTAACATTTGCTGGCGGTTATTTATTAGGAGCTTCTGCCGCTGTTTTAGGTATCATTATGGTAATGGCCGTTTACACACCTAATTATCCGGTTTTTGTTTTCTTTTTTGAAATGCCTTTTAAATATTTTGCTCTATTAGTTTTTGTAACCAGCACAGTAATTGATTTTGCATCTAACACAGGAGGGAAAATTGCCCATATTGGCGGCGCTCTATTCGGTTTGTTGTACGGATATCTCCTAAAGAACGGTAACGATCTATTCGATTTTTCTTTTGCTTCCAAATCGAAATCCAAGCTTAAAATAGTGCATAATAGTTCTTCTTCTAAAGGGCAAAGAGCTGATAATGTGGACGAAAGCTATTTGAATAAACTTCTGGATAAAATCTCCAAAAGCGGATATGATAGTTTAACGACTCGGGAAAAGGATGATTTATTTAAACTTTCACAAAAAAAATAATAGTGTTTTAAAAGTTTTTTCTAACTTGAAACCTTGTATTTTATGCGGTTAAGAGTTGCTTGCATAGTTTTTGTTTTTGTCACCTTTTGTCTTCAATCTTTTGCCCAACCTAAAGGCAAAAAACCCGAAGTTGAAGATGCGGATGAGCATTTTAAACATGGTAATTATATCATGGCGCTTCCTATATACCGCGATATTTTTAAAGTAGAAAAGGATAATAAGAAGGTTCAATACCGCTTAGGACTTTGCTATTTAAATACAAACTTTAATCGCACTGAAGCTGTTAAACATTTAGAAGCTGTTACTAAAGATCCGAAATGTGAAGAGGAAGCCTGGTTTAATTTAGGTCACGCATACCATTTAGCCGGGAAGATGGATGATGCTATTAGTGCATTCGAAAAATATAAAACCATTGCTCCTAAAAAAGCTGCTGAGGTTGACAGACAAATTGGAATGTGTAATAACGCCAAGCAGTTTATGAGTATGCCTGTTAATGTAACATTTGTAAACTTAGGTAAAGATTTAAATTCAGAAGACCCCGATTATTATCCATTTGTAAATGCCGATGAAACATTTATGGCGTTTACATCTCGTCGTAAAGAAAATATTGGCGGCAAACGTGTTGAAGTTGATGGCTACCATCCAAGTGATATTTACTACAGTAAAGTTGAAAATGGTAAGTGGACTAAAGCTGTTAATCCCGGTAACGCTATTAATGGTGCTTTAGATGAGCAGGTAGTATGGATAAATCCTGATGCTACCCAAATGATGGTGTACCTTGATCATATTGATAAGTTTGGTGATTTATATCTTTCTGTAAAAAGACCTGGTGGAGATTTTATGAAAGGAAAACCGTTACCTGAGCAGGTAAATGCAAAAGTAGAAACTTCAGGTTGTTTTGGTCCTGATGGTAATGCAATTGTTTTTGCGCGTCGCGAAAGTGTTGACGCGAAAAGTGATATTTATATGTGCCGTAAATTACCAACCGGTGTTTGGGGACAAGCATTTAAATTACCAGCACAAATTAATACACAATACAACGAAGATTTTCCTTATTTAGCCAACGATGGTGTTACACTATATTTTTCATCTGAAGGTCATAACAGTATGGGTGGTTACGATTTATTTAAGAGTGTTTTAAATACTGAAGATAATACTTGGAGCAAAGCTGAAAACTTAGGTTACCCGATTAATGGTTTTGCTGATGATAGAAGTATTAGTTTAACACCTGATATGCGCGCGGGTTATATTAGTGCATTCCGTCCGGGTGGTTACGGCGATTTAGATATTTACCGTATCCGTTTTAACGAGAACGAACAAGTGGTGCGTATTATTACAGGAAAAGTTTTTTTAGGCGATACAATTAATAATCCAAAATCAACAATAGCTACTATTATTGCTTTAAATAAATCAACTAACGAGGAATACACATTTGTTCCCAATGCCAAAAATGGCAAGTATGTTCTAGCACTAGGCGCCGGCGTTTATAAAATAACTGTTCGTGCAGATGGTTTTTCCAGTGTTGAAGAAGAATTAACTTTTTCTGATATTGGAAGAGTTGAAATGGAAAAAAATAAAAATTACGTTTTAAAGAAACAGTAATTAGTTGATTTGAAGAGAAAGATTAAAATAATTTTCACCTTACTTTTTTTAAATTTTGTTGTTTGCTCAACTGCAAATACAAATCCTCCGTTTTCCTATCAGATAGCTTTATTGAAATACAATGGTGGTGGTGATTGGTATTCCAATCTCGAAACATCATTGCCAAACCTGATAAAATTTTGTAACGCAAACTTAAAAACAAATATTAATCCCGAACAAGCTATTGTGGAAGCGGGGAGTATGGAATTATTTAATTATCCGTTGGTGCATGTAACAGGACATGGTAATATTGTTTTCTCAGTTCAAGAAGCCGAAAATTTAAGGAAGTATTTATTAGGCGGCGGTTTTTTACACATCAGTGATAATTATGGTATGGATAAATTTATCCGCACCGAAATGAAAAAAGTATTTCCTGAATTAGATTTTGTGGAACTCCCTTTTAATCACCCCATTTATCATCAGAAATATAATTTCGATAAAGGTTTACCAAAAGTACACGAGCATGATAATAAACCACCGCAAGGCTTTGGTTTAATTTATAACGGACGGTTAGTTTGTTTTTACGATGTGGAGTGTGATTTGGGTGATGGTTGGGAAAATGCAGAGGTGCATAAGGACAGTCCCGAAGCCCGCGAAAAAGCTTTACAAATGGGAGCAAATATTTTGTCGTATGCTTTTATGTTAAAGAACTAATCCGCTTATAATTGAATTCATTCGTTAACAGAATAAATAAGTTTTAATTAAGTAATAGAGTAACTTTAAACAACGTTTATTCGTCGTAACACAACATGAGAATTTTAATTTTAATTTCTTTTTTTTGCTTACAGTTCTCAGTGCATGCCCAAACTTTTGTGTTATCGGGTAAAATAACCGATTCTAAAAATAATGCTTTACCTTTTGCGTCTGTATTTGTAAAGGGTACCACTATTGGTACAAATACGAATGCTGATGGGCAATATACTTTACGTTTAAAGCCCGGAAATTATGAAATAGTATTTCAGTATGTTGGATTCAAAAAAGAAATTAAGCCGGTTAATCTTACAGCCGATTATTTATTAAATGTTACACTGCAGTCGGATAATTATCAGTTAAAAGAAGTTCAAATTACAGCCGGAGAGGATCCTGCTTATGCTGTCATACGTCAGGCCATAAAAAAACGTAAATTTTATTTAAATCAGGTAGATAAATACACTTGCAGAGCTTATATAAAAGGTTTGCAACGTTTAAATAGTATTCCAAAAAACTTGGGTAAGTTGCTCAAAATTACAATGGGTGAGAATCCAATCGACTCTACGTTGCTGGGTGTAATTTATCTTTCGGAGAGCGAGAGTAAATATTATTACGATAAGCCTGATGAAAAAGAAGTGATGTTTTCGAGCAGAGTAAGTGGTAATAAACAAGCGTTTAGCTTTAACCAATTACGCGAAATGAAATTTAATTTTTATGAAAATTTAATTACTATAGATGGGCTTAGCGACCGGCCACTTATTTCACCAATTAACGAAAACGCTTTTCTTTCGTACAGATATAAATTACTTGGCACCACGTTTGAAGACGGACGAATGATAAATAAAATTGAAGTCTTACCTAAACGTAAAACCGACCCGTGTTTTCATGGCATCATTTATATCGCAGAAAACTCATGGCGCATACATAGTTTGGATATGTATTTAACTAAAGATGCTAAAATTAATTTTGTGGATACCCTCGAAATTCGTCAGTTACATGCTCCGTTAATTAACGATAGCATCTGGATGCCTGTTGCTTTTAACTTTGGTTTTAAATTTAAATTTTTGGGATTTGTAGGAAACGGATATTATAATGCTGTTGTTTCTGATTACGACTTGAATCCGGAGTTTCCGAAAAAGTTTTTTAAAAACGAATTATTGAAAGTGGAAGATGAGGCCAATAAAAAGGATTCCTTGTATTGGAAAACAAACCGGCCAATTCCTTTAACCACAGAGGAAGTAGATGACTACAGAAAAAAAGACAGCCTGTCTAAAATAACCGATTCAAAACATTATAAGGATTCGGTAGACAAAAAATTTAATAAATTGAAAATCCAATCGCTTATTTTGGGTTATAATTACCGTAACTCCTACAAAAAAATAAATTTTAGCACAACGGGTTTGCTAACAAGCGGCGTGCAGTATAATACGGTAGAAGGTATGAATGCCAGTATGAATTTTACTTTTTCGAAGGAGTATGAGAATTACCGGAATCACAGCATATCTGCCAGTATCCGTCACGGGTTTTCAAATTATTTAAGCGGCGCTAAATTAGGCTGGAGTTATCTTCAAAATCCAAAGCGCTTTCAGCAATTTGCAGTGTATGCCCAATCGATGGTAAATCAGTATAATAATTCCAATCCTATTTCAGAATCTATGAATACCATTTACTCATTGTATCTGAATGATAATTTTATGAAGTTGTATAAGAAAACCTCACTTCAAGTGTATTTTAGACGGGAATTAGTTAACGGTTTATATTTTTATGGTTCAGTTGAATATGCTGAACGCGCTCCTTTAAAAAATTCAACTGATTTGTTGATTACTGACAATCCAAATAAATTATTTACAAGTAACGACCCTTTACATTTTACAACGGATGATTCTTTATTCAAAATCAATAATTCATTGGTTGTTGATGTGATGTTTAGAATACGTTTCAAACAAAAGTATTATACCGTACCCCATCGTAAAATCATTTCCGGATCAAAATATCCGCGTTTTAATATTGGATACAAAAAAGCAATTCCTTTAAAGGCAGGCGATGCCGACTATGATTTAGCTGCGTTGCAAATGGATGATAATGTTAGTTTAGGTTTGTTAGGTACTTTCTCTTATAGAGCGATGGCCGGTTATTTTTTGCGAAACCAGACTATGTACTTTATGGATTACAAACATTTCAATGGTAATCAAACTGTTTTAGCGAATCGAAACTATTTGGGATCTTTTAAATTATTGCCTTATTATAAATACAGCACTGAGTTTTGGTATGCAGAAGCCCATGCGGAACATCATTTTAACGGCTTTATCTTTAATAAAATTCCACTCTTAAAAAAGGCACGCATACAGGAAGTAGTGGGTGGGCATATATTATATAACGATAAGCTTGACCAATACTATGAAATTAACTTTGGTATAGAGAAAATTTTGCAAATCATTCGATTCGACTACGTATTGTCTTACGGCCCGTACGGGAAGTTCAATCAAGGATTCTTAATTGGTATCGATGCAGAGTTTTAATTCCCCAACAAAGTAAAAGCTCCCCAATAATAGGGGTGAGGATATTTTTTCCGCACTTCGGCTTGGGCTTTCTTAAAAGATTTACTGATATTTTCTTTAGCAGGATTCAAAGCCCATTCTTTATAGAATTCACTCATTAAAATTTGAGTGGCGTCGTCATCAACTACCCATAAACTCATAATTAAATTTTTAGCACCCGCAATGTAAAATGCGCGTTGCAATCCAAATACGCCCTGGTTATTTAAATCAACACCTAAACCGGTTTCGCAAGCAGAGAGCACAACTAAATCTGTATTGGATAAATTTAATAAGGAAGCTTCATAAGCTGTGAAAATACCATCTTGTTCAAATTCTGTTGACATCGTATCTCTTGCTACAACAGAAGCACCTGCCATCATAATACCTGAGCGTAGTAATGGATTTGATTTTAATTTAGAAGCCTCAAAACCTAAAATCGTTTCATCTTCATTGTCCATAACGTCTTTTAAGAAGAACCCGTGGGTAGCAATGTGTAATACTTTAGGAGAGTTTACTTTTTTTAGTTGTTGTTCTGATGCTTTTTCCTCTGTAAACGTATTAATTTTCCAGGCATTTGTTTTTAAGGAAGTGGAAATATTTTCTACTTCAGTTTTTGTTCCCGGTAAAGGAGGTAATTCCGAAAAACCAAAACGGTTTACGGCTACCATTTGATTTAATTTTTCTTGTTTCTTCTGTTTTACAAAATCAAATTCATAATCAGGATAACCAAATAACTCCGCACTTTTAGAAGTATTAGGCGCATTATTTTGCAAGAGGTAATTTAAGTTAGGTAAAATGCATAAATCTATTTCATCTAAAACATATTTTTCAGTCACAGGATTTTGTAAAGTATATAAATTAACCTGATTATAAATTCCATCAGGCGAAATATAAACTTTTGTAATGCCTTTTAAATTTTCACTAATTTGTTTCCAAAACCTATCATAAGAAAGTTTATCCGGTTTTCTGTTTTCTACATTGTCACTGTATTCCTGCGCAAAGGTTGTTTCAAAGTTTTTCGACTTCGCAATTTTTGTTAGAATAGGGTAGGTTGAGTTTTTAGTAATGATAAAAGCTGCGTATTCCAAACTGTAAGTCGTATCGCCAATTTGCACAGCTTTTTCAGCTCTTATAATATTAATGGCCGCTTCATTGGCTTGTAATTTGTTTTTAATATCTGAAAAAGTAACTGTTTTCGATTGGGCAAAGGCACTTGTTTTACCCTTTAGTTGTTGTTCCAATTTATCAGCTTCAATTTCTAAATCGGAAATCGACCAAAAATTTTCATCCGTATTAGTCTCACGGTAACGGTTGGCTAATTGTTGTTTGTAATACGACCAACGATTATATAAATTAACTAAAGCTGTATCCTTACTATTTAAAATCTCACGGCGTGAACTCACGTTATTGTTCAACAATAAAGATTTTAGGAACATTTGGTAATTGAAACAAGTGCTAAATAAATCCGCATGATTTTCTTTCGGGAATTGCTCAGCATAATCAAATACAAAACTATTGAAGATTTCAAAATGTTCGTTGGCTGTCGAATAAAAACCAAGCTGGTCTCTTTCACTCATCGAATGAAAGAATTCATCGAATTGTGTTTTGTGCGATTGTAATGCAGTGTAATAAAGTTCCTTTGCTTTTTTGTAATTTCTTAAACTCCAATTTGTGGAAGCGATATTGAAAACACCATCAATATAAGCTGAATGCTTTATTCCGAATTTCTTTTTAATAATTGAATTTGATAATTCAAAACACTCAATAGCCTTTTCATATTTTCCTTGCTTTTCAAGAATGAGTCCGGCGCCAACTAAAAAATAAGCATAACGTTCATGTTCTTCACCCACAGCTTTTTTAATCGATTCAACAGCAATTTTCGAATATTTTTCAGCTTCATTGTATTTATTTAAGTGCATATACAAAACAGCAAGGTTGTGTAAACAGTTGGCGTAATACTGATGATCTTCACCAACGGTTTCTTTATAAATATCTTTTGCCTCCAGTAAAAAAGGTTCTACTTCTTCATAGCGGTTCTGACTATCATATAGCAATCCAATATTTACTAAAGCATTAGCATAAGTAAAATGTTTTTTACCGGTTGTGTTAGCGCGGATTTGAATCACCTCAGTTAATAAATCTGTAGCCTGAACGTATCTTCCTAAAATGCGGTATAAATCTGCTTTATTGTTCAATGAATTGGTGTAATCAGGATTATTCGCTAAATCAAGCGAGCGGTATAAATACATGCAACTATCAAAACAAATTTCAGCTCGTTTATAATCGCCTGTATTTTTGTAACATAAACCTGAGTTATTGTAAACGGTTGCCGTTGAAATTTTATCGGCGTTTTTAAATTTGTGAGATAATCGCAGAGCTTTATTCAATAATTTAAGAGCCTCATCATAATTTCCGCTCTGGCGATAAGCTTCTGCTCCGTTATTTAATGTAGTAATGTAATCTGTAGTATCAATAGGATTTAATGAACCGTGAATTTTAATTAAACTATTAAATACTTCAATGGCCTTTTTATAATCACCTAAACCTTGCGAGATTTGCGCATCTGTATTTACAGCAATAAGATATTCGCGATCTTTATCCCCTTTTAAAGTTTTGAAATAATACATGATGGCATCATTCATCGGCTTCGCTTCTTTGTAATATCCCATCTCCACATACATTTGAGTTAGCACTCTGTACATTTTTGTATATTGCTCACTACTCGCACCATAAACTCTTGCCATCACAGGTAAAGCCTGCTGAAACATTTGTTCGGCTTGCGGATAGTAACCGACGTGATTATAAAGAAAAGCTAAATTGTATTGAGCAAAACTCCAGGAAATAGTATCCCCGGCAGCGTATGCATCGTTAAATGCACCAACGTAGTAATCTTTCGCGTCACCGTAATATTGTCGTGTGAATGCGCTATTGCCAAGGAGATTTTTTAATTTAGAGCGGTTGCCTTTATTTTTTTCTAAATCCTTTTCATGCTTTTTCATGAAATTTAGAATCTCTTCATCTGATACATCAACAGTATCAATTTTGGAAATAAAATCTTCGAATAGTTTGGCATAGGTTTGTCCTTTCGTGAACAAAGCAAAAGACAAGAACATTAAAACGAGAAAACGTTTCATTGGATTAATGCATTACAGATTCATATTTTTCGGGAACAGCATCGAGCGTATCTAAAACTTCTTGTAAAGAATCACAGGTAACTAAAACCATGCGTGTATCTTTAAAATGAGGAATGCCTTTAAAATAATTGGTGTAATGAGGTCGCATTTCTAACATTCCTAAACGTTCACCTTTCCATTCAACCGATTTCATTAAATGTGTTTTGCAAACTTCAACGCGGTTGTGTAGAGTAGGGGCAGGTAAATGTTCTCCTGTTTTAAAGAAATGTTTTATCTCATTAAAAATCCAGGGATAACCAATACTGGCTCTGCCAATCATAATACCATCAACGCCATATTTATTTTTATACTCTAATGCTTTTTCAGGAGAATCAATATCACCATTACCAAAAATTGGAATATGAATGCGTGGATTATTTTTTACTTCGGCAATGTGCTCCCAACGCGCATGTCCTTTATACATTTGAGAACGGGTACGACCGTGAATTGCTAATGCTTTTATTCCAACATCCTGTAAACGCTCCGCAACTTCCATAATGTTGATTGTATTATCATCCCAACCTAAACGTGTTTTTACAGTAACCGGAAGAGAAGTGGAGTTAACAACAGCTTTCGTTAAACGCACCATTAAATCAACATCTTTTAAAACACCCGCGCCTGCGCCTTTGCAAACCACTTTTTTAACAGGACAGCCAAAATTAATATCTAAAATATCGGGATTAGTGGCGTCAACAATTTTTGCAGATAAAGACATTGCTTCTTCATCTCCGCCAAAAATTTGAATACCAATTGGTTTTTCGTAATCAAAAATATCGAGTTTCTTCCTGCTTTTCATCGCATCGCGAATTAACCCTTCGCTGCTAATGAACTCGGTGTACATTAAATCGGCACCATATTTTTTACAAACATAACGGAAGGGCGGATCACTCACATCCTCCATCGGAGCAAGTAATAATGGGAATTCCCCCAACTCAATATTTGCAATTTTAACCAAGACTGTAAAGGTACGAATTTAGCCACTAATTGCACTAATTATCACGAATTAAGGACTTTACAGGTTTCATTAGTGCAAATTCGTGGTATTCGTGGCTAATATATGTTAATCCCGTATGGAAATTAAGCTTCATTAACATCCTAATATAAAGAGCAAGCCTTAATTATTAAATCTTTGAATCATAGAATTTTTAAATCAAAAACATGAAGACATTATTTTTTATAGCACCTGTATTATTTGCGTTGAGTGCATTCGGTCAGAATGAAATTCAAACCAATATCTCGAATATTAATATGCAGCAACGTTATATTCAGGTGAACCAGGTTTTTGCTTCAAACATGATGGGAAATACTAACAACACCAATAAACCAGTAAGAGCAAATACAAATCCGCAAGTACAGGTTCAACGAGCAACTAATGCAAGTAGCAATCAACGCCGACAAGTAAGAAGAGTTACAAATAATGTCGGTAATGTTTCTAATGTAACTCAGCCTTTAGTAAATGTTTCAGAAAACAATACGGATGAAATTCAGCAGTTGGGAAATTTTAGTCAGCAAGCAGATAATAGTTTAGGAAATGCTTTCGGGAATGAAAATTTGATTGAGCAAATTGCTTCAGTAAATATTCCTGCTATTCAGGTTGGGACCGGCTCATTAAATTTGAATCTGGAGCTGCCCACCATAAAAATGCCATCCATAAAATTTACCTCACGCAAATCAGTTGCAAGTTCAAAACACAAAACCTTCCGCGTAAAAAATAAATTGGCCAAACTGAATCGTAAAATGACCGGCAAATTATCTTTTGGCAAGAAACTCAAAATAAAAGTGGACAATTGCTTTAAGTGGTAAATTCCGTAATGTATTGCCACTAAACCACCAAGGCACTAAAGCCCACTAAAGGTTTGGTGGGATTTTGTGTTTTTGTGATTTGGTGGCTATTTGTTTTTGTGATTATTTTTTGTAACTTGTATAAAAAATAGCGCATGAAGAAACTTTACTTTACTTCACTTTTCATATTATTTTTCTCAATCGGTTTCAGCCAAAGTTACCCTTACTTAAATGCCTCAACCGCTAATGAAAATGAATTTCCGGTAGACAAGGACACAAACATTTATATGTTCCATGGTAACCGCTTGGTAAAAACAGATAAGAATTTTAATACTATTTGGGCTAAGACGTATGGGTCGATATACTTTAAAAGTATATTGCTTTCCAAAACTGGCAGTATTTATTTTATTGCACGAGCCAGTAGTCCAAATACTATAATTGGGAGGATAAGCCCTTCCGGAAGTGTTATATGGTCCAAAACAACGCAAAACATTACAGCGGTAGTCTCAGGAACAACAAATGTGAACTACACAATGGATTGCCAAAGACTTTTTTTGGACAGGAATAATCATTTAATTATTACTGGCGGAGAAGGGTTCAGTCAAAGCAAAGGTTTTTTAATGAAAACAGACACGAGTGGAAATGTTCTTAAATTCAAAGCGTTCAGCAATGGTTTTTATTGGATGGATAAGCTTTCTATTATAGATGATTCATCAGGATATTATAAATTAATCGGAAGTGGTTACCAATCCATGGGACCTTCTGTTGATGTAGGTTTATATAATTATTCCGACAATACCGATGCCTTTACAAGAGTTCAAGTAATTATGAATCTTGGTATTCCGTCTTATTTTGGGTGGAGACTTATTAAATCAAAATTCCCGGGTAATTTTTATATCCAAACATCAACTCAAAATTCTTCTAGTGTTATTTACGCGGGTATGAATAAATATAATACGACAGGTCAGTTAAAATGGACAAAAGGCTTTTCTAATTTCCATGGCATTCCACATGCTTTTGCAGGGTATCTTGAGGAAAGTGAGAAGGGCGATCTTTTTTATTCTTTGTCCACCAATAATTTCTTAAATAATCACACAAGTGGTTTTATAAAAATAGATTCAAGCGGAATTATAACCAATAATTATGCTACTTCAATATTATATAACTACCCTTCTTACAATGCCATAACTATGTCATTTTATTTTCCGGAATACAAACCTCGAGTTGTGAATGATAACAATTATTATTTTGATGTTGCCGGCTTCAATTTCCCATTAAATCCCCTAACTATACAAAAATATAATTCTTCGTTGATTTTACCTTGCGCTTCAACGATTGCTTGTAGTATTAGCGGAATCAATTCTCCTATTTTCTCCGGTCCTTTTTTTAATCCCGTATTAGTTCCGATTACATCTTATTCGATTAGTTCATACACTCCTTCGGTAACATCGGTTACTTTTTCAGTTAATCCTAATTTTTGTATAGTATTGGGTGCTGATGAAGTTAACACGCAAAGGAATGAGCTTATCCTTTATCCAAATCCGGCTAATGACAAGTTGTATATTAATGCGGAAAACCTTTTAATTAATGAAGTGGAAATTTTCGATGTTAACGGAAAAAAAACCGAAGCTATTTACAATAGTTCAACACTTGGTGTGACTAATCTTGTTAGTGGAATCTATTTCATCCGAATAAAAACAGATAAAGGCGAATTCAATAAAAAATTTATTAAAAATTAAAGTAAGCCTATGCCAAAATTTTACTTCACTTCTGTTTTCATATTATTTTTTTCTTTCAGTTTCAGTCAAAACTTTCCTAATCTGAATGCATCAACGGGTAATACCGATGAATATCCTGTGGATAAGGATACCAACATTTATATGTTTCAAGGAAACAGATTGTCAAAAACAGATAAGAACTTTAATGTGATTTGGTCTAATGTTTATTCCGGACTAAATTTTACTAATTTGTTATTATCAAAAACAGGAAGCGTGTATTTTCTTAGTAATACACCATCTTCATCACCAAGCAATAATTTTGGAAAGATAAATTCAGATGGAAGTTTGGCATGGATAAAACCCATCAATGGAGTAATGGCAACAATAGGAGGAACAGTGTTTAGTGGAGGCGGAGATTGTAAGAGTATTCTGCTTACCTCTGGAAACAATTTAATTATTTCTGGAAATGGTGGGTTTGGAACCACTACTACCGATCCAAAAACATATGTTTTGAAGTGTGATACTAATGGTATTCCTATTAAATTTAACGCTTTCAATATGGATTTTGGAAGGGACTTGGTTATTATAAATGATTCTTCAGGTGTTTACAAACTTATGGGTTATGGAGTTCATCTCGGCGGCTATGTTTTAGGCATTTATGGTTACTCTGATGTGAGCAATAGTTTTGTTAGCTACGAGTCATTGGTTGGTTTTGGCTGTTGTTCAGGTTGCTCCTTTGTTCCTACTGCTTATTGGCAATTCTATCGGTCAAAAATGAATAGTAAATCGTTTTATCTTTTTGCAACGGCGAGTAATTCGATAGGAGCAACTTATAGAGGTGTAATAAAAGCGACGGATAATGCTAATGTCTCATGGATCGCACCAGTTCACACCAGTTCAATTTTCCCAGTTTCTCCCTTTGGAAGAATGGAAGAAGACAACAGTGGGAATGTGTTTGCTTCTATTGGCTCTATTTTTTCCAATTTTACAAGCGCATTTATGCGTATAGATTCAAATGGTGTAGGCGATCCGTATCTCACAAAGATGCTTAGTGGGTATAATAATGTTCCTTCATATCAAATTCCCAACCATTCACCTCGAGTTATACATGATAATAATTATTATTTTGATATTTGGGGGTATAGCTTTCCAGCTAATCCAATTACAGTGCAACGTTATGATTCATCATTGGTGTTACCTTGTGGTTCAACTCTTTCTTCATCGGTTAGCAATTGTGTTTATGCTGCCAATGCAGGTTGGCCAATAACAGCAACAATTGTACCGGTCAGTTCTTTTACCCTTGGCACGGTTAATGTTACAGTAACTCCATCAGCTTTTTCCGTAAACCAAAATTTCTGTACGGTTGTTGGTTTAGAAAATAGTTCAACCGATAGGAACGGCATTGAAATTTATCCAAATCCCGCGAATGATAAACTTTACATAAGCGATAAAAATTACGCTGTAAATAGTATTGAAGTGTATGATGTGAATGGAAAGAATATTAAATCTGTTGACAAAGATTCGTCAATTGATATAAGAAATCTTAATACCGGAATTTACTTCATCCGAATAAAAACAGATAGAGGAAATTTCAATAAGAAATTTATTAAAGAATAAGAATTGCGTCTTAGCGTCTTAGCGAGAAAATAATTACGAATTAATATTCTGCCACAACAGATCTTTTAATTCCTGAATTTTAGCGCCACTAACCGAAGAGAAAAATATGTAAGGGATTTTATCGTGACCTTTTAATTTCTTTTTTAATTCTTTCTCTAAATCCTTTTCTAATTCCTCATCAATAGTATCACATTTTGTAATACCGAGAATTCTTTTCTTATAAAGTAATTCAGGATTAAATTGTTCTACTTCATTTAAAAGAACTTTAAATTCTTCATAAATATCAGGGCTCTGACAACTCACTAAAAATAATAAAATACTATTGCGTTCAATATGACGTAAGAAACGAATACCTAAACCTTTTCCTTCATGAGCACCTTCAATAATTCCGGGGATGTCTGCCATTACGAAACTTTGGTAGTCGTAGTATTTTACAATTCCTAAATTAGGAGTTAGTGTTGTAAAAGGATAATCCGCAATCTCAGGTTTTGCTGCTGATACAACAGAAAGTAAAGTAGATTTACCTGCATTCGGGAAACCAACTAGACCAACGTCAGCTAATATTTTTAATTCTAAAACTTTCCATTCTACCTTTCCGGGTTCGCCGGGTTGCGCATAACGAGGTGATTGTTGTGTTGATGTTTTAAAATTCTCATTTCCTAAACCACCGCGTCCGCCTGCAACTAAAACTTCTTCTTGTCCGTCTTCTGTAATTTCAAATATTACTTCTCCAGTATCGAAATCTTTTGCAACAGTTCCTAATGGAACTTCTAAAATCTCATCTTTACCTTCTTTACCTGAGGAATTGGCACTCGAACCGTTTTCACCTTCTTCAGCGATAACATGTTTACGGTATTTTAAATGGATGAGTGTCCACAATTGTTTATTACCACGTACAATGATATGTCCACCGCGACCACCATTACCACCGTCGGGACCACCTTTAGCAGTATTAATATCACGGTGAAAGTGTATAGAGCCAGCCCCGCCTTTTCCACTGCGGCAACAAATTTTTACGTAATCAACAAAGTTTGAGTCCACTTTAATTTAGTTCAGGTTTAGAGAAAGAATTATTTCTTTTTCTTCTTAGCCACTTTTTTAGGAGCGGATTTTTTCTTAGCTACTTTTTTCTTAGGAGCTGATTTCTTTTTTGGTGAAGTTTTTTTCTTCAAAGCTTTCTTAACTACTTTCTTTTTAGGAGCAGCTTTCCCGCCTGCCGGTCGGGCAGGCTTCTTCGCAGCTTTCTTCACCACCTTTTTAGCTTTTGGTTTTGAAACTTTTGCTTTCGGAGCAGCCTTTTCTTTTTTCACTTCGGCTTTTTTCTCAACTTTAGGAGAAGAACTTTCGGTACTTTGTAATTCTTCAATATCTCTTTTTAATTCAGAAGAAATTTCGTTTACCTGTTCAAAATCATTCACAGTTAAATCTAAATGCTCTAAATCATTTTCTAATTGAGTTAATTCAATTTCTGCTTCAATAAACACCAAACGGTTTACGATTTCATTAAAAATATCACTCACACTTCCGATTCCATGAATAGAATGGTATTTTCCTTCCGCTGAGTAATATTCTTTTAATGGTAAAGTTTTATTGTTGTACTCATTAATTCGATTTTTGATAGTCGCTTCATCGCGGTCATCCGCTCTTCCTGATTCTTTTCCTCTTTCTAATAAACGGCGTGTTAATTCAGCTTCATCTACCTCTAACGCTAACATACAACTGATAGCAGTTCCTTTTTTCTGTAATAAATCATCCAATGCTTCTGCTTGAGCTTTTGTGCGAGGGAAACCATCGAAAATAAAACCATTTGCTGATGCATTAGCGTCTAATTTATTTTCAATCATGCCAATAACAATATCATCGCTCACTAAAATACCGCGATCCATAATTTCTTTTGCTTTCACACCTAATTCGGTGCCACGTGCAATTTCTGTACGTAACAAATCGCCGGTTGATAAATGAACCAAACCATATTTGCTAATAAGGTTTTGTGATTGAGTTCCTTTTCCTGCGCCCGGAGGGCCAAATAAAACAATGTTTAACATGGTATTATATTTTTTATGATTTAACCTGTTGGATTTATTCCTCAGGTTTTGGTTTATATTTTTTTATTAGTACTCTGTTATAATGAATCCTACGGGTTTAAGCTAAAACAAAAACGTCTTTTAAATTGCGACCCAAACCATCATAATCCAAACCATAACCTACAACAAAATCATTCGGAATTTCCATTCCAACATAATCAACTTTTATGTTTTTTGTATAAGCGGTTGGTTTAAAAAATGCAGTTGCAATTTTAAACGACTTTACTTTTTTATTATTTAATATCTCTGCCAATTTCTCTACTGTATTTCCTGTATCAACAATATCTTCAATAATAATTACTGTTCTTCCAGCCAAGTCCTGATTTAATCCAATTAATTCAGTTATAGTTCCGCTACTTGTTGTGCCGTGATACGAAGCTAATTTAACAAATGAAATTTCACAAGGTAAATTTATCTCTTTCATTAAATCGGCAGCAAACATAAACGACCCGTTTAATACCGCTAAAAAAACCGGTGATTCACCGGCTAAGTCTGAGTTAATTTTTTTCGCCACTTCTTTCACGGCTTCCAAAATTTTATCGGAACTTATATAGGGTTTAAACTGTTTGTCTTTTAAGGTTACCACGGTAATTTTTAGGATAACAAATATAGGCTTTTTTGCTAATTTTGAGCAATGGCTACCATTGGGAAAGATATTTTAAAAGCCGCCTCTTTATTAGAGCAGGGCAAGCTGGTGGCTATTCCCACTGAAACCGTGTATGGCTTGGCCGCTAACGCCCTTGATACCACTGCGGTTGCGGGCATTTTCAGAGCTAAAAACCGACCAACATTTGACCCCCTTATCATTCATACTTATTCAATAGAAAAGGCAAAAGAGTATGTAACGAAATTCCCTGCTGAATTAGAAAAACTAGCAAAAGCCTTTTGGCCCGGACCATTAACCTTATTATTACCAAAGAAAAATGAAATCCCCGATTTAGTGACTTCCGGATTATTTAATGTGGCTGTAAGAATTCCAAATCACGCTTTAACATTAGAATTATTACAGAAAGTAAATTTCCCTTTAGCTGCACCGAGTGCAAATCCGTTTGGATATGTGAGTCCTACAAAACCTGAACACGTTAACAAACAACTAGGAAACGAGATTGATTATATTTTAGATGGCGGAAATTGTGAAGTTGGAATTGAGTCAACAATTGTAGGCATGGAAAACGGAAAAGTTTGTGTTTACCGTTTGGGAGGATTAACCATTGAGCAAATTGAAAAAGTAATTGGGAAAGTACAATTGAAAATAAATAGTTCTGATAATCCAACTTCGCCCGGACAATTACAAAGTCATTACGCACCAATAAAAAAATTAGTGATTGGAAATGTTGATGAATTATTAAAGCAGTATGACAATGCAGGTGTGTTAAGTTTTGGGGATAAAACTTATGATGTTTATACGTTTAATCTGTCACGCACATCCGACTTAACAGAAGCAGCAGCTAATTTATTTGAAGGATTAAGATCGCTGGATGAAAGTCAAGTAGAAATTATTTTAACCGATTACCTTCCGGAAATAGGATTAGGAATTGCAATAAACGACAGATTAACAAGAGCAGCAGCTATAAAATAGCTACTGTCCTTTTATTTTAGCAATGATAGCATCCAATTGCGCCATGTCTTTACACAACACTTCGCGTGCTTTAGAGCCTTCAAATTGTCCGATGATACCTGCAGCTTCTAATTGATCAACAATTCGTCCTGCGCGGTTATATCCTAATTTTAATTTACGTTGTAAGAAAGAAGCGCTTCCTTGTTGAAACTGCACAACTAATTTTGCAGCGTCTTCAAACATTTTATCGCGTTCGCTTAAATCAACATCATCTTTTCCGCCTTCACCTTCTTCACCGTGATATTCAGGTAACATAAAGGCACTCGGGTAGGCACGTTGCGCTCCAATGAACTCTGTAATTTTTTCTACTTCAGGTGTATCTACAAATGCACACTGAATACGAATTAAATCATTACCTGTACTTAATAACATATCACCGCGACCAATTAATTGTTCAGCTCCACCCGCATCTAAAATAGTTCTTGAGTCAATTTTACTTGTTACGCGGAAAGCAATACGGGCAGGGAAATTCGCTTTAATTGTTCCAGTAATAATATTTACTGAAGGACGCTGTGTAGCAATGATTAAATGTATACCAACAGCACGGGCTAATTGTGCTAAGCGGGCAATTGGCGTTTCCACTTCTTTACCTGCTGTCATAATTAAATCTGCAAACTCATCCACCACTAAAATAATATAAGGTAAATATTTATGTCCGTCGTTTGGATTCAATTTACGGCTTACAAATTTCGCGTTGTACTCTTTTATATTTCTGACTTGTGCATCTTGTAATAAACTGTAACGTGCATCCATTTCGATACACAATGAATTTAGAGTATGAATTACTTTCGTGTTATCAGTAATGATGGCGTCTTCTGAATTCGGCAACTTAGCAAGGAAATGACGTTCAATTTTTTTGAATAAAGTTAACTCTACTTTTTTGGGATCAACCAATACAAATTTAATTTGCGCCGGATGTTTTTTGTAAAGTAAAGAAACTAATACTGCATTTAATCCAACGGATTTACCTTGTCCCGTTGCACCTGCCATTAATAAATGAGGCATCTTCGCTAAGTCTGCAATAAATATTTCGTTGCTGATAGTTTTTCCTAATGCAATTGGAAGATCGTATGTTGAATTATTAAATTTCTCTGACGCTAAAATATTACGCATCGGAACCATCTCAGGAGTTTGATTCGGCACTTCAATACCAATAGTTCCTTTACCCGGAATAGGAGCGATGATACGAATACCAAGCGCTGCTAAACTTAACGCGATATCATCTTCTAAGTTTTTAATTTTTGAAATACGTACACCCGCCGCAGGAACAATTTCGTAGAGCGTTACAGTTGGGCCAACAGTAGCCATAATCTTATCAATCTCGATACCGTAATTTTTAAGAGTGGCTATGATGCGGTCTTTATTCTGAACTAATTCTTCCTGATTTACTTTTGTATGTTGATTACCATAATCGTTTAATAAATCGTAATGAGGGAATTGATAATTACCTAAATCAAGAGTAGGATCGTACTCGCCAAACTCTTCCACTAATTGTGCTGCTTTATTTTCGTCTTCTAGAACTTCTTCTTTTGGCCCGGTCTCCACTAAAAATTCAGGCTCGCCTTCTTTAGAAATTTTTTCTGTAGTTTCTTTATTTAAATCTAAAGCAATGGGTTCTTCTTTTACTTCAGCAATAGGCTCTTCTTTTTTCTCTTCAACTATAGGGGTTTCTACAACTGCATTTTTCACTTCGAAGTTTAAAGCTTGCGCTTCTTCTTCGGCAGAAAGTTTTTCTTCTTTACTTTCATTCACGTAAAAAATGGTTTCTTCTTTTTGTTCTGCTACAACTTCCTCTTCTGTTTCTAATTCTGCATCCGGTGTAACTTCTGCTAATTTGCGTTCCGGTAATTTAAAAGAAAGATTAATACTCAATACTAAAAACGTAAGCATTGAGAATCCTAATAATGCTAATAAACCAATACTTCCAACGTAATTACTGATTTGCCCATTCATGATGTAACCAAATCCACCGCCTAAGAAAAACAATTTATCATGAAAAATAAATGCAAGTGTTAACGAACTCCACACCATAATGAATAACCATTTTGCATTGAAAGCTTGTGGTTTTACAAAGGATTTACTTAATAATTTCTGTAAACCGTACATCACTAATACCGGAACAAACAGGAACGATGAAACACCAAACCATTTGTGTAAAAATTGATTCGATACTAAAGCTCCTAATTTTCCTAACCAGTTTTTTACTTTTACTTCTGCACTAAATAATTCCGATAGCGGACCAAAAACTTTATCCTGATCAACATCCCAAGTAAAGAAATAAGAAATGAAAGCAATAGCCAGATAAGCTCCTGTTAAAATTAAACTTAGTCCGATTATTTTTTGAGTGCGTTCATTTTGATAAACCGCCACTACTTTTTGTAAGCGGTCCATTAAAGTTACTTTCGCAACCTTTTCTTTTTTCTTAGCTTTTGGTTTTGGAGCTTCTTCAACTTCGGTTTCAGCTTCCTCTTCAACAACTTCAACTTTTTTTACTTTATTTTTTTTAGCTGAAGGCTTTTTTGGTAAAAAGGGATCTTCCTCAATATCGTGTTGACGATTGATTTCAAATTTTGGTCCCGAGTTTTCTTCCATTAATTCCGTTTCCTCAATCGGGGTATTTCTGAATTTATTTTTTTTCTCTGCCATTGTGTTACGAAGCGATTATCCTATAAAGATAACGAGCAGGGTGGGCCTATAGATACGGGCTTTGTAATGTTGTTAACGCTTAATTGTTGAAGAAAGGGCTTGAATTTGGACAAAAAATAAACCCTCAGTGGCGAGGTCGAAAAGACTCGCCATCCCGAGTGGCTTTGCCACCTCGGGACCCGATATAAAAAACGAATTTTTTAAACCGTGAGGGTTCTTTAGACCTTAGAATTGAGCAATTAAGAAAAATATTTATTAATAAACCGGTCGAGATCCTTTCGGTTAAAATTCTTTAACTTTTTTTCTAAAATCATTGCTTCGGAACGGGTTGATTTTTCAATATAACCAACTAAACTCCAAGGTAAAAATGGTTTAGTGGATTTTACTTGTCCTGCATTGTGTAAGTTTAATCTATTCTCTATACTGTCACTTTGACCAATGTAAAACCTATCAGCAGATTCTGAATATAGAATGTATGTGTAGAACAATTGTTGTAAAATTAGTACAAAAATAAACCCTCAGCCCGAATAAAAAACGAATTTTTTAAACTGTGAGGGTTCTTGGTTTGGCACCAGTGATCCTGCCGCGGCTCGAACGCGGAACCTATAGCTTAGAAGGCTATTGCTCTATCCAGTTGAGCTACAAGACCATTTTAGAGGGCACAAATTTAAGAAAAGAATCAACTAAATTTCAATTTATTTCCAATTTTAAGGTCAATTGTCGGTTATGTAAGACTTGAGGAGGTTTTAGCGACAACTTTTCCGAAAAAATTGAGTATAATTGAAGCAAGGATTTCAATATTACAATTATGAAAAACACAAGAATTATTTTTATCATGGTAGCGTTTTTTGTATGCTTTGGTTCGGCATTCGCCCAAGCTAAGAAGAAGCCGGCGCCTAAGAAAAAAGCAGCACCTAAAGCCATTAGTGTTTATGTGTGTACCGATAACAAGGATAAAACTTTTCATAAACGCCGCAGTTGTGGTGGTTTAAACAAATGCTCAAACGAAATTAAGTTCGTTTCTAGCGTGTCCGAACTCAAAAAATACAAGCGTAAATCGTGTGCGCGTTGCAATAAATAGGTCGTTTTGGTCGTTCTTATACCCGCCTAATAGTTATATTTAGGCTCTTTTAAGTGCAAGATTTATCCATAATCATAGTCAATTATAATGTTAAACACTTTGTTGAACAGTGTTTGCATTCTGTATTCAATGCTTCTAAAAATTTGAATATTGAAGTGTTTGTGGTGGATAATAATTCGGTGGACGGCTCTGTTCCTTTCATCAAACAAAAATTTCCTCAAGTCAAATTAATCGAAAACAAAACCAACACGGGTTTTTCGGTTGCCAATAATCAGGCTATAAAACTAAGTACTGGCAAATATGTTTTATTGTTGAATCCCGATACGGTTGTTCAGGAAGACACTTTCGAAAAAGTTATTGCTTTTATGAGCGAGCATCCCGATGCAGGTGGTTTGGGTATTAAAATGTTTGATGGAAAAGGTAAATTTTTACCGGAATCAAAACGCGGATTGCCAACTCCTGCAGTTGCGTTTTATAAAATATTTGGACTGGCTAAATTATTCCCCAACTCAAAAAAATTCGGACAATATCACTTAACTTATTTAGACAAAGATAAAAATCACCAGATTGATGTATTGAGTGGTGCTTTTATGCTCATGAGAAAAGAAACATTAGATAAAGTTGGTATGCTTGACGAAACTTTTTTTATGTATGGTGAGGATATTGATTTATCGTACCGCATTACTTTAGGAGGTTATAAAAATTATTATTTCGCGGATTCAAGTATCATACATTACAAAGGAGAAAGTACTAAAAAGAGCAGCGTCAATTATGTAATTGTGTTTTATAAAGCGATGGCTATTTTTGCGCAGAAACATTTTAGTTCAGGCAATGCCAAGCTCTTTAATTTTTTAATTCATCTGGCTATTTATTTACGTGCCACTATCGCACTTACTTCACGTTTTATTAAACAATCATTTTTTCCTGCTATTGATTTTGGTTTAATTGTATTGGGATTGTACATGATAAAAGATATTTACGAGTTGCAATTTAAATTTAACGACGATTATTATTCGAAGCGATTAATTGATTTGGCTTTTCCGATTTATACTTTGATTTGGATGTTCTTTAGTTATTTAAGTGGTGGTTACGATAAACCGTTTCGCTTCTTAAAAATGATTCGTGGTGTGTTGGTTGGAACAGCCTTTATCTTAATCTTATATTCTTTATTACCCGAAAATTACCGTTTTTCGCGCGCTTTAATTTTAATTGGGACGGCTTATACAGTATTGGTTTATTTATTAACGCGTATCATTTATAATGCGGCAGGATTATCTCAATTTAAATTTAAAACCGAACAAAAAAGCAAACGTATTGTTATAATTGGAAGTGAAGAAGAGTTTGATCGCGTGTTTGGATTATTAAAGGAAACCCGAATTAATGCAGGCTTTGTTGGCTTTGTAAGTAATAACGATAATGGCGTTAAGCATCAATATTACATTGGTAATTTTAATCAGATAAATGAAATTGTAGATGTGCATTCGATTAACGAAATAATTTTCTGCGCAAAAAATATTTCATCCCAGAACATCATTGATAAAATGTTAACCTTGGTAACAAAAGGTGTCGATTTTAAAATTGCACCACCAGAAAGTTTATCAATTATTGGAAGTAATAGTATTGATACGGCAGGCGATTTATATGTAATTGATATTAATAATGTAGGAAAGCCTGAGAACAGAAGGAAAAAACGTTTGTTCGATTTAACTGCTTCAGGTTTGTTGTTATTGTTTTCACCAATTTTGTTTTTCATCCAAAAAAATAAATTCAATTTTATTGGAAATTGTTTTAAAGTATTGTTAGGAATTTATTCTTGGGTTGGTTATGGAAAAGCGCCTAGAAAAGATTTACCGGCCATAAAACCATCTGTATTAACGCCTGCAGATGTTTCTAAAACAGAATTGCAAGCCGATAAAATCAATCTTCTCTTCTTATCGTACTCAAAAGATTATTCTGTGGAGAAAGATATTAAGATTGTATTCGGCTCACTTAAAAACCTCGGCAATTAATTTATTCGTACTTCGTCTCCCGATAGTTATCGGGACGTAACTCGTACTTCGCTACTCTTCCTGATTCAAAATTCTGAATTCCTTTGGCAAATAATTATTGATTCGGTTATCTAAAACTTTAGCCCAGCCTAAGCCTTGATTTTTATAAGTCATTAAATTAATTCCTTTTTCCGCTTTCAGATTTAAATTTTCTTTTCTTAAAAAAGCAATGGCTTGTTCTTTTGTGAGCTCTAATTTTTTGGTGGATGAACTTAAATAAATACTTTGCGCAAACTCGTGGTGGGGTAAAAAATCGCTGTGTTTTAATTCTCCCAACGTTGTTCCTGTTTTTTTGAAATACACGTTCATGCCATACGTATTCATGAAATCAAAAAGAGAGGTGTTCACCAATTTAAATTCGTTTTGGAAGCGGAAAATTTTATGATTAGATTTTAAATCAACATGATTTTTTAAAGGTTCAAATTCTTTTTTTGAAATTTCTTCGAATGTAATTTTTCTATTTTTCTTGCTGTGATTGGGTTCTGATTCGCCTTTTTTCTTCAACACTACGCAAAAGAAACCTTCACTTTTTGTTAAGTAAGGATAGAACCGGTAACCTAATCCGGTATCAATAATTTTCCAACTTTCTTCCAATGGAATTGGCACTAATTCTAAATCAAATTCTTTCATCATCCACTCTACTTCCATTTCATTTTCTTCTTTCGAATATGAGCAAGTAGAATAAATAAAAACGCCTCCGGCCTTTAAACTTGAAATAGAATCACCAATAATTCTTTTTTGTCGCGTGCTGCAAAGATTTACATTGTCAACACCCCATTCATTAACGGCATCAGGTTGTTTGCGGAATAATCCGGAGCCACTGCATGGAACATCGGCAACAATCACATCAAAAACTGAATCGAGTTTCGAAAAAATTTGCGGGTCGCAATTTGTAACGGCTGTATTACAAGTCCCCCATTTATTTAAATTGTATGCTAAAACTTCAGCGCGTGGTTTTATAACTTCATTACTGATCAAAAAACTTTTTTCGTTTAGTAAACTGTTTACTAAAGTCGATTTTCCTCCCGGCGCTGCACATAAATCCAGCACTGCAAGTTCTTGCGTTAAATCAACTGAATGTTTAAAAGCGTGTGCCAAAAACATAGAACCTGCTTCCTGAACATAATAACAACCTGCATGAAAAAGTGGATCAAAAGTAAAGGAAGGGCGTTCGTTCAAATAAAATCCGTTCTCACACCAACTTACTTCTTTATCTAAGTTAAAATCGAGTTCTGTTTTTTTAAACGGGTTTAACCGTACCGAAGTAATTTTTTCTTCGCTGTTATGCAAATCCACAAACTTTTTTTCATCAAAGCCTGCGGTATTTTTTAAACTGTTTAAAAGTTGTTCTGGTAACTTCAATTGTACTTTTTTTATTACAAGTGTAATCAATATTTTAGCAGTCTTGGAAAACTACGACCGTAAAATATCACCAAAACAACTAACACCTTTAATGGCGCGCAAAAGAATTGAAAGCTGGTGCGCCTACCAGGAGCGCGCTCAACAAGAAACAAGGGATAAATTATACGAGTTCGGACTTCACGCAGCCGATGTTGAACAAATAATAACCGAACTGATTGGCGAAAATTTTTTAAACGAAGAGCGTTTTGCGATAGCTTTTGCCGGTGGAAAATTCCGCATAAAACAATGGGGCAAAATCAAAATAAAACTTGAATTAAGGCAAAGGAAAGTAAGTGATTATTGCATTAATAAGGCTCTAAAACAAATTCCCGACAAGGATTATTTTAGTACCTTAGAAAAAGTTATTGCAAAGAAAAGTAAGCTCCTAAAAGAGCCCAACAAAATAAAAAAGCATTATAAATTATTGCAATATGCCTCTTCAAGAGGATTTGAAAAAGATTTAATTGTTGACGTTTTAAAAGAAATAGAAAAATAAAATGAATCTCGATTTAAAAAATAAAAAAGCCATTGTTTGCGGTAGTACACAAGGCATCGGAAAGGCAGTAGCTATGGAATTAGCTAAAATGGGAGCCATCGTAACATTAGTAGCCCGTAACGAAGAATCACTAAAAAAAGTAAAATCAGAGCTGAGTACAGAGCATGGTCAAACCCATTCGTATATGTGTGTTGATTTTACGCAACCTGATAAATTGAAAAGTTTGTTAGATGCTTTTATGCAAAGAAATAGTCCGGTACACATTTTGGTAAATAATACCGGTGGTCCTCCGGGCGGCGCTATAAATTCTGCAAAGGTTGAAGAATTTGTTTCGGCATTTAATAATCATTTAATCTGTAATCATATTTTAGTGCAGTCTTGTTTAGAGGGAATGAAAAATGCTGGTTATGGCAGAGTAATAAATATCATTTCTACATCAGTAAAACAACCTTTACCAAATTTAGGAGTATCAAATACCATCCGGGCAGCAGTTGGTAACTGGGCTAAAACTCTGGCCAATGAATTGGGGAAATTTAATATCACCGTAAATAACGTTTTGCCAGGCGCAACTAGCACCCAACGCTTAGAAAATATTATAAATACCAAGGCTACTAAAAACGGTTTAGGTACAGATTCGGTTAAAGCCGAAATGTTACATGAAATTCCAATGGGACGGTTCGCCGATCCATCTGAAATTGCCTCGGCTGTTGCCTTTTTAGCCTCACCGGCAGCATCTTACATAAATGGCATTAATTTACCGGTTGATGGGGGCCGAACTGCCAGTTTATAAGCTGGTTTTAACATCCGCTTGTTTACAACTAAAGAGCTCCTTTTCAGGGGCTTTTCTTTTTTAAATTAGTTTTGCTAAGTACCGAATTTTGCATATTTTAACCTTTTATTTCAAGAATGGGGTAGAGGTCTATCTCATTGGTTAATAGTGTAAAAACAATTTAAATTCAATACTAATGAAAAAAGTATTAGTTATTTTAGGTTTGATGTCATTTGCTTTCGTAGCGGATGCTCAATTCGGTATTACTGCTGGTGTAAGTGGTTTAAAGTTTAACGGTGATGTTGGAAAAGAACGCAACACCAACTATTTTGGTGATGCCCGCATGGGTTATAACTTTGGTGTTGATTACCGAGTGGGGAAAATTTTAGGCTTTGGCTTAAACGGAATGTACGGAACCCTTCAGGGAACTGATAATTCAGCTAACTCTCACATGAATTTTAAATCAAAAATCATGGGTGGTGAGTTTAACATCATGGCTTTTTTCGATAGATTGAAAGACACTCACAAAGTGGCTGCACCATTTATTTCGGTGGGAGTTGGTTATATGATGTTTGACCCTTATGGGGATTTAGTTGGTGCCAACAACAAAACATATAACTATTGGAAAGATGGTTCTATACGTGATTTGCCGGAGTCGACTGTTAACGAGCCATTGGCAAACGTTATCAAACGTGATTACGATTACGAAACTCAATTAAAGGATTCTGTTGCAAATTATAGTCGCAGCGCATTATACATTCCAATTAATTTAGGAATGAAATTCCAAATGGGATTGCGTACAAGCGTTCGTTTTGCAGTTAATTACAATATCGCTTTAACGGATTATATTGATAATTATAAAAATGGCGGAAATGATAGCTGGATTGCCGGAAACATTTCATTGAATTATAATTTCACTAAAAAACCAAAAGACGAATACGCTAACATCGACTTCTCTGCTATTGATAATGCAGATTACGATAATGATGGTGTTGTAGATACAAAAGACGATTGCTTAGGAACTCCAAAGGGCGCTAAAGTGAACGGAAAAGGTTGTCCAACGGATACCGATGGCGATGGCATTGAAGATTATATGGATGCCGAGCCTACTACAAAGCCGGGTGCTAAAGTGGATGGCTTCGGAGTTACCATTAACGAAGAAGATTATGCAAAACGCCAAATGGAATGGGATTCATTAGCTATCGAAAGAAGTGAAGGATTTAATGTGGCGCCAAGTTTAAACTACCTAAAGGAAGTTGAAACTAAAGCAAAAGATGTTAAAGAGAAATCTGGTAAATCAACAAAAGTACCAACAGAGTTACAACCTGCCGATATAAATAAAGATGGATACATCTCGGCAGAGGAAATAACAAAATCAATCGATTCATTCTTCGACGGCGAATCCGCATTCAACGTTGAAAGATTAAATCGACTGATCGATTTCTTCTTTGAACAATAACTAAACCTATGATAAAATACCTTTTTGTAACAATTAATTCACTAGCACTATTTTTTTTCAGTTTGTTTTTAGATAACGGAACTGTAAGCGTAAAAGGAAACTTCCCGAGTAATATAAAACCCGGGACCGAAGTAACCGCCGAATTAATTGTCACAAAAGGGACCATGGGAGGTTTTGCTAAACTACAAATAGAAGTTCCGGAAGGAGTAACTGTTAAAGAAGCAGATAGCAAAGGCGCTACCTTTTCTTTTACCGGAGGTATTGGTAAATGGATTTGGACAGGTGTTCCTTCAGAAGCTGAGTTTACTGTTAAATTAGTTTTAGTAGCTGATGCCAATGTTAGTGGTACAAAAACCATTGGCGCTAAATATTCTTACGTTGAAAATAACAACAAACAAATTGTAGAAATGCCACCGACCGAAGTAGTGTTTGGTGAAGGATCTGCTACCCCTGTAGTAAATGCTGCTGAACCAACAACACAACCAGTTGTAAATACACCAACCGTTGAACCAACTACAACAGCGAAAACTGCCGAACCAACTCCAACCATTGCAACAGGTGATGAACCTAATAGTTTAGTTACCGTATCACGTACAATAACAAAAGGCGCAACGGCAAACGACTGGATGATTAATTTAAAAATTAAGAAAGACGGCATTAAAGGTTTTGCACGTTATAGCGATGTGCTACCTGCAGGTTTTACAGCTAAGCAAGATAAAATAAATGGCAGCTCTTTCTCTGTTGCTGATGGAAAAATAAAATTTGTTTGGGTAAATGTACCAACCGAACCGGATTTAGAAATTTCTTACGTGCTAAGCGGAACACATAAAGACAATATTAATTTGGAAGGTGAATTTTCGTATTTAGAAAGTAACCAATCTAAATTTTATAAATTACAAGCTGAAAAGTTACCGTTATTTGAAACTCCTGTAACCGAAACAAAAACAGAAACACCTGTTACAACAACACAACCTGTAACAGAAACAAAAACTGAAACTCCGGCAACTGAAACAAAAACAGAAACGCCTGTTACAACAACACAACCCGTAACAGAAACAAAAACTGAAACTCCCGCAATTGAAACAAAAACGGAGACGCCAACTAATACTCAGCCCTCTATTGAAACTGCTTCTAAAACAGGCGGAGACGTTTCTTATTGCGTGCAAATTGGCGCTTATACCAACGCAGCAGTTACCTCTTCAAAACTTTCAGGCATGTATGGGATTTCTGAAAACATTAGAAGCGAAATGAACGGCGGTTTCACTAAATTTATGGTAGGAAAGTTTATGGAGTACAGATTAGCCCGCAATCACCGCGAAACCGTAAAAGGCAAAGGTGTTAATGGCGCTTTTGTTACAGCTTATAACGGACCAGTAAGAATTACAGTACAAGAAGCATTAATGATTTCAAGTCAAAAGTGGGTAAGATAAAAATTGATTACTAAATTTACATATTCACGATTTATGAGGTGCTTCTTAAGCTTCTTCTTTGCTCTTTTCCTTATCTCAGTTTCAGTAGCCCAAACTGAATCGGATACCTCATATACTGTGCCCAATCCGAGCGCGCCAATGATGCCGCCGTATTCAATCGAGTATTTTAATGATAATGCAAAGGCAATTCCAGCTGATACAAATCAGGAGATAGGTCCAAAAAATCTTCCGCCGGTATTTAAACCAAAAGTTGCTTTAGGAACAGGTATGCTTTCCTTCTTTGGTGATTTATACGACAAGCATTATCAAGCACCCTGGACTTCAAGAGTTGGCTACGATTTAAATGTATCGCATCGCTTAAACCGTTATTTACAAATCAATTTTAATATTCTATTCGGAAAACTTGGCGCTTTCGAAAACACAGCAAACCGTCACGAAAATTTTCAATCAGAAATCAGAGCTGGTGGTCTTAATTTAGTTTACGACTTCGGAAATTTTATTCCCGATCAATATAGAATTCGTCCTTGGATTAGTGCCGGTGTAACTGGTTTTGAATTTTTATCTAAAACGGATTTGAAAGATAGAAATGGTGAAACTTATTATTATTGGAAAGATGGCTCAATAAAAAACATGCCCGAAGGAAGTGCAGGTTCTCAATTTGCAAAAGATTTAGTTCGTGATTATAAATACGAAACTGATATCCGTGAAAGAAATGCGGATGGTTTCGGAAAATATGCCGAGCGTTCTTTCGCATTCCCATTAGGATTTGGTGCTATTATGGAAGTAACACCGCGCATCGACTTCAAGGTTGGTGTTCAATATTATTTAACTACAACCGATTATGTTGATGGTATAACTAATAAAAGTGTTGGCGATAGACAAGGCACTAAAGGAAAAGATAAATTTGTTTACAGCTCATTCTCTTTGCAATATGATTTAGTAGTGGATAAGAAGAGCAAGATCGAAGATACTTTATCAGATGCGCATTACGATGGTGTGGATTGGTTAGCTATCGAGAACATGGATTACGATAAAGACGGCGTAAAAGATTTTGATGATAATTGTCAAGGTACTCCTCCGGGTGTGAAAGTGGATAAAAACGGTTGTCCTTTAGATGATGACATGGATGGCGTTCCGAATTATATGGACGATGAAAACCCATCACCAAAAGGATTTGATGTAAACATGCATGGTGTTGCATTAACGGATGAATTTTGGCAGAGCTGGCACGATCATTATTTTGATTCATTAGGTATTGATAGAACCACTGAAATTATTGGTAATGCTTTTGAGTTCGCTTCTGGAACAAAACCAAACGTAAATGCTAACGCTGCTGAGAAACGTATTTATACCATTGAATTAGCGCGTTACGAAGGTGGTGTGCCAAGTGATGAGATGGCATTTTTATTAAGTATTGGCGACATCAAATCAACTATTTTAGATGATGGTTCAACTGTAGTTTATACTGCGGGTACTTATGAAGATGTAAAATTAGCGAAGCAACGTCGCGATGAATTTGTGGCAGAAGGAAATAAACAATCGAAAGTAGGTTATTTTAAAAATGAAAAATATTTCACTTTAACTGAAGAGGAATTACAAAAAGCTGTAAATGATGCAGCGACTTCATCAACCAATTCAGCTACTGCGACAGGTACAACTTCAACAAATACAAACGACAATACATTTGCAAAAGGAAACATTGTTTACCGTGTGCAATTAGGAGCGTATAGAAATAAAATATCGTTAAAGGCATTTAGTACTTCAGGTAATGTAGTGGAATTAAAAACAGAAGAAGGAACTTACAGATATGTAACTGCAGGATATAAAACTGTTCTGGAAGCAGCAACCAGAAAAGCTGATTTATTCTTTATGGGATACACAGATGCCTTTGTAACGGCTTACAAAGACGGAAAACGAATTTCTATGAAAGAGGCTGGTGCAACTATGTCGACCAACGAAAAAGAAGACTTAAACGAAAACAAAACATTTAGCTCAGTAGATAAATCATTAATCAGCTTTAAAATTCAGGTAGGTGCACTTAAAAAACCTACAGCTGTTGCTGATATGGATGAACGTTTAAAAGGCTTAGAAGGCGTAGGTAAACAAACAACCGCTACAGGTATGGTAAGGATTACTGTTGGAAAATACAGTGGTTACGATGCTGCCGAAAAGGCCCGTAAAGAAATGGAAGACAAAGGTTTCCCTGAGGCATTTATTATAGCAACATTTAAAGAAGAAATCATCTCTTTACAAGAGGCGATGGAGCTCTTAAAGTAAGCTTTAACACTTTTTAGTTAAGGAGTTAAGCAAATTTTAGTACTTTTATTTAAAATTAATGAATATGAAAAAGACAATCTTAACAGTAATAGCTTTAACTTTTATCACGGCGGGTGCCTTTGCTCAAGACGATAAAAAGCAAGACACTAAAAAGAAAGAAGAGAAGAAGACTGAAGAAACCAAACAAGAACCGGCTCCGGGCGGAACTCGTATGGCTATAAACGAAAAAGGCTTACCGGGAAAGAAGAAAACGAATACTAACACAAACAACAACAAAACTTCAGCCGAAGAGACTAAAAAGGAAGAAACTAAGAAGGAAGAACCTAAAAAGTAATCTTCATATAAATATTTAGAAGCCGTTCAAAATCAATTGAACGGCTTTTTTATTTCACTTATTTTAACATTGGCACGCTTTTTGAATAAGCTTTATGTATGAAGAAAACATTTGTCATTTATTTTATTCTGTTATGTAGCATCAGAACTTATGCTCAAAAGGAAAGAAATGACTCATTAGCTGATTTCGATTACACACATTTCAATGAACATCTTTCGGAGATAAAGGATAAGACTTCAAGAGAAAATTACTTACAAAGTGTTCAACGTAATTTTATAAAACGGAAGTATAATTTAATAACTGAAAAAACATTTGAATCGTCATCAGTAGCCACAAGTACTTGCGGTAATTTAGATTTTGAAGATGGTAATACTGCAGGTTGGACAATGTCAGGTGATTTTCAGGTTGTTTCTGGAACAGGATCGGATCCTTTTGGTGGTTTTCCGGTTGTTTGTCCAGGAGGAAATTATTCATTAAAATTAAATAATAGCAATACTGCTTGTTCTGGACCCACTCCAAAAACAAACTTTAATGCTTCAGCTTCAAGATACATTATGTTAACACCTTCAAATTATATTTTTAAAGTTAATTTTTCTGGAGTTACTTTAGATTTTCCACATCCTGCAAGTGCTGCTGCTAATATCAGGATTCAGTTTTACGATCAATTTAATAACCTGATTCCTTCTTCAAATTATTCTGTATGCTATTCTTCACCACCTAATACTATTGTGACTACTGGACCAACTACTTTCTCGAATTCTTCTGTTCTTGGACCACAAATATGTACAACAATTGGTAGCTATCCTGTAAGTTATTTCCCATGGCAAACTAAGAATTTTAACCTATCACCATATATAGGTCAAATGATACAAATAAAACTTAGTGCAGATTGGTGTTTGTATAGCTATGATTTGGCATATGCCTATTTTGATGTATGTTGTGATGCATCATGTCCAGTACTACTAGGCTCAAACTCTTCAACACAAATACATAATACATGTATTGCATCTTCTTTTTCAACTACTATATGTAATCCAGATACAAATACAACTAATCTACAATGGTCAAATTCAACTGGCCCGATATCAACAGCTAGTTGTATCACTGCAAGCTCTTTTGATAGTTATACGTTAACTTCAAATCCAACATCATTTCCAACTTTTACTATAAACGAAGTTTATAATTTTGGCACTTATCCAACTGTAACTTTTACATTACCAAGTACAATCTGTATTTCTTCGCTCCCAGTTCCCTTAAGTGCTTTTCCTCCAGGGGGAACTTTTTCAGGAACAGGTGTAAGTGGAACCACTTTTACGCCTTCTGTGTTAGGTGTTGATTCTATAACTTATGTTTATTCTGAACCGATTGCCGGATGTAAATCGTCAGTAACTAAAACTTTCCAAGTCACTATTTGCAAAGCTACAGGTATTGAACAAAAATTTAAAGACTTCGAATTGATGATTGCCCCAAATCCATTCAGTTCACAACTCACAATCAAATGCAGCGAGCTTCCTGAAAATTCTGAATTCATTTTATTCAATACGCTAGGTCAGGAAATTCTGCGAAAACAATTAACCGATGGTAAAAACTCTATAGAGACAAGCACCTTGCCACCCGGGCTTTATATCTATTCTTTATTCTCTCAAAACAAGCAAGTTAAACAAGGGAAATTAGTTAAAGAATAAGGAAAAAATTCCCTCCCTTTTTTAAATTAATTCTTATATATTTGGGCTTCAATTTTTGACAAGAAATTTAAACCTAAATACTGTTTACCATGAGCAAAATTAAAGTAGCCAATCCCGTTGTTGAATTAGATGGCGATGAAATGACCCGCATCATTTGGAAATTTATTAAAGACAAATTAATTGTTCCATACCTTGATATTGATATTAAATACTACGATTTAGGTATCGAACACCGCGATGCTACAAACGATCAGGTTACTATCGATTCGGCTGAAGCTATTAAGAAATACCAAGTGGGTATTAAATGTGCAACCATCACTCCTGATGAAGCCCGCGTTGAAGAATTTAAATTAAAGCAAATGTGGAAATCACCAAACGGAACCATCCGTAATATTTTAGATGGAACCGTTTTCCGTGAGCCAATCGTTTGTAAAAACGTTCCGCGTTTAGTTACTAATTGGACAACCCCAATCATCGTTGGCCGTCACGCTTTTGGTGATCAGTACCGCGCAACGGATATGGTTATTAAAGGAAAAGGTAAATTAACCATGACCTTTACACCTGAAGGCGGAGGAGAACCTGTAACTCACGAAATTTATAATTACAAAGGTAATGGCGTTGCAATGGGAATGTATAACACCGAAGAATCTATCCGCGGTTTTGCACACTCTTGTTTTAATGTTGCCTTAAATAAAAAATGGCCTTTATATTTATCTACAAAAAATACCATCTTAAAAAAATACGATGGTTTCTTTAAAGATATTTTCGAAGAGATTTACCAAAAAGATTACAAAGCAAAATTTGTTGCAGCAGGTATCGTTTACGAACACCGCTTAATCGACGACATGGTTGCATCAGCATTAAAATGGAACGGAAGTTTTGTTTGGGCTTGTAAAAATTATGATGGTGACGTTCAATCCGATTCAGTTGCTCAAGGTTTTGGTTCATTAGGTTTAATGACTTCAGTTCTTGTAACTCCGGATGGAAAAATTATGGAAGCTGAAGCTGCTCACGGTACAGTAACTCGTCACTACCGCGATCACCAAGCTGGTAAACCAACTTCAACTAATCCAATCGCTTCTATTTTTGCTTGGACTCGTGGTTTAGAGTTCCGCGGTAAATTAGATGGGAATACAGAATTAATCAACTTCGCTCAAGCTTTAGAACAAGTTTGTGTTGAAACTGTAGAAAGTGGAAAAATGACAAAAGATCTTGCGGTTTGTGCTCACGGAAACAAAGTTGAACACGGAAAGCATTATTTATATACCGAGGAATTTTTAGATGCAATTGATACAAATCTTAAAAAGAAACTAGGTAAATAACCTGACTGCCGTCAGGCAAGTTCCAATTTCAATAAATCATTAAAAAAGCCCCATTTCGGGGCTTTTTTTGTTAAAAGTCGCTGAAATTGTTCATTTTTTCGACAAAAACTGTAAAAAATTAAGCTTTTTAAAAATAAAAAAATGTTACTTTTAACCCCACTAACTAACTCCCCGAAGGATAAAAAATCCAACGGGGCATAAAAACACTAACAAATGAAATTAAACGAAATCCAAGATCTCATTAAGTTTGTTTCGAAGAGCGGGGTAAATGAAGTTGAACTGGAAACAAAGGAGATTAAAATCGTTATTAAAACCGGTAAGTCAAATGGTCCTGTAATGTATCAGGCAGCTCCTACACAAATGATTACAACACCAACTCACGTTGTAAGTAATGCACCGGTAAGTAATCCAACACCTGTTACTGAAACTAAAGCAACTTCAACCCCAACTTCAAATGGTGTTGACGAGTCAAAATACTTAACTATTAAATCGCCAATGATTGGAACATTCTACCGTTCTCCGGGTCCTGATAAATCAGTATTCGTTAATGTAGGTGATGATGTAACTGCAGGTAAAACAGTTTGTATTATTGAAGCTATGAAGTTGTTCAATGAAATTGAAAGCGACATCAAAGGTAAAATTGTAAAAGTATTGGTGAATGATGCTACTCCTGTTGAGTACGACCAACCACTTTTCTTAGTAGATCCTAGTTAATCAGTTTAATGTTCCATGTTTAATGTTTATTGTTCGTGGTATTAAACCTTGAACTTTAAACCTTGAACTTTAAACCAAAAATCATGTTTAAAAAAATATTAATCGCAAACAGGGGAGAGATTGCCTTACGCATTATCAGAACTTGTCGCGAAATGGGAATAAAAACAGTAGCGGTTTACTCTACGGCCGATAAAGAATCGTTGCACGTAAAGTTTGCTGATGAAGCTGTTTGTATTGGCCCGCCGCCAAGCAAAGAGAGTTATTTAAGTATGTCGAGCATTATTGCCGCTGCTGAAATTACTAACGCTGATGCTATTCACCCTGGTTATGGTTTCTTAAGTGAGAATGCAAAGTTCTCTGAAATTTGCCGCCAGAATAAAATTAAATTTATTGGTGCTTCTCCTGAGATGATTAATAAAATGGGAGACAAAAGTAATGCGAAGGCTACTATGAAAGAAGCCGGCGTTCCTTGTGTTCCCGGATCTGACGGATTAATTGAAAGTGTTGAAGAAGCAAAAAAAATAGCCAAAGCAACTGTGTATCCTGTAATTATAAAAGCTACTGCCGGTGGTGGTGGAAAAGGAATGCGCATTATTTGGAAAGAAGAAGATTTAGAAGCTCTATGGGATAGCGCGGTACACGAAGCAACTGCTGCTTTTGGTAACGGTGCCATGTACATGGAAAAATATATTGAAGAACCACGCCACATCGAAATTCAAATTGTAGGTGATCAATACGGAAAAGCGTGTCACTTAAGTGAGCGCGATTGTTCTATTCAACGTCGCCACCAAAAATTAGTGGAAGAAACACCATCTCCGTTTATGACACCGGAATTGCGCGAAGCAATGGGTGATGCTGCAGTTAAAGCGGCTTTATCAATTGGATACGAAGGAGTAGGTACTGTTGAATTTTTGGTTGACAAACACCGCAATTTCTATTTCATGGAAATGAATACGCGCATTCAGGTGGAGCATCCGATAACTGAAGAAGTAATTAACTACGATTTAATCCGCGAGCAAATATTAGTAGCTGCAGGTGTTCCTATTTCCGGAAAAAATTATTATCCGCAATTACATGCTATTGAATGCCGTATTAACGCAGAGAATCCGTTTATGAATTTCATTCCGTCGCCGGGAAAAATTACAACATTACATACACCGGGCGGACATGGTATTCGCGTTGATTCCCATGTTTACAGTGGTTATACAATTCCGCCAAACTATGATAGTATGGTGGGGAAATTAATTACTGTGGCACAAACGCGTGAAGAAGCCATTGCAAAAATGCACCGTGCTTTAAGTGAATATGTAATTGAAGGTGTAAAAACTACAATTCCATTCCATTTAAAATTAATGCAAAACGAAGACTTCAAAAAAGGAAACTATACTACCAAGTTCATGGAAACCTGGGATTTTAAAAACGCTTAATTAAAAGACGCTCCGATTACGGGGCGTTTTTTATGGTGTAGTTGTTATTAGAATATTTGAATCATTAATATCGTTTACGTCAATGTGATAACCTTTCCCATTATCATCAAAGCTTATGTAGAATCTGCCTTTTTTTCTGAACTTCCCATTAATAAAAAATTCCCCATTCTCATTTGTCGTTGAAGAACCAATAATTTGAGATTGACAGATACTTCTTGAATCAAGGCATTGATTTAAGTGAATTTCGATTCCTGATCTTGGTTGTGAAGTGCTATACGAAATAACTCTTCCAGAAATCGCATATTTTTTTCTGCAACCTGATATAGATAGTAGGGTAAAGAAAATTAAAGAAAGGATAGTTAGTCTAACCATAAATAAATTTACAAAATATTTATGAATCGCGTCTTTCCTTTTATAATACGCTGTCATGGTGAGCTTGCCGAACCACGCCATTAAAAACAAACAATTAGCCCCTGAGCCTGACGAAGGGGCTCAATGCGCTTCGTCAGGCTCAGCGCTCTTTTTTTTGAGAGCTCACTTGTGGTTCGGCAAGCTCACCATGACTTTGTCCTCCGAGTCGATTGTGGTTGTAAATGACTGGGCAGGTTCACCATGACTCTGTCTTCCAAAACAACTTTGCAGTTAAACCTAAAACTCTGCGCCTTTGCGTCTCTGCGAGAAAATTTATGGAATTATTTCCTGACCTGCATCTAAATATAAAAATCAGGTTATGAAGATTTCAATAAACACTCCTTGCCACGAAAATTGGGATGCAATGTCACCCAATGAAAAAGGCGCTTTCTGCTTGTCTTGCCAAAAAAATGTAGTTGATTTTAGTAAGAAAACAGTTGCCGAAATTAAAAGTTTCTTTTCCGCACTTCCCGAAACGGAATCTGTTTGCGGACGATTTGAAGAAGAGCAATTAGAAGACATGACCTTCGATCATTTTCACACTCACTTTAAGAAATGGCATTACTTTCAGAAAGCTGCCGTAGTTGTGTTTTTTGTTTTCGGATTTAGTTTATTTGGTTGCGCACAAAATCATCCTGACAGGGCGCCGGATATTAAAATGGGAATTGTTGCTTACGTTCCGCCCGATACTGTGAAACAGATTTGTAAAAAGGATACAACTAAAACTACTCATCGTCCAATTAAAGGAAAGGTGAAAGTTACCCCTGAAGAACGACCAAAGAAAAAAAATCCACCGCCTCCGCAACATTTAATGGGCGATGTAATGATTGACGATAGGAAACATTAAAGAATTGAATGTCAATGTTTTATAATCGTTCCTTATGGAATTCTTAAACCATTCTCATCTAAATATAAAACAAGGAAATCATGAAAATAGTAATAGATAACCCCTGCCACGAAAATTGGGATGCAATGACTCCCAACGAAAAAGGCGCATTTTGTTTGTCATGCCAAAAAACGGTAATCGACTTCAGTGTAAAAACCATTGATGAAATAAAAAACTTTTTTGTGAAGTTACCTGAAACAGAAGCTGTGTGTGGAAGATTTAAAGAGGAACAATTAGAAGAAATTTCTTTCGAGCATTTCTTTAAACAATTCAGAGGCTGGAAATTTTTTCAGAAGGCAGCTTTGATTACATTTTTTATTTTCGGTTTTAGTTTATTTGGTTGTGCACAAAGCAGTCCACGAGATAAACAATTAACGATGAAAGGTGAAGTTGCTTTTGTAATTCCTCCTGATTCTATTAAAACTAAACATGTACAGGATTCAATAAAAGCAGTTACTCCAATAAACATTGAACATACAATGGGCGGACCACGTTATGTTCCGGATCCGGAACCAAAACCTAAGCCAAAAACTAAACATGTCATGGGAAAACCTGCTCCAAATAGGAATGAAGAATAAAAAAAAGCGCCGGGAAACGGCGCTTTTTTTTAATACAAACTTTTAATATGATTTAAAGTAGAGGCATCGGTCCAATCAACATATCCTAAATGTTCTTCTACCACTTCCAATTTTTCATTTACAATATAAGTTACAGGAATAGAGTAAATGTTTATGTCTTGAAAATTCTTTTTCAATTTTAAAAATAAAAATGTGTAGCCGGTTCTTTCTTTAAACTCCAATATTTTTTCTATTGGTTCATCGGTTATACAAACTACTTCAATGTCGTTTAAATCAGATTGTTTTATTTTGTTAATGTCTTTTAATTCTTCTAAACAATTTCCGCACCAACTGGCGTAAAAGGATACAATTAATTTCTTTCCTTTCAATTGAGTCATGTTAAACGGCTGTTCCGTTTCGGTAACAATTTCCAATTTAGTAATATCAATACTTGGCGCAACTTTATACTTATTGAAGTAAAACAGTATAATTAAGCCCCCTAAAAGAGCCAAAAGCGCATAAATCCATTTTTTCTGCATAAAGAAATTAAAAGCCCATAGTTAATTGATTGTTGAAGGGTAGGGTTTTCGGTACAAAATTACGAATAGATTTGTGTTTTGGGCATGTCTTTACTACGGAAAATACTGAATTTTATATGGAAAGCTATCGTTTGCTTCGTGGTAGTCTCCATTTTGTCGGTTATTCTGTTCCGTTGGGTGCCTGTTCCCCTTACTCCTTTGATGGTGATTCGTTGTGTGGAACAAAAAATGGACGGTAAAAAAATGCACTTAGATCATGATTGGGTTCCATTTGAAGAGATAAATCCAAAATTACAATTGGCAGTTGTTTGTAGCGAAGACCAAAATTATCTAAAACATTTCGGTTTCGATTGGGGTGCAATTCAAAAAGCCATGAAAGAAAATGAACAAGGCAAACACATGCGCGGGGCGAGTACAATTACGCAACAAACTGCAAAAAATGTTTTTTTATGGTCAGGAAGAAGTTATATCCGAAAGGCATTCGAAGTTTGGTTCACACTTCTGATAGAAATTTTCTGGAGCAAAGAGCGCATCATGGAAGTGTATTTAAATAGCATCGAAATGGGTGATGGTGTTTATGGTGCAGAAGCCGCCTCGCAACATTGGTTCAAGAAAAAAGCATTGAAATTAACTAAAGACGAAGCGGCCGCCATTGCTGCCATTCTACCCAGTCCGTTACGATATAAAGCTAATCCTGCAACTAATTACATTAGTAAACGTAAAGAATGGATAAAGCAGCAAATGAATTATTGGGGCAATAAATTAGATTACGATAAGTACAAGGATGATGACGAGCCTGTAAAGAAGAAGTAAGAATCAGAACAATTGAATAATTGAACATTTGAATGACGAATTACGAAGTAAAATATTTTTTAACCAATAACCAATAACTCGTGCGTAAACTCCTTCTCATATCCTTCTCCCTTATCTGCTTCAGTTGTGGACAATCTAATTCCGAATTCGGGATGTTAGGTTTTTCAAAGCCTGAAGCGCCGCATATTGGAAAAGTTACGCCTGCAAAATATAAAGATGTAGCTTTCCGTTTAGATACTTTATTTACAAAAATGGTAGGTTGTAATGGTTTTAATGGCGCTGTAATTGTTGCCAAAGATGCTGAGGTTATTTATCAAAAATGTTTTGGTTATGCTGATAAGAAAAATAATATTCCTCTAACTGACACAACTTCTTTTCAATTAGCATCAGTATCAAAAGTAATTACAGCAACAGCCGTTATGTTATTAATTGAAAAAGGATTAATAAAATTGGATGATACCTTCGCTTCTTATTTTCCTGAATTCCCTTACGATAAAATCACAGTTAAACATTTATTGTCGCATCGTTCAGGTTTGCCAAATTATTTATATTTCTTAAATGACATTGTTACTAGTAAAAACAGAGTTCTAACAAACCAAGAAGTATTGCAATTGATGGTTGAGAAACGTCCGGCTTTATATTTACAACCGAATCGCGCGTTTAATTATTGCAATACCAATTACGCATTACTCGCCTTATTAATCGAGAAAGTATCCAGAAAAACATTTTCAAATTTTTTACACGAAGAAATTTTTCTCCCATTAGGTATGCGACATTCAGGAACCATATTAAGTCTCGATATTTTTGAAAAAGCAGTTTCAAAACCTTATGATAACCGTTGGAAAATAATTGAACCTGAAGCCGCCGATTATGTGGTTGGAGATAAAAGTATTTACTCAACCCCTTACGATATGTTTTTGTTTAGTGAAGCTTTATATCAGGGGAAATTATTGAACGCAGAAACACAAGCTTTAGCTTACAGCGCATTAAGCCGCGAAAAAAAATTAAGTAATTATGGTTTAGGCTGGCGTATGAAAGATTTTAAAGACAATGAGAAAAAAGAAGTGTTTCACAATGGTTGGTGGCATGGTTACCGAACAGCTTTTCATAGGAGATTAAGTGATAAAATAACAATTGTAGTATTAAGTAATAAATTAAACAGAAGTGCTTATCAAACTTATAAAATTTATCAAGCTATTGACGCTGATACATTGTTTAGCGCTGGAGCCGACGAAGAATGATTGACTATTTAAAAGTTCAGAAAACAGCACGTGTTGCTATCGAGGGAGCAAACAACTCCAATTTAAAATCAGTTTGGTTAGTGGCGCATGGGTACGGACAAATGACCACCTTTTTCATTAATAAATTTGAAAAATTATTTGGCGATGAAAATTTATTTATACTCCCGGAAGGATTGCACCGTTATTACTTAAATGGCTTCAGTGGAAAAATAGGAGCGAGTTGGATGACAAGAGAAGAACGTGAAAAAGATATTGAAGATTATTGTGAGTATTTAGATACTGTTTACGAGAACTACATAAAACCTCTCGATAAAAAAGTTGTGGTGAATGCATTGGGATTTTCGCAGGGTGGCGCAACAATTTGCAGATGGGCAGCACATACACAAAACAGAATCGATAATTTAATTGTGTGGGGCAGTGTTATTCCACCCGATATGAATTGGGAAAGCGATGTACAAAAACTTAAAACCTTAAACTGGCATTATGTGGCCGGAGATAAAGACGAACTTTTGTCGGATAAGCGGAGAGTAGAGCAATTGCAGACTCTGGAAAGAAATGGTATTACACCAAACTCCATTCATTATGAAGGCGGACATGATATATTAGAAGAAACGTTGCTTTTACTGAATAAAAATGTGTTAAATAAATCATAATCCTCTTCAACATTCACTACTATAATGTTATTTTTGCATAGATGTTAACCTTATACATAAAAGAAATCCGTAGCTTTTTAAGTTCGCTGATTGGTTATGTGGCCATTGGTGTATTTATTACGCTAATTGGGGCGTTTATGTGGTTAATTCCAAGCGAGAGTACCGGCACTAATGTTTTAGAAAATGGCTTCGCAAATATTGATCCGCTTTTTGTTTTAGCACCTTGGGTGTATTTATTTTTAATTCCGGCTATTACCATGCGTACTTTTTCGGAGGAGAAAAAGACTGGGACTATCGAATTATTATTAACGCGCCCCTTAAGCGATATGCAAATTGTATTCGCAAAATATTTAGCAGGATTTACTTTGGTAATCGTTTCATTACTTCCAACATTAATTTATTATTACACTGTAAGTAAATTGGCAGCCGATCACCGCGTAGGAATTGACACCGGCGGTATGTGGGGTTCGTACATTGGTTTATTATTTTTAGGAGCAGGATTTGTGTCCATTGGTATTTTCGCTTCTGCAGTTGCAGAGAATCAAGTTATCGCTTTCATCATGGCACTTCTGTTGTGTTTCTTTTGTTATACTGGTTTCGAATACATTGCTGTATCCGGATTGTTCGGAAAGTATGATGCTTTAGTAAAGTCATTAGGCATTAATCATCATTACATTAGTATGAGCCGCGGTGTTATTGATACACGCGATATGTTATATTTTATAAGTGTGATTACCTTATTCAATATCTCAACAAAATTAGTGTTGCAAAGCAGAAAATGGTAAAGGAGAAAAAACATACTACCGGTAACAGACGGAAAGACATCATCAACTTTGTGATGACGATTAGTATTGTAATACTCGCCAATTTTGTATTTTCATTTTACTTCCAGCGTTTCGATTTAACTTCTGAAAAGCGTTACACTTTAGCAGAATCAACAAGAAAACTCCTAAAAGATTTGGATGATGTTGTTTACATGAAAATTTATTTGCAGGGCGATTTAAATCCTGATTTTACAAGATTGAGAAATGAAACTAAAGAAATTTTAGATGAATTCAGAGCTTATTCCAACAATCAAATCGATTACGAATTCATTAATCCCGGGGAGAATCCGAATAAAGAAGAAGTAAATAAAATTGAAAAACAATTATACGATAAAGGAATTATTCCTGAACAGGTAATTGATAAAAGTAAAAAAGGACAAAAAGTAACTGAAACTTTATTATGGCCGGGCGCTCTTGTTACCTATCGTGGTCGCGAATTACCTTGGCAAATTTATAAGAAGCAAGCCGGTGGTGGTTTCTCTGCTGAAATGAGTATAAATAATTCAGTACAAGAATTAGAATACGGTATTACAAACACAATCCGTAAACTACAAGCGCCACGTAAACCGGAAGTAACTTTTATTGAAGGTCACAGTGAATTAGACACTTTGCGTCAGTACGATTTTATGCGTTCTTTAAGTGAGTACTATGAAGTAAATCGTACAGTTATCAATCAAAAATTAGATGCTTTAAATGGAACGGATGTCATTGTAATTTCTCAACCCGATTCAGCTTTTGTTGAGAAAGATAAATTTATCATCGATCAGTTTATTATGCGTGGCGGAAAAGTGTTGTGGATGATTGATCCTGTGTATTTAGACATGGATACATTCAGACTAAAGCAATTTACCTTAGGTTTTAATAACGATTTAAATTTAACCGACATGCTGTTTAGATACGGCGTTCGTTTAAACCCTGTATTGGTTCAAGATATGCAGTGTGCTAAGATTCCTGTGAATGTTGGTTTTAAAAACGGACAACCTAATTTCCAGCCGTTTCAATGGTTGTATAGTCCTTTATTAATGCCGGACATCGATCATCCCATTGTAAAGAATCTCGATTTAATTAAAATGGAATTTGCAGGAACTATTGATACCATAACAGCGAAGGGAATTAAGAAAACTATTTTATTGCACACTTCACGATACACAAAGCTACAGCCAACACCTGCACGTGTTGCATTAGCAATGGTACAATTTAAACCTAAGGAATCTCAGTTTAGTACTCCGTACCAACCTGTTGCTTGTTTATTGGAAGGAGAATTTGAATCGAATTATAAAAACAGAGCTAATCAATCGATGCACGATTCGGTTTTAGAAGCATTTAAGTATAAAGAGATAAGTAAGAAGACAAAAATGATTGTAATTGCTGATGGTGATATTGCTAAGAATGATGTGATGAGACGTACCGGACCATTACCATTGGGCTACGATCAATTCACCAATCAAACTTTCGCTAACAAAACATTTTTATTGAATTGTGTGAATTATTTATTGGATGATGAGGGCTTACTTCAATTAAGAGCCCGTGAAATTAAACTAAGACTTTTAGCTAAAAAGAAAATTGAAGGCAAAGAAAGTAAATGGCAATTAATTAATATTGCTTTACCACTTGGCATCGTTATTCTTTTCGGATTGATTCAATTTTATATTCGTAAAAGGAAATACGCTTCATAATAGCATTCGATTAAACCCCTCTGTCACTTCGTGACATCTCCCCTTGGTAAGGGGAGAAAAATTTCACGTATATGAATAAAGTTTTCGTGCCGAGAATCTAAATTTGGAAGAACAAAATTTCTCCCCCTTTACAAGGGGGAGTCCTCCGCCAAAGCGGAGGGAGGGGGTTATTGAAGAATAAATTCCTACTTATACGTTTTCGTCATATTCGACGGTGTACAAATAATAAAATCTCCACTTCCAATTGCAACTGAATCTAATTTTGAAATGTTAGCTTGTTCGGTAGAAGAAATCACCATCACTTTTAAATCAGGTTTTTGTTGTTTCAAATACCATTCAATTGCAGAATGATTATTGCTATGATAAGCGCCATTAAAATGAATGAAGGTTTGGCCTTTAGTCCAGTTCTTTAAAATGAAATGTGCCATAGTTGCATCTTTAATAGCTTGCGATTTTGGTAAATTTTCGCCACCATGTCCGCCGCCGTTTTCGAAAATTTCTTTATAAGCTTTTACGTTACCATCGTATTTGAAAGGCAGAGGGGCAATCCATTTTTTTGCATCCGCATCAATACTATCTAAACAAGCAGTTCCGCGCGAGTAAACCATGTTCGCATAGCGGCGCGGAATATTTGCTGCTACAAAATTTAATTTATTAGTCTTCGCAAAATCTAAAAGTGGTTTGTAGTCTGTAGGGAAATTATTCCAAAGTTTAACCTCATCTTTCAAAGTTTTTTCGCTCATGCGTCCGGCTAAATATTCATTTAAAGCAATTTGATCATCGGCTTCAAACATTTCTGCACCTAAAACTAATTTTTCTTTTTTATCTGCATAAACATCTTTCGTTAGTTCTTTTTGTAACCAGTGAGAAATGGGGTTATCATGTAATTCTCCGAATAAAATAACATCTGCTTTTTTGGCTTCAGCTAATAATTTACTGTAATCAGTCCTTACACCTTTAATATCGTATAGAACATAAGCTTCCTTAGTTTCAGTTGGAGGATTAAAACTCATTAGTAAAAGAGGAGCAAAAGCAAGAATTAATTTTTTCATAGAATTGTTTTGTGTAAATGTATAAATGTTTTGGGATTACAAATTTGTTAAACGCATTTAGTATATTTTTTACTGAGGAAAATCACCCTTAAAGGGGGATAACATTTTGTCTTATTTCAACTTCTCATTTCCTTTATGCCGTTCACTATCGCGACTTGTTTTTTTATCGAGATTCTTTTTCAAAGCATCTTCCAAATTAACTCCCGTTTGGTTAGCAATACAAATAAGCACGAATAGCACATCAGCTAGTTCGTCATCCAGTACTTTTGTTTTGTCGCTTTCCTTTTCGGATTGTTCGCCATAGCGACGAGCCATTATGCGGGCTACTTCACCAACTTCTTCAGTCAGCATTGCCATATTGGTTAATTCGTTAAAATAGCGCACGCCATGGGTTTTAATCCAGTTATCTACGTTTTGTTGTGCTTCTGTTATCGTCATATTGAAATTGTTTCTTCGTTTTTTTGCCACCAAAACACCAAGGCACTAAATTCCACTAAAGTTTTGTGGGATTTAGAGTTTTTGAGATTTTGTGGCTAAACTTAATCAGGTTTTTCTGTTATGTAAAATTAAATATAATCATTAAGTTTGAGATATAAATTGATTTAAATGTTTTCGAAGAAAAACCGCCTTATTACCAGTATAGTTATTGCCATGTTAATTGGTTTAGTAACGGGTTATATCATTAATAAATCTTTAAAGGATTCAAAACCTGATTATGCCAAAACTATTTTAGTGAAAAGCGGAAACCCGGAAGTGATTAAAAAAACAGAAGCAGCTTTAACTAAACTAAGCGAAAAACAATTTAAAGACCAAAAGAAAGACATCGCTTCACGCTTCTCTATTTTAAGCGATATTTTTTTACGGATGATTAAAATGATTATTGCGCCATTAGTATTCGCAGTATTAGTTTTAGGTGTAGCAAAGGTGGGCGACTTCAAATCAGTTGGACGAATTGGATTAAAGACTATTGTATATTTTACCTGCGCCACTTTAATTGCCTTGATGTTAGGTTTAGTAATTGTAAACATATTTGAACCGGGAAAAGTGATGCATTTGGATTTACCGGATGCGCGTGCTGAAACGGGCGTAAAATCAAACGCGCAGGACGCTAAGAATTTTATTTCTCATATTATTCCCGATAGTATCATAAGTGCAATGGCAACAAATGATGTATTGCCTATTGTTGTGTTTGCTTTATTTTTTGGAATTGCAGCAGCTTCAATTGGTAAACATGGCGAGGCTATGGTGCGAGCTTGCGATAGTTTAGCGCACATAATGTTTAAGGTTACAAATTACGTTATGAATTTTGCGCCCATTGGTGTTTTTGGAGCAATAACAGCGGTCGTCGTCATGCAAGGCTTGGATGTGTTGAGTGGATACGCGTATTTAATTTTATGTTTCTTTGGGGGATTATTATTCTTTGTGTTTGTTGTGTTGTGGTTCATCGCCACCATTTTCAAAATAAAATTCTACAAATTATTATCTGATATTAAAGAACCAATTCTTTTAGCGTTTAGTACATCAAGTTCAGAAAGCGCGATGCCAAAAACAATTGAAGCTTTAGAAAAACACGGTATCAGTAATCGTATTGTGAGTTTTGTGTTGCCATTAGGTTATTCCTTTAATCTGGATGGTTCTATTATGTACATGACGTTTGCAACGGTATTCATCGCGCAATCGTATGGCATGGAAATTGGAATGGCCGACCAAATTAAAATGATGTTGATTTTATTAGTCACCAGTAAAGGAATGGCAGGCGTACCACGTGCATCTTTAGTTGTTATTGCCGGAATGCTCGGAATGTTTAATATTCCCGGTGAAGGCTTACTATTATTATTAGCTGTTGATCAAATTCTTGACATGGGCCGTAGCGCAACTAATGTTGTAGGAAACGCTGTTGCCTCAGCTGTTGTGGCGAAGTTGGAAGGGGAGAAATTCTAAGTATTATACGCTATTCTGCGTATTTATTTCTTTAACTATAATTCATAAGTTTGCCTTGAAGTGAGCAGGTAAATTTTTATTTTCACAATTATGATTAAGATAGCTGTAGTCGACGATATTAAAAATGTAAGAGAAACCATTGTAAGTAAATTGCAATTGTCAAAAGACATGTTGGTTGTAAAAGAGTTTTCTAACGGTAAAGAAATTTTACATGCTATGATGCAAGGTCTTGAGGCAGATGTTATTATTATGGATATTGAAATGCCTGAGATGGATGGCATTGAAGCGACTGAAAAAATCCTCACAAAATATCCGGATACCAAAATACTAATGTGTACTGTTTTTGATGATGAGACCAATTTATTCAAAGCTATTTGTGCCGGAGCGAAAGGATATTTGCTAAAAGACGAAAAACCTGAAAAGATTCACCGATCTATTTTTGAAACAATGGAAGGTGGAAGCGCAATGAGTGCAAGTATTGCTTTAAAATCGCTAAATCTGATAAAAAACGCCACTATAAAAGTAAAACAAGAAGTATCTGTAGAAAGTCAGCTCAGTAAACGCGAAATTGAGATGCTTGAGCACATTGCTTCGGGGATGAGTTACGAGCAAGTGGCTAATGTAACAGGAATAAGTTATGGAACGGTTAGAAAACATCTTGAAAATATCTATAAAAAATTAAATGTTCATAGTAAATTAGAGGCTGTTAATAAAGCTAGAAATGATGGTTTACTTTAAACATGTTATATTTTTAAAATACATATTTGGAATATTTTTATTCTTTAACTTTTCTACATTCTCACAGAATGATTTAAAACACCTCATTGATTCTTTAGAAAAACAATTGCCATCACTTTCAGGTGTTGCAAAAGTAAAAGCGCTGGATGATCTCGGTTATTACAATTCCACAAGTAATATTGATCTGGCAATAAAATATGGTAACAGGTCTTGCGAATTAGCAAGAACCCTAAATGATTCTCTCCTTATTGCCAGTTGCATGAATGATCTTTCTTTAAGTTATTATTTTAAGGGCTCATTCGATAGTTGTATTCTTCTTGCCGAAAAAGCATACGGCATCCGTTTAGCTAAAAAGCAATGGAGAGACGCAGGCGCAAGTATGAGTAAAGTGGCTCTGGGTTATTATGAGAAAGGTAAATACGACATCAGTCTCGAAAAAAATTTAAAAGCACTTGAACTTTTTGAAAAAGCCGGTTCTTCTGTAGAAGCTTTTAAACTTCAGAATAATATTGGTAGTATTTATGAGCGTAATAATCAATTAGAAGAAGCAAAAAAAATGTACAATTCTTCAGCAGAAGGCGCTTTGTCTGTGAAGGATTATGACGGCTATGTGTCTGCGAAATGTAATTATGCTATAATTTTATCGAAAACTAATGAAGTTAAACAGGCAATTGCAATTTACGATGAATTATTGCCTCTAAGTAAAAAGTATTGTCGTGAAGAATTCATTTCTCAGATATATCAATCACTCGGTGTTTGTGAAAGACGTTTAGGAAATACCCAAAAAGGACTCGAATATTATTTGATGGCTAAAGATATCTATGATAGGATTGGTACAGTGAGCGGCATGTCTATTATCAATACAAATATTGGTTTGGTTTACATTGATCTGAAAAAATACAAGGAAGCAGAAGAATATTTGAAATTAGGTTTAAAGCAATCGCAAGAAATAAAAAGTTGGTTATGGCAAAAGAAAGCTTATTTAGGATTGTATACTTTAGAGCATCATAAAGGTGATTTTAAACAGGCTAATTACTATTTAGAGATGCATCAGGTTGTTAATGATAGTTTATACAATCAGGAAACACAGGATAAATTAGGAAAACTGCAAACAGAGTATAATTTAAAGGAAAAAGAAAATACAATTCTTTCGCAACAAAATACAATTGCACAAAGCGAATTAGCTATTAGTAAACGCAACACTTTTCTTATTATCGTTATTTCAGCTTTTATTGTATTGTTGTTCATTATCTTATTTGTAGTTCAGCGTAATAACTTGAACCGTAAAAGAGAAGAGCTCAGCTTTCAAAATAAAATTCAAAAAGAGAGATCAAGAATATCAAAAGACCTTCACGATAATATGGGCGCTGAGTTAACAATAATCAGTTCTGCTATTGATATAAAAGCTCATGGTATTGAAAAAGAAAAAGATAAAAGCGACCTTGAAACTATTTCAGATCAGGTAAGAAAAGCTTCTGCTTTAATGCGTGATACTATCTGGACCATCAGCGAAGAAAAAATTTCATTGGTTCAGTTTGGAATAAAAATAAAGGAATTTGCCGACCGGGCTTTTGGTCAAAAGAATATCACCATTCATTTTAAAAACACTTCTAACGAATTAAGTTTACGACCGGAAAGCACATTAAATTTATTCCGTATTATTCAGGAGGTTATTAATAACGCCTCTAAACATTCCGGGGCTAAGAATTTTTACATTCAGAATTGTGTGAATGATTTGAAGATAGAATTAAAGGATGACGGTAAAGGTTTTGATATAGAAAATGTTGAAAGAGGTTATGGTCTTAATAATATTACCAACAGAGCAAAAGACATCAATGCTAAAATAGATTTCGAGATTAAAAAAGGTGAATTTGCGTCCATCAATATCGAACTCGACAGAAACTCTTTATGGGAGGGGTAATCGGTTACACTTCACCTTCTATGGCTAACCGTTTACCGATTACCATAACCATTTAACAATTAGTAGCTTACACGGGGTGTGGGATATGCTCTAAAAATGCTAAATTTGCCCTTCAAAATTCTTAAGAAGTGGACAAAAAATCGTTAATAGGTTTAGGACTAATTGCAGCAATACTTGGAATCTGGTTATTTTTTAGCGGGCCAAGCAAAGAACAAATTGCACGCACAAAACAAAAACAAGATTCAGTTGCAGCAGTGCAACAACAAATTGCTGAAGATGAAGCAAAGAAAATTGTAAGCAACACTAAAGTTGTTGAAGATACTTTAAAAGCAACTACAGTTTTAAGTGATTCAGTTAAAACGCTAATTCAAAATGATGCGTACCGCGATTTTTCTGTTTCCGCAAAAGGAACAGAAGAAATTACAACTATTGAGAACGATGTTTTAAAAGCATACATCACTAACAAAGGCGCTCAAATAATAAAAGTAGAATTAAAAAAATACACACGCTCCGGGCAAACTACCCCTTTAATTTTATTTGACAGAGATTCAACAAATTTCTCATTGAAGTTAGATGCTTACGAGCGCTCAAGAATTTTATCTACTGATAGTTTTTATTTTAAAACTTCCGATAAATCAGTTGTTGTATCAGGGGCAGGACCTAAAACCATCACCTTTAAATTAGAAACCAGTAATCCCGGTTCGTATATCGAATACGTTTATAGTTTAAAAGATAAAGATTACATGGTGGGTTGTGATATCCGTTTTGTAGGAATGGATAAAATCATTTCTTCCAATGTAGATCAAATGACTTTGAATTGGAGAATGAATTTACCTTCACAAGAAAAATATATTGAGAAAGAACAAGAAGCCGCAACAGCCTATTTTAAATTTACTATTGATGAACCGGATTATATTAATCCCCGCACAGAAGTAGAAGAAAAACCATTAAACGATGCGCCAATTAAATGGGTGTGTTTTAAACAACAATTCTTTAACTCAACATTAATTGCACAAACCGAATTTTTAAAAGACGGCAGCTTTGTGAAAATGTCAAGTCGCCCTAATTCAAAAACAGTTGTAAAAGCTGTTAACACTGATTTAGGTATTCCATACACTCACATGCCAAGCGAAAAATTCGGAATGAAATTTTATTTCGGACCGAATGATTATAAAACACTTTCTGGTTATGGCGATGAATTGGAAAAAATAATTCCAACAGGATGGAGTATTTTCAGTTACATCAATAAATGGATGGTTATTCCCTTATTCGATTGGTTAGGTTTCATGAACATGGGTGTTGTAATTTTAATTTTAACTCTCATAGTAAAAATTGTTTTATTACCAATCGCTTACAAAACATATATGTCTGGTGCACGTATGCGTGTTTTAAAACCGGAAACAGAAGCTTTAGCTGCTAAATACAAGGATGGCGACCCAATGAAAAAGCAGCAGGAAACAATGGCCTTGTATCGAAAAGCCGGCGTTAATCCTTTGTCGGGTTGTATCCCTTTATTATTACAGTTCCCTATTCTAATTGCTTTATTCGCATTTATTCCTGCAGCAATTGAATTACGTCAGAAAGGATTTTTGTGGGCAGATGATTTGTCCACTTACGATAGTATTTGGACATTCGGACAAGTAACTATCATCAACAGTATTTATGGTGATCACGTGAGTTTATTCGCAGCGTTGATGTTTGTGTCAACTATTATTTACACTTGGATGAACAGCGCAATGCTTGCCCCACAACAAGGTGCGCAAATGCCTGGAATGAAATTCATGATGTATTTTATGCCTGTGATTTTCTTAGCGGTAATGAATAGCTATGCTGCCGGTTTAAGCTGGTATTATTTCTTAGCGAACATGATTACCTTTTTACAAACCTATGCGTTTAAATTAGTAATCGACGATAAAAAAATCCGCGCGAAGATTGATGAGAACATGAAGAAGCCTGTAAAAGTTTCTAATTTCCAGAAGAAGTTGGAGCAAATGACTAAAGATCGTCAGCAACAATTAAACACTGGAAAAAAGAAGAAGTAAGAATATGAATATGGCTTCGACAAGCTCAGCCACCAACTACAAAATAAAATTTATTGAAAATTAAACGGTGCCTGAGCTTGTCGAAGGCACTGTTTGTTTTATTTCTTTTCAGATAAAGTCTTCGCTTCTTTTATATCAATGCGTTGTCCGTTTTTAAACGCAACTACAAAGCAATCTTTAAATCCGGCGTCTGCTAATTTTTTCTGATGTTTGAAAGCTTCAGCTGATGTTTTGTAATTTCCTGAGGTGTATTTTAAAAAACTTCCTACTTTATAATAGCTGCCATTTTCAACAGCAGAGAATTTATTGTCTTTCAAATTTAATTCTACATCACTACTCGCAAACTGTACTTTAAATTCAATAACAATATTTGAAGTATTATTTTTTACTTCCGGTTCTTTTGGTTTTTCAACCACAACTTCTTTTTCTTTTACAGGAATTTCTGTTTTGACAGAGTCTTTTTTGTTGTTTTTATAATTCTCTACAATTTCTTTTACATCTTTTGGCGCTTCTTTTTCTTTCTCAACTTCCTTTTCAGGCTGTTTTACTTCCGGTGTTTTTGGCCCGTCTTTTATTGGTGTTTTTATTGAGTCTTGTTTTGGTTCATCTTCATCCTCAACAATAAATTCTTCTTTAACTGGTTTGCCGGTATTGCCCGCTTCCAAATTTTCATTTTTCAGTGGTTCTATATTTTCAAACTCATCATCGTATTCTTTTTTCTTCCCTTCAACTTCATCTTTAAATTTCCGGAAGCCATTAAAAATGCTGTACGAAATATATTTTTGTCCTTTCTCCGAACACAAAAATTGTTCTTCCATAGGATTCGTTAAGTAACCAATCTCTGTTAAAATACTTGGCATTGCAGTTCTCCACAACACCCAAATACTTTGTCGGTGTACACCCTTATCAACCCGCCCTGCTTTTTTTGAATATTCACCCTGAATTTTTAAAGCAAGTTGCGCACTTTGAATAACGTAAGCCGAAGTATAATTACTCATGATGATATAACTTTCTTCACTCTCCGGATCAAATCCTTCGTATTTTTTTTCGTAATTATCTTCTAATAAAATGGCAGAGTTCTCACGTTGCGCCACTTTCATTTTTCCTTCTTCATTTTTTAATCCCATCACATAAGTTTCAGAACCAAAGGGAATAGGATTAATAGTTTCAACAGGAATTTTTTTACCTTTTTTATTGGTGAATGTTTTTACGCGCATTTTGCCTGTTTTTTTATCGCGTATCATCACCGGTTTTCCTGCGGCATTACAGTGAATGGATATAAATAAATCGGCTTTGTTTCTGTTGGCTATTTGAGCGCGTTCTTCTAAATCAATAAATACATCAGTTTTGCGGGTATAAATTACTTTTACATCCGGACAATGCTCTTCAATTAATTTACCCAAACGCAAAGCAACGGCTAATGAAATGTCTTTTTCCTTACAAGTAACGCCATTACAACCGGGGTCTTTTCCGCCATGACCGGCATCAATAACGATGGTTTTTATACCCTTTGGCTCGTCTCTATGAAAACTGCTTAATGTAACACCTAAAACAAGGCAAAACACGAGCAAAAGCCCTGTTTTTTTAAGGTTTTTTATTAATATCTTCAAGTAAAACAACTTTCTCTGATACAAGTATTTAGTAGATTTGTATCTAATCAAAGTTAGCTTAATAGGTTTGATACCTAAACGAGGGTCCATATTAGTTTTCTTAAGGGCAATGTTAATATCTATGCCCTTTTTTAGCGTTTCACAAACTGTAACTCCGGTTACGGCCGATACAACCTATAAAGTAACGGTTGATACCCTTGCTGAGGAGGATGAACCGTTAGATAAGAAGGTGATTTATAACGCGCGAGATTCGATAAGATACGAAGCGAAAAATAACAAAGTTTATCTTTTTGGTGATGCCTATGTTGAATACGGTGAAATGAATCTGAAATCAGAATTCATCGAAATTGATTATAGCAAAAATTTAATCACTGCTTTTGGTACAGTAGACTCACTTGGAAAAAAAGTTGGCACACCAATTTTCCACGACAATGAACAAGAGTTCAACGCCGAAAAAATAATGTACAACCTCAAAACAAAAAAGGGTAAAATTTTTAATGTACTCACTAAGCAAGGTGATTTATTAGTTTTTGGAAATGAAATTAAAAAAGATAGCACAGATGTTATCTACATGAAAAATTTGAAATGTATTCCTTGTCAGTACGAAGACGCAAAAACAGTTTTCATAGCTTCTAAAGCAAAAATTATTCCGGATGATAAAATTGTAACCGGCCCCATGTATTTACAAATTAGTGAAGTGCCAACACCATTAATGCTGCCATTTGGTTATTTTCCTAATTCTAAAAAACGACATAATGGTATTTTGTTGCCCTTTGTAGGGAATTCGCCCGGACAAGGTTACTTTTTTAAAGACGGTGGTTTTTATTGGGGAATAAACGATAAAACCGATATGATTATCCGTGGCGATATTTATTCGAATAAAAGTTGGGGTTTACGAACTACAAACAATTATAACGTATTGTATAAATATAACGGCGCTATAAATTTGGGTTATTCAGAATTTATTATTGGGGATAAAGATGTGCCCGCGCAATACAGCAAGCAAAAATCATACAATGTAAATTGGCAGCACATTCAGGATAATAAAAACAATCCTTCAGTTCGTTTTAGTGCTAATGTGAATTACATCAATCAAAAATATAATAAGTTTAATGCACAAAACTCCGGACAATATTTAGCCAACACATTTCAATCGAATGTAAACTTTACAAAAAGTACCCGTTGGAGTTCCTTAAGTATAAACGCGATGGGAAGTCAGAACACCATTACAGGGATTGTTGATTTATCATTTCCGCAATTAACCTTTAACGTAAATCGTTTTTTTCCTTTCAAACGAGCAAATGCAGTTAAGCCAAATGTACTCGATAAAATTGGTGTGAATTATTTATTGGAAGCACGGAATACTTTATCAGGTTACGATTCCATTTTATTTAAAGGTGATATTGAAAAACGTTTACGTTATGGAATCCGTCATAGTTTACCAATCTCAACCAATTTTAATATCGCGAAATATATTACAGTTACTCCTGCTGTAAATTTAAGTTCGGTAATGTATACTAAAACAACAAAGAAAGAATTTTTGGCGGCCAGCAATATGGTAAAAACAGATACTGTAAATGGTTTTGCTGCTGGTTACGATGCTAATTTTACAACAGCAGTATCAACAAAATTATTTATGGATTACTTTTTTAAATCAAAACGATTAACACAAATCCGTCATTTATTAATTCCTACAGTAACTTATTTGTACCGTCCGGATTTTGGTGAAGAGCAATATGGCTTTTGGAAAAAAGTGACTGTAGATACTTTAGGGACGAAACAGTATTATACCATTTTTCAGAACAATATGTTTGGTGGTCCTCAACAAGGCGAACAAAACACATTAAATTTTAATTTGAATAATAATATTGAAGCAAAGGTGCGTCAGAAAACAGACACGGGTGTTACTTACGTGAAGAAAACAATTCTTCAGAATTTAAGTGTTAGTGGTTTTTATAATTTCGCTGCCGATAGTTTTAATTTGAGTAATATCAATGTAAGTGCCCGTAATAAAATCTTTAAGTTTTTTGATTTGGTTGGAAATGCAGTATTTGATCCATACGTTTATGATACTTTATACAAACGCGATGTGGCGAGATATCAATACAATGAAACCGGACAATTAGCAAGATTTACCAGTGCTAATGTGGCCATTAATGCATCTTTCAGTTCTAACTTAATACAAGCTGCAAAAAATGCCCGCAAACCACCAAATATGACCAATGGCGCAGAGCGTGGTGCAGAAAAAACAATTGCTGATGATGGTCCGATGCAATGGAGTTTGAATGTTTTTTATAACATGAATATAACGCAAGCTTATATTGGCGCGAAACCAAAATACGTTCAGAGTTTAAATTTTAGTGGTGATATTAATGTGACTAAATATTGGAAAATTGGTGCTACAAGCGGATATGATTTCACGAATAAGCAATTAAGTTATACTAGTGTAAACTTGTACCGCGATTTAAAATGTTGGGAAGCCAGAATTGATTGGGTGCCTTTTGGATTTAGAAAAAGCTATAGCTTAACCATCAATTTAAAAACAAGCATGCTGAGCGACATCAAAATTCCCCGTCAGCGCCAGTGGTTTGATAATTACTAAAAGTCCGAATTACTCAACTCGCTTAATAGTACAACCAATAGATTTGGTTTCTTGCTTTGCAGGTACTGTGTTTTTTACAACAGCGTTAATAGCATCTCTTAAATAAGTTTCTCTAACTGCAGTAGGATCTTTTACATTATCATCGATAGCGCCTTTGTAAACTAAACCTTTCGCATTAAATAAGAAACATTGTGGAGTGCGGGTGGCGCCAAAAGCATTCGCTAATTTTGAACCTGCATCAACAGTATAAAAACATTTTAATTTTTGAGCAGTATAATATTTAGTCATTGCATCAAAGCTATCTTCTTCGGTGCGTTGTGCTTCATTACTATTTACAATAATACAACCGATACCATTCGTTGCGCAAAGTTCGCTGTATTCTTTAATACGGGTTTCGCTAAGTTTTACGTACGGACAAGTATTACAAGAAAAAATAACCAGTAAACCTTTAGCAGTTTTAGCCTCATCTAAAGAAACTTCTTTACCGCTAACATCCTTCATTTTGTAACCTGCCTCAGGCACAGGAGCATTAAGTGCTAATTCATCAAAAGCAGGGGCAAGCATAAAAGCTGAGCTGATGGTGGCTGTAATACCTGTGGCTAAAAGAAATAACTTTTTCATAGTAATGGGTTTAGATTAATAAAGGTACAAAAATTGTGCCCTTTTGCAATTGTTAAAATACCCCAAAATTTAGTGTTTTGTTAATATTAAAGACATTTTTTATAGGCATTTACTTAGTAAATTTGGTTTGCACTTAAAGAAGTGAACACCCTAAAGGAATTTTAAGCCTCCCAATTAAAATACTCCTTAACCGCTTTTCAAAATTAATTTATAGAATTACTTTTTTTGAACGGTAGTAAGCACATATTAAATAGATATAGTTTTAATTCAAAAAGCATCAAGACTGTGTTTTGCCTGGTTGTTTTTTGTTTGCTTGCGATTGTTTCAAACGCGCAAGTTATTTTTTCTGAACCTTTCAATGAAGCAACGGGCTCAATAACGGGTAGCGATAATACCGGTGGAGTTACATGGAATACATCCTGCCCAACGTGTACCCCAACAGGCGATTATTTTGAAGTAAAAAGTAATGTACTGGAGTGTGATGATACGAATGGTCCCGCTACTTGGACTACGGGCAGTATTAACACAGCGATATGTACCAACGGTTTAACTTTAGCAATGGATATTAATCTCGCAGCTGCAACAAATCCATTTGAAGAATGCGGTGCTGGTTGTGGCTGTACTTGTGTGGATTGGATAAGTGTTGAGTATAATTGTGGCGGAAGTGGTTTTGTTCCTTTATCTTCCGTGCAAGGAGGCACCTGTTCTCAAACATGTTCAGGTGGAACTTATATTTTACTAGGTGCATTAACTTCAGGCACGTCGTATAACTTTTCAACTTGCTTACCGGCATGTAATTCACTTGTTCTTCGTATTTCTTTGCAAACTTGGGCTGGTGGCGAAAAATATCAAATTGATAATGTAACAGTTTCTTGCAGCAGTTGTGCTTTACCAATTGAATTAACGTCGTTTAATGCTAAGTATAAGAATAATGTTGTGGAGTTAGATTGGGCAACATCTGCAGAAATTAACAATGATTATTTTACAGTTGAGCGCAGTGCTGACGGAATACATTTCGAACCTGTATCGGTTGTTAAGGGAGCAGGAAATAGCCATGAAACACGGAGTTATAAGGATTACGATTTAAAACCACTCGATTTAGATGTGGCGTATTACAGATTAAAACAAACCGATTATGATCACACCTTCACCTATTCAAAAATGGTTGCAGTTGGAAAAGGAAAATTAAATGATTATGATTTTAGCATTATACCAAACCCTTCAGAAAGTGGTATTTTCACAATAAGTTCTAATCAAAACGAAACAAGCGAAAATACAGTTGAAATTTTGGATTATACAGGTAGGTTAATTTCTGAAAATGTATTGGAAACAAATTCCTCAACTATTGATTTGAGTTCTTATTCAAAAGGACTTTATATAGTGAGAATTACCTCGGGTGATAAAATCATTAATCATAAGATTATCTACAATTAGGTTCGTTATTAGCTCGTTTGGCTTATTTGCTCTTGCTTTTTAGGCAGATTTCATTATATTTACTTAAGTAACCATTTTGTCATGAAAAAAAATGTAATAGTTTCGATATGTATTGTGTTTTGTTTGAGTTGTTCGAACAAAGATGAAAGTACAGAAGTAGCAGATGAAAAATTAGTGTTCGACGAATTAGTTGGGACTTGGAAATTAGCCGAAGAAGAACAGTTTGAAGAATGGAAATGGCATGAGGATGGTTCTTATTCATCTCGTGCTTATACGGTTGCCGGTAAAGACACCAACATAATGGAAGAAGTGAAAATCATTAACGAAGCCGGGAAATGGAATTTCATCACACAGGTTAAAGGTCAGAATAAAGGCAAAGCAGTTACATTTACAAGCACCATTTTGCAAGATACACTCGTACAATTTGAAAATCCCGCACACGATTTCCCGCGCATCATAAATTACCGCCTGCCCTCAAAAAACGAAATGCAAGCTTTTATTGGCGGTACTACTGATACTATCTATTTTAACTTCTCCAGGGTAATTTCTAAGTAACATTCTTTTATTAAAACGTTATTGTTTAAATAAAAAGCTGCAAGGCTTCATCTTGCGTTGCTTTTATTTTCAACTTTAATTTATTGGAGAATACTGTTCAAATACCTGAAAAGAAACCGTTCCGCCCATTTCGTTTTTTTGTTAAAACTATTTTTTGGCTAACCGCAATCGTAGTGCTGCTGGGCATTACAGCGGTTTCCCTTGTTTTTGTGTATGAAGATGAAGTGAAATCTATCATCATCGGCGAACTCAATAAAAATTTAAAATCAGAAGTGAAGGTCGATCCGAAGAATATTGATTTAACATTTATTAAGTCTTTCCCGAAATGCGCTTTAGAGTTTAAAGACGTTTTGATTTTAGAAGCCATTGAAAAGAAAGAACGCGACACTTTAATTTTTGCGGAAAACATCCGGTTAATGTTTAATCTGAAAGATTTGTGGAATAAAAATTACACCATCAATAAAATAAATATCAGTGGAGCGCAATGTAATTTAGGTATAGATAAGAAAGGCCGTCCAAATTATATTTTCTGGAAAAAGAGTGAAGGGCAAGATGCCGATAATTTGAAATTCGCTTTAAAGGACATCAGTTTACAAAATATAAATTTAAAGTATAGAAATACCGAACAAAAAGTGAAATTGAGTTTATCATTTAAAGAGGTTGTTTTCGCAGGGGATTTTGGAAATAATCAGTACGCTTTACAAACAGAAGGCAAAGCGCGTTTGGAATATTTACAGGTAAATAAAACTAATATTCTAAAACAAAAAAACCTGAAGTATGATTTAGAATTAGATATTAATAAATCGAACTACAAAATAAGTAAAGCAGAATTTGCCTTGAATGAAATTTATTTTGCAACGGATGGAAGTTTTAATTATTCGGATAGTTTAGAAACTGCAGATTTAAATTTCAATGGTAAAAATCTGGATATAGCTTCGGTTTTGTCGTTATTACCTGAGAAGTATGCTTCGCGGATGAACGACTACAAAAGTGAAGGTGATTTTTTTAGTAAGGGAAGCGTAAATTATAAAGCTGGACAAAAAGCAAACATCAATGCAGAATTCGGTATCAATAATGCTACTGTTACCTACAAGCAACAGAACATGCAGTTAAAAAATCTGAATGTACAAGGTAAATTAAGTGTAAACGATAAGGATGATTATTTGAACTTGCAAAACGTTTCAGCGCAATTGGGAAACAATACCATGAGCGGATTTTGTTTAATTACTAATTTATCAGATCCGTATTTGAATGTAAGTGTTAATGTAAATGCAAAGTTGGAAGATGTAAACAATTTCTGGCCAATGGATACTTTGGAATATGTTTCCGGTAATGTTCAATTAAATGCGTCAGTAAAAGGAAGCTTAAATGAAATGAAACAATCTGCCTTTTCTCCTAACGTGAGTGCTGAAGGTTCTGCAAATTTAAAAGACATCAAAACAAAATTTAAAGGCAAGCAAAACGAAATAAATATTAGTCAGGGTGGGTTTGTACTTAACAACCGCAACGTAGCAGTAAATGATTTCAAATTATTAATTGGCACTTCGGATGTGGAATTAAACGGACAACTTCCCGGCTTCATAAATTATTTATTTGACCCGCAACAACCTTTAGTTATTAATGCTGATTTGAAAAGCAATAAATTAATTTTAGAAGATGTGTTGTATGGCGGAACAAATTCCACTTCTGAAAAAATAAATATCCCTGCTAATTTGAATTTCGATTTAAATGCAAATATTGCCAATTTTTCATTCGCGAAATTTGAAGCGCAATCAGTTTCGGGTGTAATTGCTATTCATAATCAAAAAATTGTGGCACAAGATATTTCTTTAGTCACAATGGATGGAAAAGCTCAATTAAATGCGATTGCGGATGCGAGTGGGGAAAGCATCGCCATTAAAGCTGCATCCGATTTACAAAATATAAATATCACAAAACTGTTTTATCAATTCAATAATTTCGGACAATCAACTTTAAGCGATAAACATCTAAAAGGTTTTGCAACTGCTAATATTAATTTCACCGGAAATTGGTCAAAAGAATTAAAATGCGATTTACAAAGTGTTACTGCGAATGGCAGTTTAACTATTGCACAGGGCAGATTAGTTGATTTTAAACCACTCGAGAGTTTATCGAAGTATGTTGAAGTAAGTGAATTGAAAGATATTAAGTTTTCCAGTCTGCAAAGCGCATTTGATATCAGGAATCAGATTATCACTATACCTAAAACAAATATTAAGAACTCAGCCCTTAACATGGAGTTGTGGGGCAAGCACACCTTTAAAAATGAAATAGATTATCATATCAAATTATTATTAAGTGAATTATTAGCGAGTAAAAAGCGCGCCAATAAACAATTGGATGAAGAAATGGAATTCTATGAGAACGATCCGGAAAACCGCCGTAGTGTATATATTTTAATGACGGGAACGGTTGATAATCCCATCATTAAATACGACCGTAAAGGCTTAAAACAAAAGATTGGTGAAGATTTAAAGGCAGAGAAACAAACGCTGAAACAAATTTTAAAAGAGGAGTTCGGTCTGTTTAAAAAAGACAGCACAATAAACCAAACTGAAAAAACGAAAGCACAGAATTTTAAAATTGAAACAGAAAACAAAACTAAAAAACCAAACAATCTTCAGCCAAAGAAAAAGGAAGAAGATGATGAAGATTTTTAACCCGTTGGATTTATTTTAACTAGGTAATATTAGTAGAATCCTACGGGTTTAGTCCGTAGGATTCTAAGTGTAAACAAGAACAAAATAACCCGATAAACTTAACGCAGTAGTACAATCTTTAAAAGTGAGTCCAACGGACTAAGCAGCCATTTGCTGTGTTGGTCTGCCTAATTGATACAACACCTTAGCGTGTGATACAACTGCGCCAATAAATGTTGATTTAGAGTGATAAGGCAAATTAAATTCCTTAGCTGTTTCCTGAATAATTGGTGCAATTTCTTTATAATGCACGTGACAAATATTCGGGAACAAGTGATGTTCAATTTGATAATTCAAGCCACCAACAAACCAAGATAATATTCTGTTTTTCTGAGCGAAGTTAGCTGTAGTTTTCATTTGGTGTGAAGCCCAATCATCTTCCATAGATAAAGTTTCGCCAACCGGCATAGGAAATTCTGTCATCTCAACAACGTGTGCAGGTTGAAAAATTAAAGCTAAAATTAAACCACAAGTAAAATGCATGGCACCAAAACCAAGAACTACTTGCCACCATGGCGCTTGAATAAAAATGATTGGAAGAACTAAATTGTATCCTAAGTAAATTACTTTTTGAAACGACAGTTTCAATAATTCAGCTTTGTAAGTTGTGTTATGACCTTTCAATAAGCCCATTTTGTCATAACGCTTTAATTGCGAAAAGTCTTTTGTGAAAGCCCACATTAAGGTCATTAAACCATAAAAAAACCAAGCGTATAAAAATTGAAACTTGTGAATTTTTCTGTACTCAGCGTGAGGTGAGAAACGTAAAAATCCTAAAGGTGCAATATCTTCATCATGACCATCAATATTAGTGAAGGTGTGATGTAAGTTATTATGCTGTAATTGCCAGTTTAAAGAACTACCGCCAATTAAGGTCATACTATAAGTCATTAACTTATTTATTTTGGTATTCTTAGAATAGCTTCCGTGGTTTGCATCGTGCA
>JAGNIU010000017.1 GCA_018000995.1 Bacteroidia bacterium
CATTAATTTTTTTAAGATAATTCTATCCAAAGTTTCATTTACCATTCCTGCTAATCCCAAAATAATTAAGGGCCAGGTGTATTTAAGCATTTGGTTTAAAAGTTCTTTGTTGATTTTTAGTTTTAGTTCTGCGAATTGTTTCCCAATAAATAATAGTGTTACCACATTAGCAATTAACATCGAGAGAAAACAATAACCAATACCAATTTCAGGATTGTAAAGTGTAGCAAAGAAAGTAGTTTCCCCATTTTCAAAAGCAGGTTTGCAAATCATTACAAAAAAAACAGTGAGCCCCGCGTTGATAAGTACATTCGCGATTTTAAGAATGGAAAATTTTAATGGTTGATTATCAGAACGCAACTTTGCAAATGGAATGGCCATGATAGCATCAGAAACAATAATCAAAGCGCACCAGGTAATAAATTGCGGAAGATAAGTTACGCTCGGAGTAGATAAATTTTCGGCTATTGATGGGGCTAACAAAATTAATATCAAACCGAGTATTGCTGAACTTCCTAACAACATTAGTAAGGCCGTGTTGTATACTTCCTGTTTATTTTTATTCTTAGTATAGAAATTAAAAAAGGTAGTTTCCATGCCATAAGTAAAAATGATATTCAGAAATGAAATGTAAGCAAACAATTCGCCATTAATCCCATACTCTGCTGCCGCAAAAGCGTAAGTTAAAACTGGCGTAAGAAAATAATTTAAAAATCTTGGCAATATGGTTCCCAAGCCATAAATAGCCGTTTGTCCTGCCAGTTTTTTTAAAGGATTACTCACGTTTTTTTCTTAAACAATAAAGTTATAGAATAGCCTAAAAGCTAATTGTGAATAATGGTTAAGATATTAACCATCTTATTAGGAAAACACGGCGAAACCTCTTTTAAACTTATTAAACCTCCCCTTTGGGTTATTTTAAACCTTTAAGGCTCACATCATTTTAGATATCTTTATCAGCAAATCAACATTTTATGAAAAATATTTTCCTATCAGCAATTCTCGCTCTCACTTTCAATTTTATTAATGCGCAACCCGAATTATGGGGAGTGGCCGGCGCAGGCGGAGATGATTTTGGTGTTTTATATTCTATGACTCCCGGTAATACTTTTTTTAATCAACAGTATAACCACACAGGAAATACCGGTGAAAATGGATGGGGTGATTTAGTGGAAGCGCCGAACGGAAAATTATATGGTATGACTTGGCTTGGCGGTGCTCTTATTGGAGGCACCGGAGTTCTTTATGAATACGACCCTTCAACCGGACTATATACAATAAAGAAAAATCTTTTTTGGCCAACCGGTGGTCAGCCATCCGGCAAGTTAGTTGTTGGTCCAAGTGGTAATCTTTATGGCATGACAAATACTAAACTTTTCGAATACAATATTCCCACAGATAATATCACCATCCTGCACACATTTATTGCAACCACCGGAAGCGCTCCTTATGGTTCGCCAGTTTTTGCTAGCAATGGAAAAATTTACGGATTAACCCGAGGTGGTGGTACAGCAAACATGGGTGTAATTTTTGAATATGATTTGTCAACAAGCACCTACACCAAAAAATTCGATTTCACCAACATAACCGGCACCATGCCATTTGCTGATTTCATTCAAGCCAGTAACGGCAAACTGTATGGCTTAACACAATATGGAGGATTAAGCAACTTTGGTACTTTATTTGAATATGACATTCCTACCAATACATTTTTAAAACTTCGTGATTTTAATACTAGTTCGGGAGGCCGTCCGCAAGGCACTTTGTTAGAAGAAAGCGGGAAATTATACGGTTTAAATTCTACATCAGGACCTGCAACATGGGGAACTTTGTTTGAATATAATATTGCAACAACCAGTTATTCGGTGCGGGCAAATTTTAATAATGGTGCAAATGGCGGATCTCCTTTAGGTTCGCTAATAAAAGCAACTAATGGAAAACTATATGGCTTAACCAATGGCGGCGGTACAAACAACAATGGCGTAATTTTTGAATTTGACATGGCCACAAATACTTATGTGAAAAAAATGGATTTAGGTGTTCTTACAACAGGCACAAAACCTTATGGTTCATTTATGCAAGCTTCCAACGGAAAATTATATGCCTCTACTTTTTTTGGTGGGAAAAATAATGCAGGCACACTTTTTGAATATGATTTTGCAACTAATACGGCGAGCATTATTGTTCATTTAGGTGGTGATGCAAAAACCCCAAGAGGAACATTATTACATGCAAGTAACAATAAATTGTATGGCATGACGGCGTCCGGCGGCGCTGATAATAATGGTGTCATTTATGAATACGATCATCTTACTAATGTGTACACAAAAAAATTCGACTTCATTACATCAACTGGAACGGGACCTTATGGCTCTTTAATAGAAGCTACTAATGGTAAATTTTATGGGTTTTGTCGTAGCGGTGGTGTAAATAATATGGGAACTATTTTTGAATACAATCTTACAACCAACACCTGCGTTAGTAAATATGACTTTGCTATGAATGCATCAGGATGTGTACCTATGGGCTCACCCTTGCAAGCTGCTAACGGAAAAATTTACGGATTAACTGTTAGTTGGGGCGCCAATTCAGGTGGAGTGCTTTTTGAATACGATATAGTGTCAAATACCTACACCAAAAAATTTGATTTCTCTGCAGCAATAGGTCAATATCCTTATGGGTCACTAATAGAAACTAGTCCTGGAAAATTATACGGCATGACACAAAGTGGTGGTGCTAATAATTTAGGAACCATTTTTGAATACGATTACATAACCGGAACACACACAAAGAAATTTGATTTCAATTCAACATCTGGTAGTGGTCCGCAAGGTTCGTTGATAAAAGCTACTAATGGTAAACTCTACGGCATGACCTATCAAGGTGGCACAGTTAACGGCGGTGTTCTTTTTGAGTATGATATTGCAACATCTACCTACACCAAAAAATTCGACATCGGAACTTCCGGTACCGGTGTAAGTCCAACAGGTTCTTTATTTCAATCTGTGAATGGAAAATTATACGGACATACATTTGGTGGTGGTTTAGGATTTAGTTTGGATGGTTATGGTATTTCTGCCGGAACTATTTTTGAATATGATATCGCAACGAATACAGCCGTTAAAAAAACAGACTTTCAACGCTATAACGGTGCAGGACCAGATTACGCACAGTTCATTGAAATTTGTACTTTACCTCAAACACCATCTACAGTTAGTGCTGCAAATATTATGTGTGTTGGAGATGTTGCAATAAAAAACTTAAGCATTTCAGCGGTAAGCAATGCAACTGCTTATGCATGGACACTACCTGCGGGGGCAACTATTTTAAGCGGAAACACAACCAATAGCATTACTGCGGATTTTAGTTCGTTGGCAGTTGGTGTTTATACTTTAGGTGTTAACGGAATTAATATTTGCGGCAATGGTCCGGCTAGTATTGCCACATTAAGTGTTTCGGCGTGTACAGGTATTAAAGATTTGGAAAAAGGAATTCTGATTTCAAACTATCCTAATCCTTTTTCAGATTTCTTAATGATAAATTCTGCATTAACAGATTCGAAAGGCATTATTTCTATTTACAATAATCTAGGACAAATAGTTTCTAAAACTAATGGTGTAAGTTTAGAAAATAAAATAAACACATCGCATCTTTCGGCAGGCGTTTATTTATTAGAAGTTAAACTGGACGGGAAATTAATTTCAGAAAAAGTAATTAAGCAATAATTACTTTTTCATTTTTTCTATTAAACCGGTTGTAGAAAAGCCAGATGTTAAATCAATAGTGACTGCTTGACCACCCTTTGCTTTTACAATATCTGAACCGACAATGTATTTTTTACTTGACTTATCTGTTTCGTTGGCATCATAATCTGCACCTTTTACCAAAACATCAGGCTGAACTAAGTTTATTAATTCTAATGGGGTGTCCTCATCAAACAACACAATATAATCTACACACTCTAAAGCAGCTAGAATAATTGCTCTTGTTTCTTGATTATTTATGGGACGCTCGGGTGATTTATTCTGACGCTTTACAGATGCATCCGTATTCAAGCCCAACACCAAAACATTTCCTAAATCGCGAGCTTTGGTTAAATACTCAACATGACCACGGTGTAAAATATCGAAACAACCATTTGTAAAAACTATTTTCTTACTAAAGAAACGATCCAAATTCAGCAAACGCGAAATCTTATCGGCTTCAATAATTTTTTTAGAAAGTTTACTGTTGTACGACATTTTTATTTTTGTTTATGATGGGTAATAAAACCAAACTTAATAGTCCGAAAAAACTAATCATGATGAAAGAGGATGTCCAAACTAACCACGGATATGCAATGGCCGGCACTTTATCAATACCATAAAACATTAAAATCTGCATAATAATAACGTGATACGCACCTAAACCACCGGGCGCAAAAACAATTCCTAAAGTTCCGAATAACATAATCGTTAAACAAGCTTTGTGTCCAACGTCCTGAGTTTCGGGTAAAGCCTTCAAACAAAAATAACTCGAATAAAAATACATAGCCCAAATGAGCGCGCTTAAAAATGAGAAGGCCCAGAAATTTTTTATTTTACGAACCGATAATAACCCTTCCAGAAAACCTTTAATTAAGTTTCCGAATTTTCCTTTCAATTTACCGGCAATCTTTTTTCTGTATAATACAAATCCTAATAAAGAACCGAATGCTACAATTCCAAGAATAATAATTTTAATGTGCGACATGGAAGCGAAAGATCTTCCCATCGGACCAAAAATATATTCATCACTCAATCCTACTAATTCCGTGAATTGAAACAGAAGCGTAAGGCCAAAAATAATGAGCAACAAAATTGTATCTACAATCCGTTCTGTTATCACAGTTCCAAAACCTACTTGGAAAGGGATTTTTTCATAGCGATCAAGAATTGTACAACGGGTTATCTCTCCCATTCGGGGAATTGGAGCGTAATTTCCAAAATACCCAACAAAAACAGCAGCGCAAGCATTCCAAAAAGAAATCTTGTAGCCTAATGGTTCTAATAAATAATTCCAGCGATATGCCCTTACAATATGACTTAAAAAACCAATGAAAGCACAAATAAAAACCCAAAAATAATTAGCATTAGCAAAAGCAGAAAGAATCTCTGTTTTTTTATCTTTTACCTGACTGTAAGCAAACCAAACAAATAATACAGCAAGTCCTGTTAAAACAACAAACTGTATTATGGACTTGGTTTTTGGTTTCAAGAACTATTTTTTTAATGTATTGGTATTCGTATCAGGAAAAACCACCCAAGGTTTGAAAGTCTTTGCCTTTTCAAAATCCATGTCGGCATAAGATATTACTAAAACCACATCCCCCTTTTTAAACTTTAAGGCTGCGGGTCCGTTAAGACATATTACTGCACTACCTCTATCGCCTTTTAATACGTAAGTAATAATACGCTCACCATTATTCTTATTTAATACGTGAACCTGTTCGTTTTCGATTAAATTGGCGGCATCCATTAAATCTTCATCAATGGTTATACTTCCAATATAATCTAAGTCAGCCTGAGTAACTGTAACACAGTGAAGTTTAGATTTTAATACTTGAATTTGCATAGCGTCGTAAAGGTACTATTTATTCATAAATAATCGCATTGAGCTATATTGGTTTATTTGGCCCTAATTTGTTATTTTTGGTTAATGCGTAAAGCTACTTTTATAATTGCCCTCTCTCTAATAACGGTTTTTTTAACCGGGCATTATTTTATTTATAAAAGTGTATTAAAATCCCATAAAAAGGAGTTCAAAGCCTATATCCGCACCCATTTTGCTAAAATTGAACAGCTCGAAATAAATCCAAGTCAGCTCTATAACGATAATACCGAAATGCAATGGCTGGACGAAAATAAAGAAGTTTGCCTTAATGGTGTTATGTATGATATTGTGAGTATTAAAAGTGCGGGAACAAAAGTGATTTTAAATGTGGTGAAGGATAAAGACGAAAAAGAATTAATGAACCGCTACAACAAACAGTTTAATGATATTTACGAAAACGGAACTAGCGGAAAGAAAAATAATAATCTGCTAAAAGATTTTTTGTCGCTTAAATATTTTCAAAACAGCAATAGCTCTATTGTTGTATTTTCGGGAGAACATAAATATGGGTGCGAACAACAACCTTCGCTTGCTTTTGCTTCTCTTGGGATTTCCACTCCCCCACCTAAAGCCTAAGTACATTTAATTGCTGCTTAAGTTTTATTGATCAAAATTATTTTATGAAGAAAATACTATTCATGCTATTGGCGTGCATTTATTTGCATTCAACAGCACAACATATAACCGTACTCGATATGGTAACGCGACAACCTATTCCGGGTGTTGTGGCGCATACATCCGATTCAAAAATATCATCCACATCAAATAGTAAGGGTGAAATACAACTTTCTCTATTCAAAAATACCGATACAATTCATTTTCTACATATTGGTTATACTAAAAAATCCATTGGCTACGCACAACTTGAAAATTCAAAATTTAAAGTTGAACTTAAAGAATCAAACATTTCCTTAAGCGAAATTGTTGTGTCGGCCAATCGTTGGGAAGAAAACAAAACTGAAAATCCAAATCGTGTTGAAAAAATAAACATGAAGGATATGGCGTTTCAAAATCCACAAACTGCTGCTGATTTATTAGGTGCGGGTTCTAGTGCTTTCGTGCAAAAAAGTCAGCAAGCCGGCGGCTCTCCTATGCTTCGTGGTTTTGCTACTAACCGTGTTATGATTGTTGTGGATGGTGTAAGAATGAACAACGCTATTTTCCGTTCGGGAAATGTGCAAAATGTAATTTCTGTAGATCCCAATGCGCTCGATGAAGCCGAAGTTTTATTTGGTCCTGGCGCAGTTATGTATGGCAGCGATGCCATTGGTGGTGTTATGGATTTCCATACAAAAGACGCTCGCTTATCAGATACAAATAAAATACGTTTCAATGTAAATGCAATGGCGCGTTACGCAACAGCGAATAAAGAAAATACAGGGCATCTCGATTTTAATATTGGATTTAAAAAAGTGGCGCTACTGAGTTCATTTACTTTCGCCAAATACGATGATTTAATGGCAGGAACAAATGATGGCGATACTTCCTACTTAAGACCAACTTATCAAATTGTAAAAGATAATAAAGATACGCAAGTAGTAAATAGTAATCCTTCGCTACAGGTTAATTCAAAGTACAGTCAGATTAATTTTATGCAGAAAATTATTTTCTCACCAAGTAAACGAATTAAAATTGATTATGGATTCCATTATTCTGAAAGTACAGATGCTCCGCGTTACGACCGACTAATTACCGATGCCGATAAAAATGGGAAATTGGATTTTTCGGAATGGTATTATGGTCCGCAAATTTGGCAAATGCACCGTTTAGGTTTTATGCATAATGGCGATAATATTTTGTATAATAACTTAAGAATAGTTGCGGCTTATCAGTATTTTGAAGAAAGTAGGCACGACCGTCGTTTTAATTCAACAGGTAGTACAACAAGTGGTGCTGCCAGACTTCGTCACCAATTTGAAAAGTTAGATGCTTATTCGTTGAATATTGATCTTGATAAAAAAATCGGAACACGAACAACTTTATTTTACGGAGGCGAATTTGTATTAAATAAAGTAGGTTCTAATTCTTACCGTGAAAATGTTTATACAGGGTTTGAAGAAAAATTAAATCCACGCTATCCTGATGGTTCAACTTGGCAAACTGCCGGTGCGTATTTAAGTATGAAGCATAAGGTGAATGAGAAAATTATTTTAAGTGCAGGTGTACGTTATAGCTATTATAATATTACCGCCAAATTTGATACTACATTGTTTAAATATCCGATGACAGAAGCGAAAATGAGTAACGGCGCTGTAAATGGAAGTATGGGATTTGTGTACACGCCTATTAAAACATTTCAGGTATACTTAAACGCTTCAACAGGCTTCCGTTCACCAAACATTGATGATGTAGGAAAAGTTTTTGATTCGCAACCCGGAATTGTTGTAGTTCCTAATCCTAATTTAAAACCTGAGTACGCTTATAGTGGTGAGTTAGGTTTTGCAACAACAGTAAAGAACTTTTTAAAGTTGGATGCTGCATTTTACTATACATACTTATCAAATGCATTAGTTCGCCGTCCGTACAAATTAAATGGTGCTGACAGCGTTTTATATAATAATCAGATGAGTCAGGTGCAAGCTTTACAAAATGCGAGTCATGCTTACGTTTATGGTATTCAAAGTGGAATAGAAATTTATTTTGGATACGGTATCTCTATTCGCAACAACATTACCTGGCAAGTAGGAAGAGAAAATAGTTTAGATAGTTCGAGATATTATCCTCTCACTCATTCTTCACCTTTATTTGGGAATACACATTTAACTTATTCGCGTAAAATGATTAAGGCTGATTTTTATGTGAACTATAATGGCGCTATGACTTACGAAGATTTGGCTTTGTCTGAAAGACTTGAACCTACTGTTTATGCAAAAGATGCAAGTGGCAAACCTTATGTGCCTTCGTGGTATACTTTAAATTTTAAATTGGCTTTTTATGCAAGTAAATATTTAGCGATAAGTGCGGGTGTAGAAAATATCACCGACAATTTATACCGTCCTTATGCTTCGGGCATATCTGCACCAGGACGAAATTTTATTTTGAGTTTGAGATTTAAATTATAGAAGGAAAAATAAAGGGCTAGGAAACTAGCCCTTTGTTATTTCATCGAGACTAGCTTTTATCTTTTCAGATAGTTCTTGCGTTGGTAAATCATTGGCATCATCACCAAACGGATCTTCAATTTCTTCTGAAATTAATTCGAGAGAAGCAAAAGCATAAAAAACAAACATTACAATTGGTATCGACCAATACCCAAAATCAATGGCAAAGGCGAATGGCATGGAGATGATGTAAATAAAAATAATCTTTTTTAGGAATAAACTATAAGAATAAGGAATAGGAGTGTTTTTAATACGTTCGCAGGCACCGGTAATATCGAGAAAAGAGCGAACCTCTTCATCAAAAATCAACATATGTGTATCACTAAATACGCCTTGCTTATTCAGATTATAAACATGCTGAGAGATAAGTTTTACCACATAAGATGGTTTGTGTTTTGCTTTCAAGAACTCCGCCTTATCAAAACCTTCAAAAGATTCTATTTCTGATGAATCTTGTTGGTCTTTTAAATGATTCTTTAAAGTGAAAACAAAAGTGGTGATTAACTTTCGTAACATCAATTTATCCTTTATGTTCCCGGCTGGCAATAAGGTTTCAATTTTAATTTGCAGATTACGTGTATTGTTAACCAAACTCCCCCAATTTTTTCTTCCTTCCCACCAACGATCGTACGCCGAGTTGATACGGAAAACTAATAAAGTAGATAATACGAAACCTAAAATCTGATGAAAAACAGTTGACGATTTAATCTTCAAATGAAAATAATCATCCTCTAAAAAAACAACTACACCTGTAAAAAGAGCAACAACAAGCATGGTTGGAAATAAACGTCTCGCTGTATCACTTTTATGAAACTCAAAAATTAATTTGAGCCAGTCTTTTGGGTTGTATGTTATCATACTATAAAGTTCCGCGTAAAGCTTGTTCGCGTTCTATGCTTTCAAATAATGCTTTAAAATTTCCTGCTCCAAAACCTTTTGCACCCATACGTTGAATTACCTCGTAAAATAAGGTTGGACGATCCTCAACAGGTTTTGTAAAGATCTGTAATAAATAACCTTCCTCGTCAGCATCTACTAAAATAGAAAGCCGTTGCAATTCCTTTATATCTTCCTTCATCATATCACGATGTGCACCTAAACGTTTTGGAATTTCATCGTAATACGTTTGTGGTGGTGGTGGTAAAAATTCAACACCACGCGCTTTTAATTCGGCAACTGTTTTAATAATATCATCAGTTGCTAAAGCTAAATGCTGCACGCCTGCTCCTTCGTAAAAATCAATATACTCTTCAATCTGCGATTTCTTTTTTCCTTTAGCCGGTTCGTTAATCGGGAATTTGATACGACCATTACCGTTACTCATTACTTTACTCATTAAAGCAGAGTATTCGGTTGTAATTTGTTTATCATCGAAACTTAAAAAGTTTACGAAGCCCATTACATCTTCATACCATTTTACAGTCACATTCATTTGATCCCAACCCACATTACCAACCATATGATCAATAAATTTCAAACCAACAGGTGTTGGGTTGTAATCACTTTTCCAAGCTTTAAAGCCTGGTAAAAATTCACCTTTATAATTTTTTCGTTCAACAAACATGTGAACGGTTTCACCGTAAGTGTAAATTCCTGCTCTTACAACTTCACCATTTTCATCTTTTTCAACGGTTGGTTCCATGAATGGTTTTGCACCACGCTTTGTAGTCTCTTCGAATGCTTTGCGTGCATCTTCCACCCAAAGTGCAATAACTTTTACACCATCACCATGCTTTTTTACATGCTCGCCAATTGGAGAATCACTTTTTAATGCGGTAGTTAAAACTAAACGGATTTTATCTTGCTTTAAAACATAAGATGTTCTATCGGTTAAACCCGTTTCTAATCCTGCGTAAGCATACGACTGAAAACCGAAAGCTGTTTTATAATAGTGCGCAGATTGTTTTGCATTACCAACGTAAAACTCAACGTAATCTGTTCCTAATAAAGGGAGGAAATCTTGTGCGCCTTCAAATATTTTTTCTAAACCGTATTCAACGTTTTTTACTTCTTTTGCCATTTTTTTAATTTTAGATTTTTTGAATTAATGATTTTTAGATTTGTTTATTTTTCGATTACCCGAGTTTCAATTCCAAAATTCAGGCAATCTACAATTCTAAAATTGTTGCGATAATTGCGCCATGTGTTGGGCCAGAATTGCTATCGTTACGTAGTTGCTCATTACTCTGCTAAGATATGAAAAAAGGGTATTATTTAATAGTCTTTGGGCTTATCAGGGGTTTTTTGGAAGTATTTCTTGATATTATAGGTAAAAGTTAACATAAAATACCGCTGAAGGATGTTGGTTTGGGTATCCTCAATATAAGTTTCAGTGATATTGCGCTGGATACTGTTGTTTTGCCCAAGAATATCGAATACAAATAAACGGATATCAGCGCGCTTGTCCTTTAAAAATTTATAGCCAATTGCAGCATTAAGCAAAGAAATATTCTGATTAAAAGCATCGCTTAATCCTGCATAATATTGGTTGTTATACTCAGCACTAAAAACAAAACCACCTTTTGGATTGAAATTTAATTTCACTTTAGAGTTTTGTTGTAAATAAGAGGAATTTAAATCCGGCTGAATAGAATTGACAACATCATTATAAGAAGAGTTAGATGAAATAGTAAAATCAATTTGCTCGCTAACATTACTACTCAACACCAAACCAAGCGAAGGAGCTGTTGTATTTGAATAATTAGTTTCATTATTAATTAAAGCAGGAACGTTATTGTAATTACAGCCCGCATTAATATTTAAGTTAGATTTTAACTTTTTTAGAGAAAAGCTGTAATTGAAAAAGAAACGCAAATTATAATAGCCATCTAAGTTAACCGGCCGCGTAATTTGTGAACCCTTTGCCAAGGCGATATCATTAAACACAACCGTATCCTGGTTGGCAATAATGGTGCTGTTACCAATATAGTCGTTTGTGAAAGTTCCTCCCAATAAAACAAATAGTGAAGTTGATTTTGCTGTATTTACACCAGAATAGCGCATAAAAAGATTATTCTGGAAGTTTTGATTCAAATCCGGATTTCCTGTGCTTAACTGTAAACTATTACTGTTATTCAAAACATCCTGCAACTGATCTACCGAAGGCGGCGTGTTATTTGTACGGTAATTAAGTCTTATATTTTTACTTTTATCAAAACGGTATTGAAACTGTGCATTTGGTAACAGCGACTGAAAAGTTCGTCCGCCGCTAAAAGCACTTGGAAATGTTTGTTTTTTATACAATTCTGCTTGCTGTGCATTTACACCAAGAGAGAAATTAAATTTTTCTTTGTTATATCTGTAAGTTAATCCTGCTGCATGCGCTAAATAAGTATTATCAAATACATTCGACAGTGAAGTGTCTTGCAGTGAATAATCGTAATTAATTAAACTACGGTTGTAAGTGTTTTTTTCGGAAGTAGAATAATTGTAAGTGAAAATATAGTTTACCGATAAGAAACTTGTTTTACTCAAAGGCTCAGTGTATGTAATATTAGAAGTAGAATTTAATCCCGATTTATTTAAAAGCGAACGCTGATCAAGCGAATCGACGTAAAGTGAATCGGCATAATAACTATTAAAGGTTTGCATTTTACTATTTCCCTTACTGCCATTGTAACTTGGATTTAAATCTACCGAAAAAGTTCTTCCCTTTTTTGCAAATGAATGCCTAAACGAAACCGGAAAAGCAATGGTGTAACCTTCTAAATTTGATTTGTAACTATTATCTGTAGAGCTGATAACAACCGAGCGCGTGTTTTCACCAATTAATTTATTTAATCCTTCATTGGTTTGTAACGATAAACGCGGTTGTAGTGTAATAGTGTTAAGTGAATCCATTTTACATTCGAATTTCAAATTCAGGCGATGATTGTAATTATTACTTCTCGAAACATTATTTTCATCATACTGCAAACCATTGTTGCTTCCTACAATATAATCGCGTAGTATTACTGAAGTCGCTTTGTTATCCGTCCAATTAAAAAAATATGCTGCCGATACACTTGCTTTCTTTCCCCAACTATCACTGTAATTGAATCCGGCGGCATTGGTATTTATAATTCCATTTTTTATGTCCACCAAAAAACTTTCTGAGCTTCCTCCTGAAGATCCGCCTCTACTTCTGCCACCGCCTCTATTACCTCGATTCCCACTATTTCCTCCACCTGAACTCATTACACCTAACAAATCTTCGCTTGAAAAATTTTGTTCGTTAATGTTATTACTCAAAACTAAAATTGTAAACCGTTGCTTTTCCTTAAAGCGATTTAAAACTAAACCTGCTTTATATTTATCTAAATAACCATAACCACCATAAGCTTTTCCAAAAATTCCATTTCTGAATTGTGTTTTGGTGACAATATTTATTGTTTTACTACTATTGCCATCATCAAATCCGGTAAACTGTGACTGATCACTTTTTTTATCAAACACCTGAACTTTATCAATTATTTCCGCAGGCAAATTTTTCAAAACCGAATTCGCATCATCACCAAAAAAAGGTTTTCCGTCCACAAATACTTGTTTCACATCCTCTCCTTGCGCTTGTACTTTTCCATCAACAATAGTTACGCCTGGCATTTTTGTTACTAAATCTTCAGCAGTGGCATCTTTATTTACTTTAAAAGCTTTTGAATTGTAACTGGTGGTATCACCACTTTGAGTTGCCATTATAGCTTCTGTTTCTATTTTAATCTCATCCAGCTTTTTAACTGTAGAGGTTAGCTTGATATTTTCAATTGTCTTGTTTTCGTTTACTGAAATACTTTTGTAATAATCTGTAAATCCTAAATAAGAAATTTTTAAAAGATAATTACCAAGAACCACATTCTCGATTTTAAAATTCCCGGTCTCATCAGTTGTTGTTCCTTTTAAAAAAGAAGAATCGTTTTTTAAAACAATTACAGAAGCCCCAATAGCAGGGGCGTTCTTTTGTTCAGTAATCTTCCCTTCAATAATAAAAGTTTGACTAAAACCAAAGGATACAAAGCCGCTAAAAAAAAGTATGTAAAGGATACGAGACAAACTACAAGAAACTACCAACGAAAAATTAAACTTTTACGCCAATTACACAAACGTCGTCCACTTGTTCATGCTTTCCGCGCCAGCTAATAAAGGCTTCCTCTAATAAATCGTGTTGGTCGGCCATGCTCATGTGAGCTATTGATTGAATCAATTTTTGAAGTTTTTTAAATTTAAATTTTTTGCCACTTTCTCCACCAAACTGATCGGAATACCCATCCGTTAAAATGTAAACACTATCTCCTTTTTGTAACTGGATAGTATTATCCTCAAACATTTTATGACCACCAACATAACCTCCAATAGAATGTTTACTTGGTTTGTAATCTTTCAATTCGCCATTGCGGATAAGTAATAATGGTCTGTGTGCCCCTGCAAATTGCAGCATCATATTCTTAGGATGATAAGCGCATAAAGCAATGTCCATACCATCGTTCGCCGAATGGTCGGAACTTTTGTTTAGCATAGCGCGTAAACGCTCATCTAGAGTTGTTAAGGCGTGTCCCGGTGTAGTAATATTTTGATCTTTTATAATCTGATTCATCAAATCGTTACAAATTAACGACATAAAGGCCCCCGGTACACCATGACCTGTACAATCGGCTGCTGCAAAAACAGTAATATTATCTCTAAAGGTTTCAATCCAATAAAAATCACCACTCACAATATCTTTCGGACGGTAATAAACAAAACTCTCAGTAAATGCTTTTTTCAATAAATCGGTATCCGGCATTAATGCTTGTTGAATCTTTTTTGCATACTTAATACTATCGGTGATGTCTTTATTTTTTTCTTCAATAATTGCTTTCTGACTAATCACCTCCTCTGTTCTTTCTTTCACTTTCTCCTCAAGGTTTTCGTAAAGACTTGCATTATCTAATGCGATCGCGATTGATAAAGCAAGATTTCTCAAAATATTTACTTGATACTCTGAATACGCATTTTTAGAAAAACTTTGTACCGTTAATACACCAATTTTTTTGTCTTTGGTAAATAATGGGAGGTAAATTAATGACTCCGGTGATTGACCTGCAATTGGCGCTTTAAGTACTTTAATATATTTGCTGTACTCTAATTTATTGTCATTGATAATGATTTCTCTTTCTTTATCAAAACACCAAACGGCATAACGGTCCTTATCACTACAATGAAATTCGAAGAACGGCATTTTTTCGGCACGCTCAATAAATCCCGGGAACTGTAAGCTGTGCGACACCGGATTATATAAACCAATACCGAATGATTCGGATTTCATTAAGGTGTTAATGTTTTGATACACTTTTGAAACGATTGTTTCAACTGAAAGTGATGAAGAAATATCTTTTGTTATTTGAGCAATTAATTTTGTGTCAGAGAAATTTTTCTCTAACAATTCTTTTTGTCTGGTTACTTCAACAGTCCTGCGTTGAACGCGTTCTTCCATATTTTCATAAAGCGATGCGTTATCAAATGCGATACCGATGTGAACTGCTAAGTTTTTTAAAATACTTAAGTGATACTCGCTGTAGGCATTCTTTTTAAAACTTTGTACTGTTAAAACGCCAAGTTTTGCAGTTTTACCATAGATAGGTAAAAAAATCATCGACTCTGTATCTTCGCCTTCAGTAGCGGTATAAAACGTTTGAATGTATTTAGAATGTTCAACGCTGTAATCATTTATAAATACTTCCTGATCATTATTAAAACATAAAACAGAAAGTGTTTCATCAGTTAAGCCATAAGAGAAATCGGCTAACTTCTCACCTTTCTCCATTGAACCGGAAAAAACTAATTTCTTTTGATCCTCCTTATGAATACCAATTGCAAAAACTGAAGCATCCATTAAAGAGTTAATATTTGTATACACTTTCTCTACAATTTCACTTGCCGATAAAGTTGATGTAATGTCTTTTCCAATTTGTCCGAGTAGCCTTGTGTTTTCGTATGTCTTTTCAACTTCTTCCTTTTGCTTCACAACTTCCAACGTTCTTTCTTTTACTTTATCCTCCATATTTTCATAGAGAGAAGCATTTTCAAGGGCAATAGCAATATATGAAGCTAAAGATTTAAGAATATCTAAATGATGTGGTTTGTAAGCAAATTTCTCGAAACTCTGAATTGTTATAACACCCAATACGCGTTCCCCAATCATAATTGGATAGAAAATCAGGGAGTGAGGTAAGTCACCACTCACTACACGAATTTGTTTTACGTACTTACTATACTCAACAAGATTATCATTTAAGAAAATCTCCTTTTTATTTTTAATGCACCATACCGAATAATTATCATCATCATCCATAGAGATAGATGCAATGTTCGAATATTTTTCTCCACGTTCTATCCCGTACTTATAATCCACAACATTACGTACTGGATCATAAAGACGAACTCCAAAACATGCAGCGTCCATAACCTGACCAACATAATGATGAAGTTTCTCGAATATCTCTTCGAAGTTAAGAGTAGAAGTAATTTGCTGCCCTACTTCACTTAACAATTTACTGTTTTGATATGCTTTTTCAATTTCTTCTTTTTGAACTAATACTTCTCGTGTACGGGCGAAAATTATTTTTTCCTGAAATTCATATAGCTCCGCATTATCTAATGCAATAGCTGTATACGAAGCCAGGTTCCTTAAAATATTAATATGATAATTGCTGTAAGCATTTGCTTTAAAACTTTGAACAGTAATAACACCCAATACTTTATCCTTTAAAACTAAAGGCAGATAAATAATAGAGTTTACTGTTTTTCCAAAAGAAGGAATCGTTTTTTGTTTCACAAACAAATGAAACTCCTTTTCAAAATCGTTAATGATAATTTCCTTCTTCTCTAAAAAACATTTTACTGGAACTTTGTCTGTATCATTTAAATTATGAATTATATCTTTAAACTGCTCATTCCCCTCTATAAACAAAGGAAAAACAAGTTGATTCTCTTTTGATTTGTGTAACCCAATACCAAAACCTGTCGCATCCATTAATCTGTTCACGTGATCGTAAACCGTCTCCACAATATCAGAAACCGAATGATGTGAAATGATTTGTTGTCCGATTTTTCCTAACAAAACCAAATTATTAGAATAGTTTTCTAACTCTTTAGCTTTTTCCTCAAGTAATAATTTTTCGGCTTGCGATTGAAGAACTTTATGTTGCAATTCAACACTCTTAACTAATTGATTTGTTTTTTCGTTACGAACTTCCTCTCGGGTAACCTGAAATATTTTGTAATACTTTATAGATTCCTCGAAGCGGCTTAAGCTTTCGTAAAGTTGAGCTAATTTTTCGCTGGCTTTATAAACTCCCTCTTTTGAATTAATACTTTCTGATAATTTAAAAGATTGCTCCAGATATTTAATCGCTTCCTGAGAATCGTTTTTATCAATTAGCAAACAACCAATATTAAACATGGTCATTACTTCGCCGGCTTTAAAACCTAATTCGCGACGAAGATTTAAACTCTCATTAAATTTTGAAAGTGCCTCAGTATAATTTTTTGTAGCCGAATAAGTCCGACCCAATCCGTCTAAAGCAAATGCGGCTACTTGTTTATTTCCTATTTCAGAACAAATGGAAGCGCATTTTGTATAATATTCAGAAGCTAAATCATATTGTTTTAAATTGTGATACGTTTCGCCTAAACCATCTAATACCTTAACGTAAATTTCAGTGTCGTTATGTTTAATACATAATTTTTGACTTTCTAATAAAACATTAAGAGCTTTCTCATTTTGTTCAATTGAATAATAAACGGTTCCTAATCCGTTTAAACCATCGGCCATTCCTATTTCATTTCCGATACTATTATTAATATTATAACATTCGTTGTAATATTTTATAGCTGAGTCGTAATCGGATAAATATCTGAAACTGGCACCAACATAATAATAAGTTTCTGCTTCATTTATTTTATCATCTATTTCTTTGAAAATAGAAATGGCATCAAAAGAATATTTAAGTGCTTCTTCGTTTTTTGAAATCCAAATGCTTGCCGTGCCTAAAGTTTTATAAGCAAGTGCTATTCCTTTTTTATAATTTTCTTTTTGAGATTTTTCGAGAGCTTTTGAACTTAGTTCAATAGATTTATAGGCGTCTTTACGATTAATACTCCAAGCTTCTTTATTAAGCTTGTCTATTTCTGAAGTATCAATATGTTCTAAAGTATCCTGCATACAATTACCCAATATACGGCAATTTTTTTACAAAAAGGAGAATCGAAAACCTATTTAAATAACTGATTTACATATAGTTAAAAACGAATTTATAAACTCAATAAAAAAGCCCTTACGAATACATTTCGCAAGGGCTTCTTAAAATTTAATTATTTGAGTTTATGCGTTTACTTCTTCTTCCATGTACGCTTCAATTGGCGCGCATGAACAAACTAAATTCCTGTCGCCATAAGCATTATCAACACGTGCAACACTTGGCCAGAATTTATTTGCTCTTACCCATTTTAATGGGAAAGCCGCCTTTTCACGAGCGTAAGGTTTCGTCCAATTATCAGCAACAACTAACTTTGCAGTGTGTGGTGCATTTTTAATTACGTTATCCGTTTTGTCGTATTTACCATCTATAATTTCCTGAATTTCTTTTCTGATAGAAATCATGGCATCACAAAAACGATCTAACTCTGCTTTGTTTTCACTCTCTGTTGGTTCTACCATTAATGTATTTACAACCGGAAACGCAACAGTTGGTGCATGAAAACCATAATCCATTAAACGCTTTGCCATATCAGCAACTTCAACACCACTTGCCATTTTAAAATCATTACAATCTAAAATCATCTCGTGGGCGCATCGTCCGCTTTTTCCTGTATATAAAATTTTGTAATGGTCTTTTAAAACTTCTTTCATATAGTTAGCGTTAAGGATTGCAGTTTCTGTTGCTGCTTTTAATCCTTCTCCACCTAACATTTTTATATAACCATAAGAGATTAATAAAATTAATGCGCTTCCGTAAGGTGCTGCTGATACCGCAGAAATTCCTTGCTCACCACTTGTATTTATTATTGTGTGAGATGGTAAAAACGGAACTAATTTATCTACCACACCAATTGGGCCCATGCCGGGACCACCACCGCCATGAGGAATAGCAAATGTTTTGTGTAAGTTTAAGTGACAAACATCCGCACCAATATTACCCGGAGAAGTTAAACCAACTTGAGCATTCATGTTCGCACCGTCCATATAAACTAAGCCGCCGTTTTCATGAATGATTTTTGTAATTTTTTTAATTCCCTCTTCATAAACACCGTGCGTACTTGGATACGTTACCATTAAACATGATAAATTATCTTTATGTAAATCGGCTTTTTCTTTAAGGTCTTTAAGATCGATATTTCCTTTAGCATCACATTTTGTAACAACAATTGTCATACCTGCCATTGCAGCACTCGCCGGATTTGTTCCGTGTGCTGATTGAGGAATTAAGGCAACATTACGGTTAGCATTTCCGTTTGCAATATGATAAGCACGGATTACCATTAAACCAGCGTACTCACCTTGAGCACCGGAGTTAGGTTGCATACTCATTTTTGCAAAACCTGTGATGTTACTTAAATCTTTATCTAATTCTTTAATCATTAACGTGTATCCCTTTGCTTGTTCAACAGGAACAAACGGATGCATGTTAGCCCACTCAGGCCATGTTAAAGGAAGTAATTCAGAAGCAGCATTTAATTTCATGGTGCAAGAACCTAATGAAATCATACTGTGCACTAATGATAAATCTTTATTTTCTAAACGTTTTATGTAACGCATCATTTCAGTTTCGCTGTGGAAACTATTGAAAGTTGGATGTGTTAAGTAAGGAGATTTACGATCAGCAAATGAACCTTTAATTTTAGAAACAAAATTCGGCTCTTTGTTTTCGCGCTTGTGATTAACTGCATTCGAGAAAATAGTTAGGATATCCAACAAATCATCAATACCAATAGTTTGATCGATGGCAATACTTACCGTTGAAGCATCAACATAACGGAAATTGATTTCGTTTTTCTCTGCTAACTCTTTTATTTTTCCGGAATTGGTTGATGAAGGTAATTTTACTGTTATGGTATCGAAGAATAATTTATTCGTAACAGTGTAACCCATTCCTTTTAATTCTTCTGCAATATAATTAGTGAAACCATGAACATGATTTGCAATTCCTTTAATTCCATCCGGACCATGATAAACCGCATACATACTTGCCATGATTGCAAGAAGTGCTTGTGCAGTACAAATATTTGAAGTGGCTTTATCGCGTTTGATATGCTGCTCGCGAGTTTGCAACGCCATACGTAATGCTTGATTGCCTTCAGCATCTACACTCACACCAATAATACGTCCCGGAATTAATCTTTTGTAATCTTCTTTACAAGTGAAAAATGCTGCGTGTGGTCCACCATACCCTAACGGCACACCAAAGCGTTGTGAATTTCCTACTACACAATCAGCACCCCACTCGCCCGGAGGAGTTAGTAATGCTAATGCTAAAAGATCTGATGCAACAACAATTTGAATTTCTTTTGCTTTCGCATTTTGAACGAAAGCTTTGTAATCATTTACTTCTCCATTAATATCCGGATACTGAATTAATGCACCGAAAAATGAATCATCTGCTTTAAAAGAATTTACATCACCAACAACCACTTCAATATTCATTGGAGCAGAACGTGTTTTTACAACGTCGATCGTTTGAGGGAAACAGGTATTACTAACGAAAAATTTATTCGCGCCTTGCTTTGTTTTACTTCTATTATTATGGAACATGAACACTGCTTCAGCTGCTGCAGTCGCTTCATCCAATAAAGATGCATTTGCAATTGGCATGGCTGTTAAATCCATTACCATAGTCTGGAAATTTAAAATCGCTTCTAAACGACCTTGTGCAATTTCTGCTTGGTAAGGAGTATACGCTGTGTACCAACCCGGATTTTCTAAAACGTTTCGCTGAATAACAGCGGGCATAATATTATTGTAATATCCCAATCCGATATACGAACGGAATACTTTATTTTTTTTACCTAAAGCTTTTAAGTGTTTATGATATTGAAACTCCGTCATGGCCTTTGCAACCTTTAACGGTTTTTTCAAACGGATGCCCGAGGGAACAGTTTGTTCAATTAATTCATCAACAGAAGAAACGCCAATTTTTGCAAGCATTTCTTTAACTTCATTTTCGCGGGGGCCGTTGTGGCGTGACACAAATTTGTCCATAGTAAAGCGGGTTTTAAAAAGAGGAACAAATTTAATAAAATTGAGGGGTTTTTCCTCGAAAAGCCAAGCTTTTTAAGAGATTTTGGGCTTAAACTATAAACAGGCTGTTAATTACTTTTCTGTTAACGCATTATAAGAAGCTTGTTTGTATATACCATATTGCTTCCGTAAAGCTTAATAAAATAAAGTCCATCACTTAAATTCGGAATCTCAATTGAGTATTCTTCTACCTCACCATTGATTAAATTTGATTGAATTAAGTGCCCTGCTATGTCGTAAAGCTCAACCTTCTTGACAAACCCATCATACTTAATACTGAAATTGCTTGAGGTAGGATTTGGAAATATTGTAACCCGATTTAAAATCTTATAATCTATTTCTTTTATTCCTATGGTGGTTTGCTTAATAATATTCAATGTTGTTCCTGTTATTACTGCCGGATTACGATCAAATAAAATATAGGCTCTGTTTGTTATTCTACTACCTAAAGGACACCCTTTATTAGGCTTTATAGAGTAAACAAATTCCCCGTGACTTCCAGGTTCGTTACTTGCACTATCCGGCAAATTAATTCCCTGATATTTAAAAATCACCCTATTTCCTGGATACCAATTCACTTTAAGATTTGAATGTTTAGAATATAAAAGCCTGAATGTTGACATATCTAAATAAGAACTTAACGTATCTACTATTGAAATATTTTTTGCCATATAATTCCCTTTGTTCTGAAATTGAATAGTGTAAACGAGTTCTTCCGATTCGTTAATCAGCGAATCTTTACTAACTGTTTTTTCATTAGGGTCAAATGAACTTCTTATGATTGAAACAACTGTATCACTATTGTTCGATACATCTATGTCATTAATAAGATTCGAATACGCGAATAGCTTCACGCTACTTCCAATAGGTTGTATTGTGTCAACACTCAAATAAATCAACACAGCAATGCTACTATCAGGTTTTAGGTTTGATATTGTATAAGTTAATATACTTGGGCTAATTGAATCTGGCGCAGGATATGATGAAACAAAAGCAAAACATGAATCAATATTTAACTTCATTACTGAATTTACATTCGTAGTTCCAATATTTTGGAAAAAAGCCAGTATTGAAATAGTATCTCCTCTAACAAATTGAGCCGAACTTAAATTTATTTTTATGTCATTAATGTTCGGTATAAGAGTATCGAAAAAATTCAAATTAGTTATTGTATTACTTGTTGTTGATATAGTATATGTTCCGCTTGAAGGACACTCATAATTTTTATAACCTGGCAACGTATGACTAACTGTATATGTTCCAACAGGCACACTACCATTATAGGTTCCATTTAAATTGGAAAACACATAAAAGGAATTATTTGTGATATCGGTAAGTTTAATTACTGAGTTTTTAATTAGATAATCATTGGTGTTTTTAACACAATCCTTATTATTATCGAGTATAACTTCTGAATTCAAAACTAAAGGGTATGGATTTAACAAACTATCAAAATTCACTGCGTGTAAATTAGGACCTGTAGATCCTAAATTATCCCCATTATAAGCAATAAATGCACCGCCATAAGCATTTGCCTTAATATTAACTCCAAAAGCAAAATTATTTTGTTGAAAAGGGTAAGCCTGACTTGAAATTAAATTAAATTGATTGTCCATAAACAATACACCTTGCGAAGTAAATATGTTATTAGAATAAATAACATAAGTAAATAATAATTTATTATCGATTGTTTCAACACCTTTACCAATTGAATAGCCTGTATAACTAAGGGAATCGACTAAAATTCCATTTTTATTAAATCTAAGTAAATATGATTTGCTAAATTTATTAGCAGGAGGAGCCATTATTGTACTATAAACTGCGCAACTAACAATATAATTAGTGTCTGATGTACAAATAATTTCGCCAATTCCACTATCAGCATAAGGATTTGATCCATAACCCAGAACATTTTTTAAAGATATAGACCAGTGAATATTTCCTGCTAAATCCAATTTTTCTAAAATACACTTATTATAAGGTGGATTAATAACATACAATCTATTAAATATTACTCCATCATCCAGGGTAGGCTTAACTACCCCAATTGAAACAGCTGTGTCATTTTTGCTATAAGATTTTTGCCAAAGACAATTATTCAGATTTTGATAACGGCGTAAACTAATCTTATAAGTATGCGAAGGTCCAGGCACACTATCCCTGCTATGATGAGTGAAAAAGCCATTTTTATTAATTGTTTCAACAACATTATACTCCCGCATTGAAATGTGGACTTTTTCAATTTTCTTATTTATAATCAATCCATTTGGATCTATTTCTACAAGACAAAAATGATTTACACCAGTGTAAACAGTATCTATACCACGTGCAGCTAAAATATAATTAGAACCATTTTTGACAATTCCCGAAGAATACATTGATTTTCCGTTAGTATTATAAATAGATATATCCTTTATCAAAACTGTATCTCCCTTATTGTCAATTTTTACCAAAGTTGTTTTAGGATGCGGAATATTAAATAATTGTGGTTGATTTAAGAGTAGAAACCCACTCGTAAAATCATAACTTGACCCCGCAAACCTACTTTCTTGAGGAATTCTTATTCCATCAACGTAATAAGGTTTTTCCCACGCTTGCGAAAAAGTCAAACTAGATAAAAATCCCAAAAATAAAATATATACTACCTTCTTCATTATTCTGTTTGTTCAAATCTATACTATATATTCAAGCGAAAATCACTATTCCTCTAGATAGTATAATTTATCGCACAAATGGAGGTTTTAATCTCATAAGTGGTACGGAGAAACGATAATAATAGTGCCGAGAAAAAGATTCCTGTTAAAACTAATTACTTTTTTCTACGTCACTCAATTCAACCATCACACCTTTTTCACATCCGTCGCGCATTGGCATTCTTAATTTGCGGTAAGTGAACTTAATAGATAAGCCATCCACATCAAAACTTTTATCGAGAGCAGGATAAGGAACTAAAACTATACCCGGACCGGCTGCTTTTACAACCACAACAGTACCGCACATCCCATGTTTATGAGAAACGGTTCCGAGCGTTAATTGATCGTCAGCTATTGAAGGCCTTGTATTAATCGCCTCCGGTCTTTTTGCTTTACAAAACGAAAACAAAATCAGAATCGCTAAAGAAAATAGTCCTGTTCTCAGCATAAAATTAATTGATTGACACCTTCACTACTTTCTGAAATTTCTCGTTTCCTATTCTTACCAAATAAGTTCCTTTGGCAAAACCCGAAATATCAATTGTAGTTTCAAGAGAGTTTGCAACAGGACTTACAACCTTCGCTGAAATTAATTTTCCCAAAATATCAAATACATCAACTTGTGTTTGATTGTCGTTTGGTAATCTCACCCCTTTAATATTCAAACTGTTTTCATTCTGAAACACTAATACATCAGGTTTATTATTTAATTCATTTATACCTGTAGCTAAAGGAATTTGCCAAGAAAAAATCCGTGTCTTACCACCACTCGACATATATTCTCCTGTATGCCAAAATGTAATTCCATCCGGATCCATTGATGTTTGTGAGTAATCACCGAATCGGTTAAAGCCGGTTTGAGAACTTGTTCCTGCAATGGCTGTTGTTTCGGTAAAAGTTAATTGTCCTAAGGGATCTCCTGCTAATCTACCAGTGTATCTAATAGAAGGAAAAATTGTTCCACTAGAAACTGCATAGGCAATTCCAATACTTCCGTTATCATCCATCGCCATACTTCCCATAAATCTACTATGTAAATCAGGCGCGTAAGTTCCCGATTGATAAATACTCCATACACCTGTTGTTGTATTTTGTCTCAATTCATACCAACGTAATCCGGTTTGTTTTGTAGTTGCATTTACAATTACTGCATGATTAAGGACAACAGAATTATATCCTGTCCAACGACGATATTGTGCTCTGTAAGTAAACACACCACCAATGGCATCAATTTTTTGAGAAGTGCCCGGTTGTGTTACATCATCATAATTTACATTAAACATTGCATTGATAGATGCTGTTGGAATAGTTTGGTCAAGAATTAAAGTTGAACTTAAAGGTGTTGTCCAATTAGCAGTTAATTTAAAAATTCGTAATTGGTCAACTCCTCCGGTTGTTGACCAAGCATCATCTTCATAACAAAAAATCGGACACGGTGTACCATAAGGCGGTAAAGTTCCATCTGCATCGGCTGGTAATGGAGAAAAGAAAAAATAATTTGGAGTTGGTGGTACAGTTAATGAAATCATTCCTGCAGTTGGATTTCCTGTTAGCATTTTTGTACGGTCGAACACTGCAAATTTTTCTGTTCCGCCAATATTACTGGTACAATAATAACCATCGGCCCAAATAGAAAATTTAGGATAATCCGGAAAATTACCCGGAGAAGGAACGAATGTATACGTATAATATGTACCTAATGGATTTGATGAAGTTGAAATGGCAACTAAAATTTTATCTGCGCCATTAAATTGAGAAACAAACCAACGGTCGGCATACTTATCATACAATACAATAGGATCGCCCATGTTTGTACTGCCAGCCCATAAAGTATTTAATGAATAAGGACCACCTAAACTTGTTCCCGTTTTATTGTAAACATTGTACCGAACATTAACTGCTTGTACATAATGCCCGGGACCAGCAGCACCGGATGGATCAGGAGGAGCCCCTGTGCCGGTAACGCCTTGCCAATTTACAATTGGGGGCGACATTAATTTAGACCCCATTTCATTTTGTGCAATGGGGTCGTTTATTGGCTGAGCGCTTTTATTTAGAACAGGAGATAATGGAGATGATCTTCTTCTTGGCACAATTTGTTTTTCGGAATCGTCTTTTTCTTCATCCACCATCACAGGCATTTCGCCTAATGGTTTAGAAATTGCAAAACCATTGTTGGGTTTATAATCTACAGAAACGTTAGTTGCTTTTTGAGCTTGCAATCCGAAAGATAGAGCAAAGCTTAGGAGTGTTAAATTTAGTGCCTTCATTGTAAAAATACTTATTACTAAGTAACACTTTTTTATTTAATAAATCAAATGCTTTTGGTATCTTAGTAGCTGTTTACACTACTAAATGTTTAGATTTCTTCCAGTACTTATTTTTTTGATTGTTTTTAGCAATCTGCAAAGTTTTTCGCAAAAAAAAGACACCATCATGTTAATGAATGGACAGGTTGTAGTTGAAAGAGTTGTTGATACTTCTTTCAATTCAGTTACCGTTTTTCATCCCACCAAAGTAAAAAAGAAATTACATTATGATTTTGAAGATGTATATGGTATCTTTTATGCTGATGGAAATAAAAAATATTTTTACCAACAAGATACAGCACGTTACATGTGGTTTAGCAGAGATGAAATGTATTATTTTGTTAAAGGTGAGCAAGACGGTCGTAAAGGTTTTAAAGCCAATGGTGCAATGATTGGTGCCGGATTATTAGGATTTGTTGGTGGCGCTACCGGAAGTTTTTTTGCACCCCTTCCGCCTTACGGATTTATGGCATTAAGTGGCATTACTAAAGTACGAATCAAACACAAAACAATTTCTAATCCTGCTTATATTGATAGTGATGCTTATATTCTAGGTTATGAAAGAAGTGCGCGTTACAAACGTAAACTTAAATCATTATTAGGAGGAACAGTTGGACTCGCTTTAGGATATGCCGTCTATTTTATCTTTAACGATTTCTACCCAACAGACTATCAAAACGGAAAATTAATTTACAAATAAAATTAAAGTATGAAAGCAAAATTTATAGTGTTATTGTTTATTGCATTGACAGGAAAGTTATTTTGTCAGCAAGCGTTTAATTGCATCGCTGATGAAATTTTTCAGCAACAGCTAAATAGTAATCCGCAATACAAACTAAATCAACAAAATTTAGAAAAAGAAACTGAGGCATTTATTAAACAGCATCAACAAAATAAAGGAGCGGCTTTACCTCCACCCTTAATTCTTCCCATAGTATTTCATGTTATTCATACAGGTGGCGCCGGAAATATTTCGGATGCACAAATTATTGATCAGGTAAATATTTTAAATAAAGAATTCATTCGGATGCAAGCTGATACTATAAATACACCCGCGGCTTTTAAACCACTTGTTGGAAAATTAAATGTGGAGTTCCGCTTACCAACACTTGATCCTTCAGGAAATTGCACAAATGGTATCGACAGAATTTATAGCAACCTTGCTCAATGCTCTTTTACCTGGGATGATGTAAAAGCACTTTCGTATTGGCCGAACAATAAATACATTAATATTTGGTTAATTGAAACCATGCATTACCCGGGCAATATGAGTTGCAACGGAGGAGGTTATTCTTCTTTTCCGGGCGGACCAAATAATTTAGATGGTATTGTAATGCGTAGTGATTTAATTGGAAGTATTGGAACTGCATTAACAACAAGCTGGGGAAATTGGAGAGGCCGTTACCTAATTCATGAATTGGGTCACTGGTTTAATTTACGTCACATTTGGGGTGATGCTACTTGCGGAACTGATTTTGTTACCGATACTCCTCCTGCTGTTACAAGTAATTCAGGTTGCCCGCCTTTCCCGCGCAATCCAAATAATTCGTGTGGTGCTAATTCAAATGGTGAAATGTTTACCGATTACATGGATTATACCAATGGTTCTTGTTTAAATATGTTTAGCGCAGGACAAGCTGTACGAATGGATGCTTGTATTAATTCATCTACATCCGGAAGAAATAATTTATGGAGTACAACAAATTTAAACGCCACAGGAACTAACGACCCTTACACCTACCCCGCTAATTGCGCTGCAACGCCTGATATTTTACCTTACGGACCAATTGTTGCTTGTGCCGGTGATTCAGTTCAGTTTACAGATAATTCTTATGGCGGCGTTGTTACATCTCGTACTTGGAATTTTTTCGGAAATCCTGCCTCAAGTTTAACAAACTCCATAGTTAAAGTAAAATATAATACTCCCGGTGTTTATAATGTAGCGCTCACCACTTCAAATGGTCTTGCTTCAAAAACAACAACTTTCACCAATAAGGTTTATGTTTTAGCAAATACTACTAATACAAACTATGTTGTTCCGTTTACCGATAGTTTTGAAAATGCAACTAACTATAATAATGATTGGGTGCGGGTGAATCACGATAATGATACAACGTGGAGACGATTTACCAATACTGCTTTTACCGGAAGTGCTTGCGTTGGAATAAAAAACTTTGATAACATGGCACCATTGAGAGATGAATTAATTTCTCCGGCTTATGATTTAAGTGCACTTTCAACTGCTACATTAAATTTCCGTTTACATTTCACTACCCAAACTGCAAATGATTATGACAAATTAGAAGTATTTATGAGTACTAATTGCGGACAAACATGGACTATCAAATACACCAGAGTAGCTTCGGTACTTAAAACAGTTACAGGAAATTTCACCACTAATCATATTCCGCCCGTAGCTTCAAGTGAATGGCGACAAGAAACTATTACTATGGCCACTAATACTTGGGGAACAAATCCGGTGCGTTTTAAATTTAAGTTTACAAGTGGTGGTGGTAATAATATTTTTATTGATGACATCAATATTTTTGGCGCAACGGCAACCGGCATTAGTAATGAAGTTATAAATGAAAATAGTGTTAGTGTTTATCCTAACCCTGCGCAAAATAATTTAAATGTTCAGCTACAACTATTAAAAAATTCGGATGTTGAGATTAATATTAAAGATGTAACCGGAAAAACAGTTCTGAATAAAAATAATAAATTACAAAAAGGAGAAAATAAATTACAACTAGAAACTACGCATTTAGCATCAGGATTATATTTTGTACAAATCAATACTGATGGCAATCTCATCACCACTAAAAAAATTGTTATTTCTAAATAATCATGCAAAAGAAAGTTTTACTATTAGGCAGCGGAGAATTAGGTAAAGAATTAGTTATTGCTTTACAACGTTTAGGACAATATGTAATTGCGGTTGATAGTTATGAAGGCGCTCCCGCTATGCAAGTAGCACATTCCTTCGAAGTTATTAATATGTTAGATGGCGATGCTTTAGATAAAGTAATTGCTAAACATAAACCCGATTTAATTGTCCCTGAAATTGAAGCCATCCGTACAGAACGTTTTTACGATTACGAAAAACAAGGTATTACTGTTGTGCCAAGCGCAAAGGCGGCCAACTTTACTATGAACCGAAAAGCAATCCGTGATTTAGCTTCAAAGGAATTAAATTTAAGGACTGCAAATTATCAATACGCAACTACATTAGAACAATTTACAAAAGCCGTTAAAGAAATTGGAATCCCCTGTGTAGTAAAACCTTTAATGAGCAGCAGCGGTAAAGGACAAAGCGTTGTGAAAACAGAAAACGACATTGAAAAATCATGGAATTACGCAATGGAAGGTTCACGTGGCGATTATAAAGAAGTGATTATTGAAGAGTTTATAAAATTTAATTCTGAAATTACTTTACTAACTGTTACTCAAAAAAACGGCAACACTTTATTTTGTCCACCAATTGGTCACCGACAAGAACGTGGTGATTATCAAGAGAGCTGGCAGCCTTGTGCAATTAGTGATAAAGATTTAAAAGATGCACAAGAAATGGCTGCGAAAGTTACAAAAGCATTAAGCGGTTCTGGACTTTGGGGCGTTGAATTTTTCTTAACCGATAAAGGAACCTATTTTTCAGAGTTATCACCACGTCCACACGACACAGGTATGGTAACATTAGCAGGCACACAAAATTTAAGTGAATTTGAATTACACGCGCGTGCTATTTTAGGTTTACCAATTCCTCAAATCACGATGGAAAAAGCCGGAGCTTCTGCAGTAATATTAGCTTCTCAAGATGGAACTGTAAAATCATACAATGGTGTTGAAGCTGTATTGAACAATGAAAAAACAGATGTTCGCATCTTTAATAAGCCTACAACCCGTCCGTATAGAAGAATGGGTGTTGTATTGACGTACGATAAAGTTGGAAGCGATGTAAATGCCGTGAAACAAAAAGCTATTGATTTAGCAAAACAAATTCAAATACATTATAATTAAATAGAAGCGGTCACCCTGAACTTGATTCAGGGTCTTTAAGATGCTGAAATAAATTCAGCATGACCAAGACAAAATGAAAAAACTACTTTACATACTTTTCTTCTTTGCGACTGTTGCCACAGCGCAAGAATCTGTTGCTGTAAAATTTCCTGAACATTTGCTAAAGACAAGTGTTGTTAATTTAAAAGCAGGAGATTCCTTAACCTATTATCAATGTCACGTAAGTGAAGGGCAAAGTCAGCTAGTTAAAGAAAACGGAGAAGTAATTACAGGAGCTAAAAAAGCAATTACTGTTACCGAGAAATTTATTTTAATAAACGAAAATGGTAAATACCATTTAAAATATTTCACTACTACTTATAGCAATATGCCCAATCGTAAGTTTGCTTATTTAAAATTGGTAGAGAAAAAATATTGGGACTTTAAAAAAGAAAAAGATATTTATTTAAGCGAACACGATGTATTAATGTTTGCGGCTATCGAAAATAAAAGTCATGAGGCTATTGAATATGATTTTCCTATAAACAAATACAACACCAATGCGCTTATTATTACTAATAAAAAAGTAATGAAGCATGTTATTGTGGAAGGAGATTATTTATTGAAGAAGAATTTGGAAGGATTGAATTAGTTCATGAAAAAATTCGTTTTCATATTAGCCTGTTTCTTTACAATTAATTTAGTTAAAGCTCAAAACCAAATTAAAAAAGATTCTATTGAAACAAAAAGCAATGCTTTAGGAAGAACAAAAGATGAAGCTAAATTATTAGCTGAAAGTTATCGTGTCCGTGTACTTAATGGTGAGAATTTTAGTGTATTAGCCGCACTATATAGTGAAGATCCGGGTTCAGCCAAAATTGGCGGACAACTTCCCCCATTCGGAAAAGGGCAAATGGTTCCCGAATTTGAAGAAGTAGCTTTTAAATTAAAATCTGGGGAAATTTCTGATGTCTTTGAAACTAAATACGGCTTTCACTTTATTCAGCTTTTAGCAAGAGAGGGAGAAAAAGTTGTAGCTAGACATATTCTAATATCAGGAAGATAAATCTATTTTGTGCTTTTCTTATGCGTTTCAATGTGATGTTGCAATTGCGATTTTAAAGTGGCCAAATATTCTTTCAAATCATCCGAACAAATTGTTTTTTGAGGGGTGTCACAAATATCGACAGGTGTTTCACTTAAATATTTATAAAGTTCCGGATAGTTTGTTTCGATTTCAGTGGTGAGCTGAATTATTTCCTGCATTAAATTATTGAGTGTTTTCATACTTTGGCTTTTCCTTTTCTTCTATTAATTTTTTATACTCTTCATCACTTCCCGCTCTCATCACGATCCAAACATTAAAACGTTTATGCAAGTTATCTTCCATTCTACAGAACATTGGCTTTTTTACTGGTTGGGCTTGTTTCAAAAAAGAATTATTTGCGATTGCAATGGATTGCGGCTTTGAAGAAAAATTTAATTTCTGATATTTCGGACCCGGCTTTAATATCTCGCTTTTACATTCAAAAAATATCCTTCGCGAAGTTTGGGAATATCCAAAACAACAACTTAAAATAAGCAGACAAAAAATAAATTTCTGAATTTGAATTTTGAACATTAATCTAAGTTAGAGGAAATAATTTGCAAGCGCAACTATTTAACCTTTCACCTCAACACTCACCTTTTCCACATCACCGTTCATTGGAGGAACGAGCTTGGTAACCTTTACGTGCAGTGTTTTTATGCCTTTTAGATCAGCTTTTATTTTGTCGTAAATTCTTTGACAAACCTGTTCAATTAGCTTAGAACGAATAGCCATTTCGGCTTTAGAAATTTCGTACACCGCGCAATAGTCAACTGTTTTTTTTAAGTCGTCGGTTTTTGCAGCTTCCAAAAAATCTGTTGTGATGTAAACATCTACAATATAATTACCGCCAATCTTAGCTTCTTCTTCTAAGCAACCATGATAAGCGTAAAGCTTTATTCCTTCTATATTAATACTGTGTTGCATTAGAAACCTCCGCCCATTCCATCGCCACCATTCATATCCTGGTTGGTACTATTTTTCTTACCACGCATTTTAAAGATAGATGAATCGAACTTACCAAATAAATACGTTACGCTTAACCTAACAAAACGAGTTTCGCGGCGACGTGAAAGATCCTGAGTGAAAAATTCAGTTTCTAAACTTGTCCCCATTCGTTTTGTGTTAAACACATCACTTACTGTTGCATTAAAAACCCATTTTGTGCTTACCATCTTATTTAAAGAAATATCCATAAAGTAATAATCTAATGTGCGTCCATTAATTATAACCTTAGGCGCTTCGTAAGTACCGTTTACCTGAGCAGTTAATTGCCAAGGGAGTTGATAGCTTAACGTTAATTTTCCTTTATAACTCCAGCCTTCAGTAACAGTTGATGGTTGATCCTGAATAATTCCACTTGTAAGGTAAACGTAGAACACATCAAAGTTTGCAGTAGCTGTTAATTTTTTAAAGAAAGTATAACGAAGCGTGTTTTCCATTCCGTAACGTAAACTATTTTTTCCATTTACAAAAGTATTAACTAAGACTGTTGAATCGGCTTCAGAGGGGTAAGCAGCATTTGTGATTGGTTGTTCAGAATATCTGCCATAAGCAGAAACCAACCAATTTCCTTTATCAAAAACATTATTGTAATTAATTTCAGCAATATTTATAAACTCAGGTCTTAATTCAGGATTACCGATTCTGTAGTTTTTCTTATCTGCAAACATTACAAAAGGCATAGCCTGAAAGAAATTAGGTCGCTCGATTTTTCGTGAAACATTAAACTGAATTTCATGTTTAGTCCCAATTTTCTTTGATAAATATATTGCAGGGAATAAGCTGTTTTGCAAAGTATTTAAGCTACCCGGATAATTATATTCAAATGAACGCTTTTTATCAGTTAACGTTCCTCTGAAATAAGTTTGTTCGAAACGTAAACCAACTTGATAACCTATATCCCAAAAAGTTTTACTTATATAATTAATATAAGCAGCATTAACCATATCATCAATCACATAGTTATTACTCATTATAGTATCCTTCTCGTAATCATTTATAAATGGGTTAAAGTTTGATGTTCTGTTATAGCTGTTAGTTTTCTTGTAAAAACCACGCAACCCCACTTCCAGTTTTTTAGTTTCTGAAATAGGGTTTACATAATCAACTTGTAATATCCATTGACTTGCATCAGTACCACCTTTGTTCTTTTGTTTAATTGGTGAAAAAGGCATGTCGTTACCTGCTGTATCCTTGTCGTACGAGTTAAACTGATACTCATTACCTGAATTACTGGTGTTATTATTTAAATCGATAGTTAACTCTTTTCCTGCCTTCGGATATGTTTTACGATACATTAATTGTGAAGTCAGATTAATAAAACCCGCTTTAGAATCATTGATGCGGTATCCGCCCATTATCGGCACTTTCTTTCCATTCAAGTATTCATAATCCTGCACATCGCTGGTTTTAAACTCTCCTTTTACCAAATTGCCGGCAATAGTAATTGTGTTCCTGTTATTAATACTATAATCAACACTTAGTCTTCCAAAATGAAACTGATTGCTCATTAAGCTTCTGTTGTCTTGGTTGAAATAATCAACAATTGTATCATTATATAAATCGACACGATTTGTAAAACCATTTGTATTATTAATTCCTGAATTAAAATTATACATCAACGAAAAATTCCATGGTTTTTCTTTCACATTTATATTTCCCATTCCACCATAGCGATCGCCGGTGCCAATATTACCCATGATTATACCATTGTATCCGGGTTTGTTGCTCTTTTTTAGCACTACATTAATGATACCACCGGTAGCATTTGCTTCGAACTTAACTGATGGATTTGAAATAACTTCTATACGGTCAATTTGATCTGAAGGGATTTGTTGCAAAGTTAATGTAGTTGGTTTTCCATCAACATAGATTCGAGTTGCGCTCTCACGTAAAGTGGCGTTACCATCAGCATCTACTGAAACAGTAGGAATGTTTTTTAAAGCGTCGAGTGCGGTTCCGCCCCTAACTGATAAGTCCTTATCCACATTATAAATTTTACGATCAACACCCATTGTGAAAGTAGCTTTCTCGCCGGTCACTTCAACCTCTTTCAACATTTTCTCGTCTTGCTCCAATTTTATATCTCCTAAATCCTGATCAATTTTATTCGGCGGAACGATGTAAACTTTTTGCTCGTAATTTTTGTAACCGATAAATGTGATTTTTAAACGATAACCTCCGTAAGGTGGCAACCCTTCTAAAGAGAACTCTCCGTTTTCTTTAGCTAAACCTCCGGCAATTAAACTGTCTTTATTAAACCATAATAAAACAACTGAAGCATACTCAACAGGCCTTTTGGTTTTGGCATCAATCACCTTTCCGTAAAAGCGACCAATGTTCATGTTTTTGGCGTTTTTGAGCATTTTGCCCATATCACCACCTTGAGGCATTTGGGAAAAAATAGGACTGTAAGTTAACAGTGCAAGACTAAGTAATATAAAAATTTTTCTCATGACAAATCGATGACAAATTTACCTAAGAAATTCCAATGTTTTAGAAAATAGTATGAGTGGTCGTACCCCATTTAGGGTGGTTTTTAGGGAGGCCTTAACCTAATTTAACAGGGAAACGCTTAACGGATGAGGGTAATATTACCTTTTTTGAAATTCTCTTGACCACTTACACAGGTATATTTCACATAATAACCAAATACACCAACATCGGCAGGGCGACCTTTATAATTGCCATCCCAACCGGTTTTTATATCATTTGTTTCAAAAACCATTTCTCCCCAGCGGTTGTAAATGGCGAAGTAAATCGTTGTTAGTTTATGTCCGCGGGCATACATAATATCATTAACACCATCGCCGTTTGGTGTGAAAGTGTTTGGCACAAATACATCGGTATCAAAACAACCATCTTCAATAACTTCAACTCTAACTAAAGTTGTATCGGTACATGGTCCGCGTTGTATTACCACTGTGTAAGTTGTAGTATGAGGCGGTGTGGCATTAACGGTATAACCATTTATTGGCGCAGTTGAACCAATAGGATACCAAGTGACGCTTGCGTTTGGACTGGCTGATAAAGTAAGCACTGAAGAATTACCTAAATTAACAACGCTTGGATTAGCAGTGGCACTTATTGGGAAAGCTGATGCTTGGGTAACAATAACATCTGTTGTTAACATAATGGTACAGGTACCAATAGAATTAGTAGTGGTAATTACAACTGAATATTGTGTTGATATAGTAGGTGTTGCAATTGGACTTGCGGCTGTTGGATTAATTAAGCTTACGGTTGGCGACCATTGATAAGCAATACCACCTGTTGCATTTAAGGTAACAAAACCACCTAAACAAATGGTTTGAGTTGAACTAACCGATACAGGAGGAGGGCTACCAACCGTTACTGGCTTGACAATTGTATCATAACAATTAAAAACATTGCCTGCAATTAAACTAACGTTAAAAGTTCCACCGGGACTATAAAACTGATATGGATTTTGTATTGTTGAAGTTTGTAAGTTGCCAAAATTCCAGAACCATTGTGTAATATTTGCAGCAGAATTATCAGTGAAGTTTACACCACCACCACAAGGATTTGTTATAAAGGTAAAATCAGCTGTTGGTTTTGGGTTTACAGTTACAACTGTGGTTAATGTTCTTGTACAACCGGTAAGTGTATTTGTAACAACAACTGAATAAGTAGTAGTAATAGTTGGATTAGCAATTGGATTGGCAATAGTTGTGTTACTTAAACCTGTAGCAGGAGTCCACGAATAACTTGTGCCTCCTCCGGCTGTAATACCACCTGATGCACCTTGACATATTGTATTTGATGTGACTGTTGGAACGAGAGTATTAATATTTACAGAGACTATCGCACTATCCCGACAACCAAAATTATTTATTGCTAAAAGTTGTGCGGTATAGGTACCAGAACTTGTATAAGAATTTATCGGCGCATTAATTGTGCTTGTAGTAATTGCTCCGCCCGGTTGAAAATTCCATTGAAATGTATTTAGTGTTGCAGTAGTTGTTGCACTTCCATTATATTGTAACGTATCACTACATGGAACTTGTGATGCTGTTGCTGCTACAGTTACCGAAGGATAAACTGTAATAAAAGTTAAAGTGCTGTCTATTTTATTACAACTACTTGTATCGTTCACCACTAATGTAACAGTATAAGTTCCCGGATTTGTAAATGTATAACTTGGATTAATTGTTGTTGTATTGGTATTTCCTCCGCCAAAATTCCAGGTAAATGTTCCACCTGCATAAGTTGAGTTTGAAAAATTAACTAATAAAGGCTGACAACCGGTAATAGTGTTAGTGGCAATATTTACGTTTGTTATTTTAATTTGGAAATCGAATTTAAAAACACCGTTGTTACAATTGTTTGATTTGTTATTGTTACCTGGAGAGTTTGGCCAAGCACCCGGACTCACAGGAAAATCTTCATTGTTTTGACAACCTGCACAAACCGATTGATAAATAATTCCTTTTGGATCGAAACGGGAAGTGCCACCATCTACGTGTTCAGAAGTACAACTGCCGCCAAAGTATGTTCCATATAATTGTGAAGTTGCATTTGCAGAAAGAACACATAAATAAAAATCGAACCCGTTAGCTGTATTCACTTGAAATGCGCCCGGCGTTGTTGGCATATTAGTAGTTGGAGCACCACCAATAATATTTCCTCCCCATCCTGATAAATAAATATTTCCACAATTATCTACAGAGAAGGCTGATGGTGATATGTCAATTTTATTAAACGTACTTCCTATTACAGTTCCCATATTTACATTATTCAACTGACCATCTAATCTTGTGATAAATTGATGGGAGCCCGCATTTGAATAAACACCTGGGGTTACTGTCATGCTGCCTAAAGATTGTCCATATACATAAACATCATTTTTCGTTTTCTCTTTAGCAATAAAATAACTTTGATCGTAATCGCTAGTGCCCAAATAAGTTCCTTTTAAAATTGCATTACCTGTAGGATTTATTTTTACAATATATCCATCAGCTTTACCACCGTTGTATGCAGTATTATAACAACCGGGTTGTGTTGGGAAATCGGTACTAAATGTTCCGCCTGTAACATATGTAAATAATGAATCTGTTACAATTAAAGAATAGCCGGCATCATTTTGACTACCTCCTAAATAACTACTCCATACTACACCCGTAAGCGTTGGATTAAATTTAATAATAACAGCGTCTTGCTTTCCACCTAACGTGTTATCAAAACCACCTACAATTGGGAAATTTGCAGAGCGTGATGAACTCGCTATATAAACGTTACCAAATTTATCCAGTTGAATTTCCCCTCGGTATTGATCGCCATAATTATATTGTAATGAATCTGCTTTATATTCAGTAATCGAAAAAGCTGCGCTAGTTGCAACACAAGGCCCGGTAGCTGTAGACGAACCAGGAGTGTAAGTTGCGGTATAAGGGGTGGTATATGTAATAACTGCATTAGTGTGATTTACCCCATCATTATCACTTCCGCCAATATAAGTTGAACCTGCTAAACTGGTTCCTGTAGCATTAAACTTGGCCACATAGATGTCAGTACCATTTGTAAATTGAGTACCGTTAAACATAAAATTTATAAAGTTACCGCCGTTAAAAGTAGCGTCGTATGCTCCGGCACTTATCGGAAAATCTGATGAGCCGGTAGCGCCATATAAAAACAAATTATTATTTACGTCAACAATTAAGCTGGTAACAATTTCACTTCCGCTTCCACCTAAATAAGTTGAAAATAATAAACCTGTTCCGCTGGGATTGTATTTAGTAACTACAACATCTGTATTTCCTGCCGCCGGAGTTCCGTTAAATAATATATCGTATGCTCCGGTTGTTGTAGGAAATCCATTGTCAAAAACCGTTCCGCCAGAATATAAATTTCCGCCATTATCATAAGTCGCAGTCATACCAAAATTATCAGCAAACGATCCCGATTGTGCGGCAAAAACTAAAATGGGATCAATTACTAATTCGTAAGCTTTATTATATCCATTTGGGAACTCGAAAGAAACAATATTGTTTTTCAATTTATACTTACAAAGCACTTCGGTAATTTTCCCGTTAATGTTTTGATAAGCATAAGGTTTTCCTTCCATTATAGAATCAATGCTGGTGCGGATTACTAATTCCCCTTTTACCAATTTCATTCTGTCAACCCCATTGTACTTTAATTGAATTTTTGATGGGTCTCCCGCTGGGTTCACATAAAAATTATATTTCAATCCTCTTATGGTAGTGATGGCTTCATAATCAATTCCATTATACAAATTACGATACCATACCTTATGAAAATTCTTTACCCCACCCTTCCACTTAGTGCGATCGCTACCCAAATAATAGTTTTCGTAAAAATCACCTTCATCTTCCGACTGAATTTTAAGGTTTTGATTACATCCTAAAAATTCAACTTTAATAGCGTGAGCTTTGAGCTTCGGGTTCTTATCCTTGGCTAAGCCACCCATGTGAAAATTGATATATTTCTTTTTATCGAAAAAAGCATAGGTGATCCCATCATTTTCCATATAAAGTGTTCCGCCATCAAAACGGGCACGATAATTAATTTTAGAATCCCATTGTCCTTTATTTTGAGTGAAAAATAAAGTTGGATCAACTTTTGGGGTCACTACATTATCTTGTGCGTAAGACACAACTGAAAGTACGATGAAAATGTATAGTAAAGCTTTCCTCATTTCTGTTAACCAAATATAATGAAAGGAAAGCTGAAATGAAACCTAAAATGGTCTATTTTTTGAAGAAAAAGTAAAGGGCTGCGATAAGGAAGGCAAAACCAACAACATGATTCCAGCGAAAGTTATCATGTTTGAAGAAAATAAGGGTGAAAATGACAAAAACCGAGATAGAAATTACTTCCTGAATCATTTTTAACTGCCACATGTTAAAAGGACCACCATTTATATTGCTTCCCAATTTATTGGCGGGCACCATTAAGGAATATTCAACTAATGCTATTAACCAACTGATTAAAACCGCCCCCACTATACCAACATTTTTTAAAAAGGAAATATCCTTAAATTTTAAATGACCATACCAGGCAATAGTCATGAAGGTGTTAGAAGCAATAAGAAGAAGTATTGTATAAAGAGGGCGCATTACAAACCGGTGTATTTTCTGAATAATTTAATAGCGAGTGCCAATAAAACAATTCCGAATACTTTTTTAAGAATGGCAATTCCACCTGCTCCTAAAAATTTCTCGAGAAGATTAAGGTGTTTTAAGACAAAATAAACAACAATTACATTTATAACAATAGCGACTAAAATAGACACAATATTATACTCTGCCCTAATGGAAAGCAATGTGCTCAAAGTACCTGTTCCTGCAATTAAAGGAAAGGCTAAAGGCACAACAGAAGCTGTGTTCGTCATTTCATCTTTCGAAATCTTAATTCCCAAAATCATTTCGAAGGCAATAATGAATAATAAAATTGAACCCGCAATGGCAAAATCCCCAATCTGAATACCAATGATATCCAAAATATAATTTCCTAAAAATAAAAACACTACCATAATACCAAACGATACCATCGAAGCTTTGGCTGCATCAATATACCCGGTTTTTTCTTTCAGACTTATTATTACAGGAATTGAACCAATAACATCAATTACTGCGAAAAGTACCATTGTTACTTTAAGTATTTCTATTATGTCAAACTTTAATTCCATGTTCCTTTTGTCAGGTCGAGCGTAGTCGAGATTCCTGTTTATTTTCATTCACTTCTCGACTCCGCTCGAAGTGACATTAATCCTCCAACATCCAAATCGCTTCGTTTATTTCGTTTACGGCTTTTTGGTTGTTTTGTTTTTGCGCGAGTGCTAATCCTTTTTTATAATATTCTAGAGCTTCTTTTTCCTTATTTAATTTTTCTGCTACTTGTCCGAGTTGATAATAACAAGGTAAATAGTCAGCATCTAATTTATTTGTTTTTAAAAATTGTTTTTCAGCCTCTTCGTATTTTCCTTCTCCAACAAATTCAACCGCTAAAGCATAATTCAAAAAAACATCTTCAGGTTCTTCCTTCAACATTCCGATTAAATTATCTATTCGTGAATTCTTCATGTCTAATCAGAAACTGGAAACCGGAAATATTATGCAGGCGTAAATTGCTTCAAGAAGCGAACATCGTTCTCGAAAAACAAGCGTAAATCTTTTACCTGATATTTCAACATCGCAATGCGTTCTATTCCCATTCCAAAGGCAAAACCTTTAAATTTATTCGGATCGATACCGCAATTTTCTAATACCTGAGGATCTACCATTCCACAACCTAAAATCTCAACCCAGCCACTGTATTTACAAACGTTACAGCCTTTTCCTTTACAGATAGTACAACTGATATCCACCTCAGCACTTGGCTCTGTGAACGGGAAATAACTCGGACGCAAACGAATTTGCGTATCGTTACCAAACATTTCCTGAGAAAAATATAAAAGTGTTTGCTTTAAATCGGCAAACGAAACATTACTATCAATATACAAACCTTCTACTTGGTGAAACTGACAATGCGCTCTTGCACTGATGGCTTCATTACGGTAAACACGCCCCGGAGAAATAGTTCTGATGGGCGGTTTTTGTTGTTCCATAATATGAACTTGCACACTCGATGTTTGTGTACGCAAAACCATTTCGGGATTTAAACTCACATAAAATGTATCCTGCATATCACGTGCCGGATGATTTTCCGGTGTGTTTAATGCTGTAAAATTATGCCAATCATCTTCAATCTCTCTTCCTTCACTAACCGTAAAACCAATCTTTGAAAAAATATCGATAATCTGATTTTTTACAATACTTAATGGATGACGAGAACCTACAGAAATGTTTGGGTCGCCGGGCAAAGTTAAATCAACATCTGAAGAAGTATTTGAATCACTAGCCGCTTCAAATTTTTCCTTTAAGTGATTTATTTTTTCTTGCGCTTTATTTTTAAGGTCGTTTAATTTCTGACCTAATTCCTTTTTTAATTCAGGTGTAACTGTTTTAAACTCATCAAACAACACGGTAATCTCCCCTTTTTTACTCAACCATTTAATACGGTATTCTTCCACCTGCTCTTTTGTGCCAAGTGCCAGCCCCTCTACTTCTTGTAATAAGTTATTTATTTTTTCGAGCATATTATTTGCTAATGACTGCAAAATTAAGCAATTTTAATTTGTCGCTATATGTTTAAAACCTACTATATCCTGTTATTCTTTGTTTTTACCATGGGTTTTATGAAAGCTCAGTATAAACGATACGAAATTCAGGATAAAGACACCGTAAATATTATTGATAACAACGATCTCAAACAAGGGATTTGGCGCGAAAATTGGTCGAATGGCGATTTAAAACTGGAAACTTCTTATAAAGATGGAAAAAAACACGGGCTGGAAATAACCTGGTACGATCACCCGGATTGTGTTGAACAGGAAGCTTTTTATAAAGACGGAAAACTAGATGGTTCGGTAACACATTATTCTAAAAAATGCCGTAAAGATTTTTACGAAATGTATAAAAACGGTGTTAAACATGGACCGGAAGTTGAATATTACAATAACGGATACCTTAAAGCAGAAGGGGTTTATAAAAACGGAAGTTTAGACGGTTATTACAGTGTATACGACCGCCGAGGTAGATTCAGTTTTGAGAGCCGAAGTACAAATGCAGAAGCCGATTTAAAACCAAATAAAGACACCATAAACAACATTGTTTTTAACGTTCTGAAACGAAATAATAAATGGAAAAAGACTTTAATAGTAGCAGATTTAACAGGAAGTATGTATCCGTTTGCGCAACAAGTGAGTACTTGGCTAAGTCTTCATTTTACGCGCGATTCGTTACGACAAAGTTTTGCTTTTTTTAATGATGGTGACCGGAAAAAAGATGCTGATAAAAAAGTTGGTATTACAGGCGGGGTGTATTTTTGCACTGCTACAAATGCCGATCAGTTGATTAATGCCATGAACCTTTGCATCCGCAACGGACAAGGTGGCGATGCTCCGGAAAATGTTGTTGAGGCCATACTTTACGGACTTAAAAAAACAAGAAATATTGAGAATATTATTTTAATTGCCGACAATTGGGCAAAGGTTAGGGACATTAACTTAATAACAAAAGTTAAAGTGCCTGTGAGGGTTTTACTTTGCGGCGTTACTGAAGGCATGGAAATACATCCCGATTATCTGAACATTGCCTACAAAACAAAGGGGTCTATTCACACTATTGAACAAGATATCACTGACTTAATGCAACAATCCCCCGGAAAAAAATTCAGCATTAATGGCGTAGATTATATCATTAAAAACGGAAACATACGCGCTTATTAAAATAAGTTTAGGCAGTTTGTCAGAGTTTATGACAAAAAAAGGTTGAAAACTCATTTAGCATAGTATTTGCATAATTAACTTGTACAATTAACTTTGAAACAATCTAAAACACACAATTATGTTCGACAATAATGAATTTAAAAAATATGCTACCAAGCATATGGGTATTAATAGCCTTACTTATGATAGCTATTCTTCCCGCATAACCTCTTCTCTAACTCCATACATTATAGAAGAACGTCAGTTAAACGTTGCACAAATGGACGTTTTCTCGCGTTTGATGATGGATCGCATTATATTTTTAGGAACCGGTATCAATGACCAAGTTGCTAATATCGTGCAAGCTCAATTATTATTTCTAGAATCAGTGGATGCTAAAAAAGACATTCAGATCTACATCAATTCACCGGGTGGTTCTGTTTATGCAGGATTAGGTATTTACGATACTATGCAAATTGTTCGTCCGGATGTAGCTACTATTTGTACAGGTATGGCAGCCAGTATGGGTGCTGTATTACAATGTGCAGGTGCAAAAGGAAAACGTACTGCTTTAAAGCATGCACGAGTTATGATTCACCAACCAATGGGTGGTGCAGAAGGACAAGCTTCTGATATCGAAATCACAGCCCGTGAAATTCAGAAATTGAAAAAAGAATTATATGAAATCATTTCCCTTCACAGCGGACAAACCTACGAAAAAGTGTGGGCCGATTCAGACCGTGATTGTTGGATGATTGCCGAAGAAGCAAAAGCTTACGGTATGATTGACGAAGTTCTTTTGAAGAAATAGTCATTCTGAACTTGTTTCAGAATCTTTTAAAACTTAGCCCTTTCTTTTTGAAAGGGCTTTTTTATTTTCCTACTTTTAATCTATTAATTCAAAACTATGAACCGTCGCAATTTTTTAAGAACAACAGGCATTGCATCAACAGTTGCATTAACATCAACGCAATTATTTGCAAATACAATCGCAAAACATGAGCCAAGCAAGGGGTTAATTAATCCTGATATCATAAAAAAATTAACCGATAGAATAAAACCAATTACTAAAGAAGAACGCGCACAACGTTTAGAACAAGCCCGCAAATTAATGACTGAAAATAAAATCGATGCTATTTTCATGGAGGGCGGAACTTCTTTAGATTATTTTACCGGAATACATTGGGGAAGATCGGAACGCTTGTTCGGAATGTTACTGCCGAAAAACGGCGCGCCATTTTTTATCTCACCAAAGTTTGAAGAAACACGTGCACAAGAACAAACAGGAAATGGAAAATTATATTGCTGGGAAGAAAATGAAAGTCCGTTTGAACTGATTACAAAAATTTTAAAAGAAAATGGTTTAGCTAACGCTACAATTGGTTTAGAAGAAACTACACGTTATTTTATAACGGAAGGATTTCAGAAAGCCATGCCATCTGCAAAAATTGTTAGTGCAACAGCTATTACTGCAGGATGCAGAGGTTTAAAAACCGAACACGAAATTGAATTGATGCAAATTGCCAATGATATGGCCATGGAAGTTTACAAAGTGGCCGTTACACAATTAAAAGAAGGTATGAGTGAAAGTGAATTTGGAAAGATAATTACACAATTGTTTGCTGAGTTTGGAGTTGGAGGCGGAGCTTTAGTTTTATTTGGAGAAGCAAGTGCGCATCCACATGGTTTAGTAAAAGAAGTTCGTTTAAAACAAAACGATATTGTATTAATGGATGGAGGTTGTTCTGTTGAAGGTTATGAATCGGATATTACCCGCACAGTTGTATTTGGAAAATCAACACAAAAAATGAATGATGTGTTTAATATTGTTTTAAAAGCACAACAAGATGCTTTAAAATTTGCAAAACCAGGCGTAAGTTTCGAATCGGTTGATGCAGTTGCCAGAAAAGTAATTAGCGATGCGGGTTACGGTCCGGGTTACAAATATTTCACACATCGTTTAGGACATGGCATTGGCATGGACGGTCACGAATGGCATTACGTAGTTGGTGGCAATAAACGCTTAATGGAAAAAGGAAACATGATGAGCAATGAACCCGGCATTTATATTTTGGGTGAATTTGGAATCAGAATTGAAGATGAAATGTTGATTACAGAAAACGGCGCTAAAATTTTATTGCCGAAGCAACAAAGTTTGGAAGTGATGTTTTGATTGGAACGCTGATGACGCAGATTGGTATGATTTACGCTTATAAAATCATATTTAATCTTACTAATCAGCGCTATCTGCGTTCTATACTTGCGGAATAATTTTCAAAAATTAATAATCAATAACCTGCTCTGTAATATTTTCAGGAATAGCTCTGTCTTCGTATTGCTGATTTCTTAATTGTGGTTCAAAGCCTGCTTCACGTATAGAATCCTGAATAGTTTTGTATGTGAAACGGTGCGGGGCTCCTGCAGCACTCACCACATTTTCTTCAATCATAATACTGCCAAAATCATTTGCGCCGGCGTGCAGACAAATTTGCGCAGTTGCTTTTCCAACCGTTAACCATGAAGCTTGTATATTCTCAATATTCGGCAACATAATTCTGCTTAATGCTAACATGCGGATGTATTCATCTGAAGTCACATGATTTTTAATTCCCTTAACGCGTTTCAATAAAGTTCCGTCATCCTGAAACGGCCATGGAATAAATGCTAAAAATCCTTTTGCTTCTTTTGGCTTTAATTCTTGCACATCACGTAACCAAACTAAATGTTCGAAACGCTCGTAAATAGTTTCAACATGACCAAACATCATTGTTGCTGATGTTGTTAAATTTAATTGGTGAGCGGCTTTCATTACTTCCAACCACTCTCTTCCTGTACATTTTCCCTTCGAAATTAAACGGCGAACTCTGTCATTTAAAATTTCTGCTCCCGCTCCGGGCAAACTATCTAAACCCGCTTCCTTTAATGCTTTTAAAACTTCAGTATGGGTTGATTTTTCAAGTTTAGTGATGTGTGCAATTTCGGGCGGACCCAATGCATGCAATTTTATACTCGGGAATAAAGCTTTTATCTCCTTAAATAAGTTCACATAATAGCTCAATCCTAAATCAGGATGATGACCACCTTGTAATAACAATTGCTCTCCACCATACTTAATGGTTTCTTCAATTTTACGTTTGTAAGTAGCAATATCAGTTATATAAGATTCAGCATGACCGGGAATTCTATAAAAATTACAGAACTTACAATTGGCAATACAAACATTGGTGGTATTGAGGTTACGGTCGATAATCCAAGTCACCTTTTTCGAGTTGCTCTTTTTAATGTTACGGATTTCGTTAGCCGCGAACATTAACTCAGTTGTAGGAGCATTTTCAAATAGAAAAACACCTTCTTCAATCGTTAAAAATTCAAGGTTTATCGCCCTTTTTAATAATGCCTCAACATTCATGGTTCAAAATTACGATTTAACCCCGAAATATTAGGTTAATTAATTGAAAATTATAATATTCGTACATCCCAATTTACTATGACTACTATAAAGAAAACAAACACGGTTACTAAAGGTTCTAATATTGCCATCATCACCGAAAAATGGAAAAACAAGCCTAACTACAACTTAAGTAACGATTTAGCGGATTATTTAACTTCTCAATTCAGCGATCCTGAAAAGAAATTCGTTTCTACTACACATTTAGGTCAGTTAGTGACTGTTATTTTAGTTGACCCTAAAAAAGATGCAAATGCAACTCATGAAGGTTTACGCAAAAACGGTTGTGGAATTTGTGATGCAGTTAATGCTTCGAAAGGTAAAACAGTAACTGTTGTAAACGATACTTTAAAAAATTCGAATAGTTTAGCTTTAGCAGAAGGTATTGCTTTAGCGAATTACCAATTTGCACATCACAAACCAAGCGCGAAGAAAAATTTAAACACGCTTGATACAATTAACGTTGTTGATGGCAGATTAAAAGATGCTCAATTAAAAAATTTAAATATTACCGTTGATGCTACTTGTAAAGCACGCGATTTAGTTAACGAGCCTGTAAATATTTTAAATGCAACAGGTTTAGCAAATGCTTTTAAAGAGATGGGCAAACAAGCCGGTTTTAAAGTAGAAGTATTTAATAAAGCGAAAATCGTTCAACAAAAAATGGGCGGTTTGCTTTCTGTAAATGCCGGAAGTGTTGATGAACCGACTTTCACCATAATGGAATACAAAGGTCGCGGTTCAAAAAATAAAAAACCTTATGTACTAGTTGGAAAAGGTGTTGTTTACGACACTGGCGGATTAAGCTTGAAGCCAACGCCAAACAGTATGGACTTAATGAAATGTGATATGGCAGGTGCCGCTGCAGTTGGTTGTACGATGTACGCGATTGCAAAAGCAAAATTACCGGTTCATGTTATTGGATTAGTTCCTGCTACAGATAATCGTCCGGGCTTTAATGCATTTGCTCCCGGAGATATTATTACGATGATGGATGGTAGCACAGTTGAAATGTTAAACTCAGATGCTGAAGGCCGAATGATTTTAGCAGATGCTTTACACTTCGCTAAAAAATATACACCTGAATTAACTATAGATTTAGCAACCTTAACAGGAGCTGCTGCCGCCGCTATCGGACAATACGGAATTGTTGCCATGGGAAATGCTCCAGTAAAACATAAAACTAAATTAAGCGACAGCGGTTTCAGAACTCACGAACGTTTAGCAGAGTTTCCGTTTTGGGATGATTATTATGAGTTAATGAAATCGGATATTGCTGATATGAAAAATATTGGCGGCCCATATGGCGGTTCGATTACTGCCGGAAAGTTTTTAGAGAAGTTTACAAATTACCCTTACATACATTTAGATATTGCAGGTCCTGCCTTTGTAACCGGAAAAGATAGTTACCGAGGAAAAGGCGGCACGGGTGTTGGTGTAAGGTTACTGTTTGATTTTTTTGCTAATAAATAAAAACTATAAACGCGTTTCGTTAATGAAATTAAAAGCACTTCTTGTTTTATTTATTGTTACATTTTTATGTAGTGGGAAACTCTTTTCTCAAAACACCACCTACTCTCTTATTGTTATTCACTACGATCCTGCTAGTAAAGGCGAATTCAAACAATTAGTTTACAGCTACCGTTTTTTAAATGGTCACTACCAAGGACGCGAAGAACTAATGTCGTTTAAAGGAAGAGTTAAAGAAGGAAAAACAGAAAAAGATTATATCCGCACCGATTTAGGCACAAACATTCTTTACAAAAACCGTTACCTAATTACAGGCATTGGAAACATTATTGATTTAAAAGAAAAAAAAGTTCTATTCGATCAGAAGGCTAATTTAGTAAGATGCAGTAACGACAGCGCTATTTATTATACTAACGATGCCTTCAAAGGAAAGTTCTACTCTGTATATAATTTCACAACCAAAACTTATACCGAAGTAAAAGCCTTATTGTTTAAAGCAATGCCCGGACAAGATATTGAGTTCGATCGTTCTGTCCAGCCTTATAAATTAAATTTTTATCCTGAAAGTAAACCTAAAGTTGTGTTAAGTAACGATGCAGGTTACGGACAAACTAATACTGAATTAAAAAAACCGGATGTATCGGTTTGGTGGTTGGATAAAAATAATTTTGTGTATCCAAACTTTAATAAAGACAATACTGAAATTACCTTTGTGAAAGTTAGCATCGATACAAAGGCTTCGGTTCCTGTTGGTAAAGCAGCTATCAAACAACAAAACGAAGCAGCGAGTTTTACAAAAATCAGTAAAACCCAAGCACAGTACAATTTTGGCGAAAAGAAATTTTTAGTGGATGTAGAGAAAAATACAGTTACTGAAATGCTATTTACAAATCCGGAAAATGGATTTAGCGCTGAATGTAAAACCAATCCTTACGGACATATCATTAAATTAAACGGGAAAGAAGTAGGTAAATATCATTTTCAGGTTAAAAATTTAAGAACAGAGCAAAACATAGCCGCTATTGTAAAAGAACTGGTAGTTGGTACTGAATCCTACCAACAAGGACTTTCCGTTTGGAATAACAGCAAACAAGCCTGGGAAAGAGTTGATGCCGAAGAGGTAATTGCCTTAATTGGCTGGATAAAAGAATAATCCCAAACTTATACGTACTTTTGTACCCTCATGTCAGACGAGAAAATTAAAATAGGTATTTCACAAGGTGACATCAACGGCGTTGGTCTTGAAGTTATTTTGAAAACATTAATGGAGCCTTCCCTTATCGAAATCTGTACACCTGTTTTATTCTCTTCACAAAAAACGGTTTCATATTACCGCAAAGTTTTAGGTCTCGAAGAATTAAATTTTCAAGTCATCCGTGATTTCAATCAATTCAATAATAAAAAAGTAAACCTTTTCAGTTGCTACGAAGAAGAAGTAAATATTGAAATGGGAAAACAAAATGAAATTGGCGGCAAGTACGCTTTACTTTCATTAGAAAAAGCAACAGAATCTTTATTCACTAAAAATATTGATGCTTTAGTTACAGCTCCTATCAACAAACAAAATATACAAGGACCGAATTTTAATTATCCCGGCCACACCGAATATTTAGCTGACAAATTAGGTGGCGAACCTTTAATGTTATTGTGTTCAGATGAATTAAGAGTGGCTGTTGTAACAGGGCATGTTGCATTAAAAGATGTGTCCGAAAAAATATCTGCAGAACAAATCACCAAAAAAATAAATCAATTACATAAATCACTAGTTGAAGATTTCGGAATCCGTAAACCAAAAATTGCAGTGTTAGGATTAAATCCTCATGCCGGAGATAATGGTGTAATTGGTGATGAGGATAAAAATGTTATTCTTCCTGCCGTTGAAAAAGCTTTTAATGAAAACAAATTAGTTTACGGTCCTTATAGTGCCGATGGTTTTTTCGGCAACGCTACCTACAAACAATTTGATGGCGTTTTAGCTATGTATCACGATCAAGGATTAGTACCATTTAAAACCCTCTCCTTTAATAACGGAGTGAATTTTACAGCGGGCTTAAATTTTGTAAGAACCAGTCCGGACCATGGAACAGGTTTTGATATTGCCGGTAAAAATTTGGCTAACGAAGCTTCCTTTAAAAAAGCTATCTATACAGCCATCGATGTTTTCAAGAACCGTAAATTATACGGCAAAGTGTACGAAAACCCGCTTCAGCACACCACGATTCGTAAAGAAAGATAAGATTTTTCACCCTCTAACTTCTTGGAATACAATTTTAAACCAAAAAAATTTGGAGCTAATTAAAATTATGCCTTATATTTGCCCCAGATTAATTACCCACCTGGTGCGTAATTAGTTTATTAAGAAGTGGCGAGAGAATAGGCTCATTGACCCACTGGCAACCAACTAAAAGTAGCGAGTTTTTATCGAGCTATTGGAAAACAGGTGCCAACTCCTACTCTGATGAAAAACAGAGGCAAATAAATTAAATACGAAATAATGAAAACAGAAATTCAAAACAAAAAAATCGGTGGCGGCGTAACCTGCGCTCGTTCTAGTATTAAATCTATTTTCCATCACGCCTTCATGTGTTGTATGTGCTGCTGTTGCTGCATGTGCTAGTGTTTTAAAAACTTTTATCTCAAAAGTTAAAACCCGGCACGCAAGCCCGGGCTTTAGGTGTATTATGCACCATCAAAAAATTAAACCGTAGGATACTTTATTCTATCGGCTAAAAAAAACAAACTCACTAAGGATAAAGTATCCAACGGGTTAAAAACATTTAAAATTTAAAACCATGAACAAAATTAAAATAGATACCAAAACAAATTTAATAGGCGACATCAACCACAAAGGGTTTTTAGAGTTGCAATCAGCATACGGCATCGCACAAAGAGGCGGTTCCATTATTTCAAACTTATCAAACAATCACGCTAAGCGTATTTCGACTGATGTGAATTTGTTGAGTAAAGATGAAACAAGAAAATTAATTTTTAACGAAACCATTTATAGTAACTAACCATGAGCTCTAAAACTTTTAAATACAATAAAGTGTTTACGTTAGAAAGTGGTATTTCATTGCCTTCACTTGAAATTGCTTACAATACTTACGGCACACTTAATAAAGAAAAAAATAATGTTGTTTGGGTAAGCCATGCCCTTACCGCCAACAGCGATGTGTTTGATTGGTGGAAAGGTTTGTTTGGCGACAATGAGTTATATAATCCAAACGATTATTTTATTGTTTGTGCTAACAACTTAGGTTCTTGCTACGGAACAACCGGACCATTAAGTATTAATCCGGATACCACTCAACCTTGGTTTAGTTTCTTTCCGCATATTACTGTTCGTGATCAAGCTAAAACTTTGGATGTGTTACGTCAACATTTAGGCATTGAAAAAATTCATACACTAATTGGCGGTTCTTTGGGTGGACAAATTGCACAAGAATGGGTTTTTGAAAAACCAACTTTGGTTGAAAATTTAATTATTGTGGCTACGAATGCAAAACATTCTCCTTGGGGTGTTGCCTTTAATGAATCGCAACGTTTGGCAGTGAAAGCTGACAGAACGTATTATGGGAACAGCGAAGATGGCGGACAAAAAGGACTATCAGCTGCACGCAGCATTGCCTTGTTGAGTTACAGAAATTACAATACTTATAATGCAACACAACAAGAAACGAATTTGAATAAGGTAAATGATTTTGCTTCTTCTTCTTATCAACGTTATCAAGGTGAGAAATTAGTGAAACGTTTCAATGCATACTCGTATGTTCGCTTATCGGAAGCGATGGATTCACACAATGTGGCAAGAAATCGTCATGAAGCTGTGGAGCATTCTTTAGCAACCATCAAAACAAAAACTTTAGTAGTTGGAATTAGCTCTGATATTTTATTTCCTCCTGCTGAACAACAGTTCTTAGCGAGACATATTCCAAATGCTCAATACAGCGAAATTGATTCGTTTTATGGCCATGATGGATTTTTATTGGAAACAAAACAATTAACAGACGTTATCAAACAATTTTATTCAACAACAAAAAAAGAAACATTAAAAAATAAATTAGCATTAATATAGTTATGGGACAAACATTAAAAATAGGATTATTTGGTTTTGGCTGTGTAGGTCAAGGCTTATACCACGTATTAAAAAACAGCAAAGGCTTTAAAGCTGATATCGTAAAAATTGTTGTCAAAAATAAAAGCAAAGAAAGACCTTTGGATAAAGGCGTCTTCACATTCGATAAATACGAGATTTTGGATAATCCCGAAATCAACGTGATCGTTGAATTAATTGATGATGCCGAAGAAGCTTTCAATATTGTGAGTTATGCTTTAAGTAAAGGCAAACATGTTGTGACTGCCAATAAAAAAATGGTCGCACAACATTTACAAGAACTTTTTGATTTACAACACAAAAACAATGTGTCGTTATTGTATGAAGCGTCGAGTTGTGGAAGTATTCCAATTATCAGAACATTGGAAGAGTATTTCGATAATGAGCAAATAGAAAAAGTGAGTGGTATTTTTAATGGGACTACAAATTACATTCTCACAAAAACCATTAACGAAAAACTATCTTATCCTGAAGCCTTAAAACAAGCGCAGGAAAAAGGTTTTGCTGAAAGTGATCCAACCAATGATGTGGAAGGCTTTGATGCGAAGTTTAAAGCTATCATTATCGCCTTACATGCTTTTGGAATATTTGCTAAGCCTGAAGACGTTTTAAATATTGGGATTACTACATTACATCCAAATGATATTACTTACGCCAACGAAAAGAATCTGAAAATTAAATTAGTTCCTACAGTTAAAAAATTAAATGACAAACAGGTTTCTGTTTTTGTATTACCAAAATATGTAAACGCAGATAATCATTTATATAGTGTGGATAATGAATTTAATGGTGTTATTGTTGATGGTGAGTTCTCCGGTGAACAGTTTTTAAAGGGTAAAGGCGCCGGAGGCCACCCAACAGGAGCTGCAGTTCTTTCTGACATTTCTGCTTTATCATACGGTTATAAATACGAATACAAAAAACAGAAACAAAGTCCGCATTTGGAGTTTACGAATGACGTAACCTTAAAAGTTTATTTCCGTTACAATAAACAAACAGACTTGGAGAAATTAGATTTCCTAAAAGTGACAGAGCGCTATTCAGGAACAGATTATAATTATGTAGTTGGATATGTTGCCTTAGAAAACATTACTGCTAATAAAGAACACATTCTAAAGAACAACTTATTCATTGCTTTAATTGGAGAAGAAATTCAACAAACGTTAAAATCCGAAAAGCAGGAGAAAAAAGGATTATCTTTAAGTATAAATGCGTAAAACAATTCTGATATTCTTAAGTTGTACAACAGCAATCTTGTTTTTGTGCTTTAAGAATATGGATGAAGGAGTTGTTAAATATGTTGCCCTAGGCGATTCTTACACAATTGGAACAGGCGCCAACGAAAATGAAGCCTGGCCGGTTTTGTTGACTAAACATTTAAATGATGCGGGTATTAAAACTGAATTAGTAGCTAATCCTTCTAAGAACGGTTTCAGTACGCAAAATTTAATTGATATGGAGTTGCCAGTTTTTGATAAATCGGGTGCAACTTTTGTTACTTTATTAATTGGTGTGAATGATTGGGTGCGTGAAGTGAATGCAACAACGTATACCAAAAATCTAATTTATATTCTGGATCACGTTCAAAAAAAGCTCACAAATAAAAACAATATCCTTTTAATTACCATACCCGATTTTGGTGTAACACCACAAGGCGCTTATTTTAGTAACGATAGAGATGTATCAAAAGGAATTACGGAATTCAATAATATCATTAAAGCTGAGGCTAAAAAAAGAGGTCTGCCTTTGGTGGATATTTTCGAAATTTCGAAGCAAATGAAGGATAATACAGAGCTAACAGCCAAGGATGGGCTTCACCCTTCAGCCAAGGAATATGCCATTTGGGAGACCTTAATCCTGCCGGAGGCCAAAAAACTACTCTCAAAATAATTTTGGACTTTCTAAAAAATACAGTACTTTTGACAGCACAAATGAAAACAACAGCTCAAATACATCATCATCATACTTACTCCAACAAGGTAAGCGTGGGTGAATTTTGTACTTTATAAAGACTAATACAAAACTAATTTATACGAAGGCTTACCATTACGGTAAGCCTTTTTTATTTAACTTAATAACAGCTAAAAAATATGAAACTAAGAATAGCAATACAAAAATCTGGCCGCCTAAGCGAAGAGAGTCTTCGTTTATTAAAAGAATGCGGTATTAATATCAATAATGGTTTAGGAAAACTAAAAACCGAAGCCGATAACTTTCCGTTAGAAATATTTTTCTTACGCGATGATGATATTCCACAATATGTTGAAGATGGCGTTGCCGATATTGGCATTGTTGGTGAAAATGTATTGTTAGAGAAAAACAAACAAGTTAAAACTATTGATCGCTTAGGGTTTGGAAAATGCCGTCTATCTATCGCTTTCCCAAAGGAAAAAAAATACAAATCAGTTAAAGATTTAAATGGTTTAAGAATAGCAACTACCTACTCTACCATTTTATCAAAATACCTTAAGGAACAAAAAGTAAAAGCGGAAATCCACGAAATAAGCGGCAGTGTTGAAATTGCACCCGGAATTGGATTGGCAGATGCTATTTGCGATTTAGTAAGTTCAGGAAGTACTTTACTAAGCAATGGTTTGAAAGAGGTTGAAGTGATTCTAAAATCAGAAGCAGTATTAGTAGCTAGTAAAAAACTAAGTAAAGAAAAAACTGAAATATTAAACAAGTTAATGTTCCGTATTAAAGCTTTGCGAAGTGCTAAGAGCAATAAATACATTTTACTAAATGCACCGAATAACAAACTAGACGCTATTTGTAAAGTATTACCCGGAATGAAAAGTCCAACTATTTTACCTTTGGCAGAAAAAGGCTGGAGTTCTGTTCACTCTGTAGTTGAAGAAAATAAATTTTGGGAAATAATTGAAAAATTGAAATTAAACGGCGCCCAAGGAATACTTGTTGTGCCAATTGAAAAAATGATTTTATAAATGATACAGGTAATAAAATATCCAAATAAAGATTCTTGGAAGGAACTTCTTAAGCGACCTACTATCGATTCTGCTTCATTAGAAGGTACTGTAAGTACTATTCTGAAAAAGGTAAAAGAGACTGGCGACTCTGCTTTAAAAGAATATGCCTTACAATTTGACAAAGTGAAATTAGATTCATTACAAGTTTCAGAAGAGGAAATAAATAAAGCCGCGAGTTTGGTTAGTGATGAGTTAAAGAAAGCAATCCAAACTGCAAAAAGTAACATTGAGAAATTCCACACTTCACAAAAAGAAGAAGTAAAAGTGATTGAAACTTCAAAAGGGGTTTTATGTTGGAGAAAATCAATCGGAATCGAAAAAGTTGGTTTATACATTCCCGGAGGTACAGCCCCACTCTTTTCCACTGTACTAATGCTTGGTGTTCCTGCACAATTAGCAGGATGCAAAGAAATTATTTTATGTTCACCTTGTGATAAAAACGGGAACATTAATCCTGCCATTTTATTCACTGCTAAATTAGTTGGCATAACAAAAATATTTAAAGTTGGAGGCGCTCAAGCAATTGGGGCTTTGACTTATGGTACAGAAAGTATACCTCAGGTTTACAAAATATTTGGTCCGGGTAATCAATATGTCACTTGTGCCAAACAATTAGTGAATAAAGAAGGTATAGCCATTGACATGCCGGCAGGTCCTTCAGAAGTTGCGGTTTTAGCAGATGAAACTTGTGTTCCTGAATTTGTTGCTGCTGATTTACTATCACAAGCTGAACACGGAATTGACAGTCAGGTTATTTTAGTGAGCGACAATGAAAAAGTAATTGAAAAAATAAATATTGAAATTGAAAAGCAACTGAATCAATTACCAAGAAAGGAATTAGCAGCTGCCGCATTAAAAAACAGTAAAGCAATTTTGGTAAATAATTTAAATGAAGGACTTGACTTACTTAATCAATACGCATCAGAACACTTAATCATTGCTTGTAAAAATGAAGAAGAATTAGCCTCAAAAGTTATTAATGCGGGCTCCGTGTTTTTAGGAAATTATTCTTGCGAAAGTGCTGGTGATTATGCTTCCGGTACAAACCATACCTTACCAACTAATGGGAATGCAAAAGCTTATAGCGGTGTTTCCCTGGATAGTTTCGTGAAAAAAGTTACTTTTCAGAGATTAACAAAAGATGGAATAAATACAATTGGAAGAACTATTGAATTAATGGCCGAGGCCGAAGGTTTATATGCACACAAAAACGCAGTAAGTATTAGAATGATGAATGTTGAATTATAAATGATGAATTAAAAATATGTTTGATTTAGACAATATAACAAGAGAGAATATCAAAAGTCTAAAACCTTATTCATCGGCACGTGATGAATATAAAGGGAAAGAAGGGGTGTTTTTAGACGCGAATGAAAATTCATACGGCTCACCATTGGACACGAATTACAATCGTTATCCTGATCCTTTGCAATTGGACGTGAAAGAAAAATTGGGTAAGATTAAAGGTTTACCAATCCAAAATATTTTTCTAGGTAACGGTAGCGATGAGGCGATTGACATTTTATTCAGAGCTTTTTGTAATCCTTCGCTTGACAATATCATCATTTGTCCGCCCACTTATGGCATGTATGAAGTGTCGGCTAATATCAATAATGTCAAAATTCAAAAAGTTCCGCTAACTCCCGAAGAATTTCAATTAGATACTGAAGCAATAATCAGCGCCATTAATCCCAATACAAAACTCATTTTTATTTGTTGTCCGAATAACCCAACTGGAAACGGAGTTAAGTGGGAATCAGTAAAACGCATCCTTGAAAACTTTAAAGGTATTGTTGTAATTGATGAGGCCTATATCAATTTTGCACGTTATAGAAGTTTAATACCTGAATTATTGAATTATCCGAACTTAGTAATTCTTCAAACCTTATCGAAAGCATGGGGCTTGGCAGGATTAAGACTGGGTATGGCCTTCGCTTCTGAACCCATCATTGATATATTCAATAAAATAAAACCACCATACAACATTAATTCAGTTACACAAAAACTCGTAATTGAGGCTTTAAATAATACCAATAAAATTAATGATTGGATTAAAACTATTGTTAAGGAAAGAGAATTATTAAGTGCAGAGATTTCAAAACTAGACTTCGTACTTAAAGTTTATCCTAGCGAAGCTAATTTTATTCTAATCAAAACAACAGACGCTCTTGCTATCTACAATTATTTAACATCAAAACAAATTATTATCCGCGACAGAAGTAAGGTTGAACTTTGCGAAGGTTGTTTACGCATTACTGTTGGGACTAAAGAAGAAAATCAATCATTACTAAATACATTAAAACAATACAAATGAAAAAAGTCTTATTTATAGATCGTGATGGAACGGTAATTTGGGAACCACCCGATACTTTTCAAATTGATAGTTTTGAGAAATTGAAATTTTTACCGGGTGTCTTCAATTACCTTGGAAGAATTGCGAAGGAGTTGGATTACGAATTAGTGATGGTAACCAATCAAGATGGTTTAGGAACGGATTCCTTTCCTGAAAATACATTTTGGCCGGTACAGAATTTTATCATTGAAGCCTTAGAAAAAGAAGGAATTTCATTTTCTGAAGTGTGCATTGATAAAAGTTTTGAATCAGAAAATAAACCAACTCGCAAACCAAATACCGGAATGTTGACAAAATATTTGAATGGCAATTACGATTTAAAAAACTCATTTGTAATTGGCGATAGATTAACGGATGTGAAACTAGCTGCTAATCTTGGTTGCAAGTCTATTTTTCTAAAGAATTTTGACACCCCAACAGAAAACATTGACAAAATAGTTTCCAATTGGGAAGAAATTTATTCCTTTCTAAAATTACCATCGAGAACTGCTGAGTATTCAAGAAAAACTAACGAAACCGACATCTCTATTAAATTGAATTTAGATGGAACAGGTAAAGCAGAAATCAATACAGGTTTAAATTTCTTTAATCATATGTTAGAGCAAATTGCCCGTCACGGTTCCGTTGATTTAAACATTCAGGCAAAAGGCGATTTGCACATTGATGAACACCACACTATTGAAGATGTTGGTATTGCTTTAGGTGAATGTTTCTCAAAAGCCATTGGCAATAAAAAAGGAATCGAACGTTATGGTTTTTGTTTACCAATGGATGATTGTTTAGCACAAGTGGCGATTGATTTTGGAGGAAGAAACTGGATAGAATGGAAAGCAGAATTTAAAAGGGAAAAAGTTGGAGATATGCCAACGGAAATGTTCTTTCATTTTTTTAAATCCTTCAGCGACTCCTCAAAATGTAATTTAAATATTAAAGCAGAAGGCGAAAACGAACACCATAAGATAGAAGCTATTTTTAAAGCTTTTGCGAAGGCGATTAAATTTGCGTTGAAGAGAGATGCTAATAATAATGAACTACCAAGCACAAAGGGATTACTATAATGTCAGTTCGAGCGAAGTCGAGAACCGTAATGTCTCGACTTCGCTCGACAGGACAATCTAATAATATGAAAGTTGCACTCATAAAATATAACGCAGGAAACATTCAATCCGTAAAATTCGCTTTGAACCGAATTGGCATTGAACCTATATTAACTGATTCTATTGCGGAAATTCAATCGGCTGATAAAGTTATATTCCCCGGCGTTGGTGAAGCTTCAAGTGCAATGATGTATTTAAAAGAAAAAGGACTTGATTCCGTTATTAAAAACTTAAAACAACCGGTACTTGGGATTTGTTTGGGCATGCAACTGATGTGCAAGTATTCTGAAGAAGGAAATACGAATTGTCTTGGAATATTTAACTCTTCTGTAAAGCGGTTCAATTCTCCCTTTGAAGGGAGACAGACCGAAGGTCAGAGGGATGTCACGTTCAAAATCCCACAAATTGGCTGGAACAACATTTACAATTTGAAAAGTAATTTGTTTAAAGGTGTTTCAGAAAATGAGTTTCAATACTTCGTTCACGGTTATTATGTTGAACTAGGTCAGAACACTATAGCTACAACAAATTATATTACAGAATATAGCTCTGCTTTACAAAAAGATAATTTTTACGGTGTACAATTTCACCCCGAGAAATCAGCTAAAGCAGGAGAACAAATTTTAAAAAACTTTATTAATTTATAAATACGCAAAATAACTCCTCCCCTTTTTTAAGGGGAGGTGGATTCTCCGCTTTTCGCGGAGAAGACGGAGGGGTCAAAATGAAGAACACGGCTAATAAAATAGAAATAATTCCGGCGATAGACATCATCGATGGTAAGTGCGTACGCTTAACGCAGGGCGACTATTCTCAAAAAACAATCTATAATGAGAATCCACTGGAAGTAGCTAAAGAATTTGAAGCCTTAGGAATTAAACGGTTGCATTTAGTTGATTTAGATGGCGCTAAAAAAGGTGAGGTTGTTAATTTGAAAGTTTTAGAAAGCATTGCATCCCAAACGAAATTAATTATTGATTTTGGTGGCGGAATAAAAAACGATGTTTCTATCGAAAAAGTATTTAATGCCGGCGCTGAACTCGCTACCATTGGGAGTTTAGCTGTTAAACAACCCAATATTTTATTTAGTTGGGTGAAAAAATATGGCGCGAATAAAATTATGCTTGGCGCTGATGTGAAAAACGAAAATATTGCGATTGGCGGTTGGCTGCAATCAACAGACATAAACGTGATTGATTTTATTAAAATTAATTTTTTCGAAGGAATTACAAATGTTTTTTGTACTGACATTTCAAAAGATGGTTTATTACAAGGGCCCTCGCTTGACCTGTATAAAAAGATAATGACGGAGATTCCGGACTTAAAATTAGTTGCTTCGGGTGGAGTTTCGAATATGAAGGATGTTTTAGAACTTGATAAAATTGGTTGCGGAGGAGTGATTATTGGTAAAGCCATTTACGAAGGACGAATAACAATGGATGAATTAAAAAATTACATCAATGCTAACTAAACGAATAATTCCTTGTCTGGATATAAAAGATGGTCGCACTGTTAAAGGTGTGAACTTCGAAAATATACGTGATGCCGGTGACCCTGTTGAATTGGCCATTCGCTATTGTGAAGAAGGTGCCGATGAATTGGTATTTTTAGATATTACGGCAACAAATGAAAAACGTAAGACATTATCTGTATTGGTTACTAGAATCGCTTCTACAATAAATATTCCATTTACTGTAGGCGGTGGCATTAATTCAATTGAAGATGTCTCCATTTTATTAAATGCCGGCGCCGATAAAATTTCAGTCAATACCTCAGCATTTAAGAACCCACAACTTATAAAAGAATTATCTTCCCGTTTTGGTAGTCAGTGTATTGTTTTAGCAATTGACACAAAATTTGAAGACGGTGATTGGTTTGTGTATTTAAATGGTGGAAAAGTAAAAACAGAAAAGAAGGCATTAGACTGGGCGAAAGAAGGAGTTGCTCTTGGTGCGGGAGAAATACTACTCACTTCCATGAATAATGATGGTACAAAAAATGGTTTCGCGAACGATATAACTAAATTGATTTCTGAAAACGTAAATGTTCCTGTTATCGCAAGTGGTGGTGCGGGTTCCATTCAACATTTTAATGATGCATTTGTAAAAGGAAGAGCCGATGCAGCTTTAGCGGCCAGCGTTTTCCACTTTAATGAAATAAATATTAAAACATTAAAACAAGAATTAAGAAAAAATAAAATAAACGTAAGATTATGACTATAGATTTCTCAAAATATAAAGATGGATTAGTTCCTGCAATTATTCAAGATGCACAAACCAAAACAGTTCTGATGCTTGGCTTTATGAATAACGAAGCTTTAGAAAAAACGAAAGAAATAAAAAAAGTTACTTTCTTTAGCAGAAGTAAAAATCGTTTATGGACTAAAGGCGAAGAAAGCGGAAACTTTTTAATGGTTGAATCTATTGTAGCTGATTGCGACAACGACACCCTCCTAATAAAAGTAAATCCTGTTGGTCCTGTTTGTCACACCGGAACTGATACTTGTTTTAAAGAAAGTAACACCGGTGATTTCTTACTAGAGCTGGAAAAAACTATTGAGGATAGAAAAAATAATCCTAATGATACATCTTATACCTCTTCCTTATTCGCTAAGGGCATTAATAAAATTGCTCAAAAAGTTGGTGAGGAAGCCACAGAAATAATTATTGAAGCGAAAGATAACAATGATGGTTTGTTTTTAGGAGAGGCTGCTGACTTACTGTTTCACTACTTAATACTATTACAAGCAAAAGGAAAAACGTTGAATGACGTTACAGAAGTATTAAAATCCAGACATAAAAAGTGATTATACAATTCCAAAATAAATTATTACTTTTAGTATGGAATGAAAAAAGCACAAATCGGTTTAATACTTTTTTTGGCCTTTTGGTTGTGTAATTCTTATGCGCAGGAATATACCGGAAATAATCCTGATGTATTACAAGTAAACAAACTTCACAAAAACGACCAATTCTTTAAAGCACTTGAAATTTGCAACCGCGCTATTAATTTAGCGGGAAAAAAAAACGATACGCAAAATCTGGCTCTCTTTACTTCTCTTAAAGGTTTTATTTATCTGGATACCATTAATCAGGATAGCGCCCTGATGTTTTTTGATTTCTCATTTAGAAAAGGGTTAAGTGTAATGGATTATCATTCCATTTATTATTCTCTTTATGGTTTAGGGAAATATTATTATCGCAACAGTAATTTCACTTTATCGAATAAATATTTCTACCTGCTTAGTTACTACGCCGAAAAACAGAAAAATAAATATTACCAACTTGTCGCCTGCTATTACTTAAGTGCGAATTACAATTTATTAATGTCGACCAGCCGAGCTATGCATTATGCGCGACTCGCCTCTCAATTAGCTTTGGAATTAAAGGACACGACAAGTTATATAAAGTCACTTATTTCAATTGGAGGGAGACATCTTTTGCTGGAAAATTCAGATCCTTTAAATAAGAATTTTGATTCATCCGATTACTACTTTAATTTATCAGAACAATTTTATAATCAATTTAGCGCAAAGAAAAAAGGATTAGGTTCTGATATCTACAACGGGCTCTTAAGATCAAATCTTGAAAAGAGAAACTATGACAAAGCCATATACTATGGAAAATTAGCAATTGCTGATGCAAGCAATAGTACTTACGAGCAAAACCTGAATGTTTTTTACGACAACATTTCGATGGCCTTTACCGATAAAAAGCAATATGATTCCGCTATATATTACTTAGAAAAAGCGATGGTATTAGCAAAAAAACACAATTATGTGGATGAATACAAAATGGACTTAAAAGAACTTTCGCGTATTTATCGGCTCACCGGTAAAAACGAAAAAGCTTTTGAGTATCTGGATAAATACATGCGTGCTGACTCTATGTACAGAACAGATAATAGTCCGCTTATTGATAGTTTAAAAACGGCTTTTGAAGCTGAGAAAAATGCACTCACTATAAAAGCAGAGAAAGAAAAAATTGAAGATCGCTACGAACAAAAGCAAAAATATTACACGCTTACAGTAACTATTATAGTTCTATTGATTTTGATGTTGATTTATATTCTTTATTCGCGTTACAAATTTAAAAAGGAAAAAGAAAAACAAGAGTTGTTTGTTCAGATAAAAGAATCAGAAATTAAAGCTCTGCAAGCTCAAATAAATCCACATTTCATTTTTAATTCATTGAATTCAATACTTGAGTTTATTCGTAAATCAGAAAAAGAACAAGCCGCTGCTTATCTGGTAAAATTTACCAAGCTTATTAGAATGGTATTGGAATACTCCGACAAAAAAAATATTCTTCTTAAGGATGAGATTGAACTCTTAAAATTATATGCTGAATTAGAAAATTTCAGGTTTAATAATAATTTCGTCTGCAAAATTACCACTTCACCGGGTTTGGATATTTACTCAACAGAAATACCATCTATGATTACTCAACCGTTCATCGAGAATGCTGTATTACACGGTTTACAAAATAAGTATAGCCTTTTAAACGAACAGGGTATTAAATTTATTGGCGAGCTCAGTATTCATTTTGAAGAACAAGACGAGTATGTAAAATGTACTATTGAAGACAACGGTATTGGAAGGGAAAAAGCCGAGGAAATAAAAAAAGCCAAACTCATGAGCCATCAATCGATGGGCATGCGTATAACCAAAGACAGATTAAATTTGTTAAGTCAGAATAAATGTAAAATAGATTTTATAGATTTGAAGAACGAAAAGGGAGAAGCTGCAGGAACACGTGCTGAAATATTAATACCGATAACAAACGATTTTTAAGATGATTAATGCAATTATAGTTGATGATGAAATTAATAACTCTAATTATTTAAAGGGTTTATTGGAAAGTCATTTACCTGAAGTAAGATTAATTGGTGTTGCTTCCAATATTAGTGAGGCTACAAAACTAATCACAAGCTTAAAACCTGATTTGGTTTTTTTAGATGTTGAGTTACAAACCGCAACAGGTTTTGATTTATTAAATAATTTACCGGAAATAAATTTCTCTGTTATTTTTACAACTGCTCACCAACACTACGCCTTAAAAGCTATAAAATTCGCAGCTATTGATTTTTTACTAAAACCTGTGGATGCGGAAGAATTAAAACAAGCTGTGGAGAAAGTAATTAAACTACAAAGTAAAAACAGCCTTAAAGATAATATGAGCGTGTTACTGGAAGGCATTCGCCTACAAAACCGCTTGACTAAAATAGCCATCTCTACACTGTCAAGTATTTTGGTAATTGAAATTAAAGATATTGTGTATTGTCAGGCTGATGGGCCTTATACCCACTTCTTTTTAAAGGATTCGAAAATAACCAGCTCAAAACATTTAAAAGAATACGAATTGCTTTTAGAAGAGTACGGTTTTTACCGCATTCATAAATCTTTTTTAGTAAACCTATCTGAAATAAAAAAATACTCCCGCTCCGACGGCGGATTTGTTATTATGAGTAATGGCGATAAAGTGGATGTGTCGGAAAAAAAGAAAGAAGAGCTTATTACTAAGCTCTCCTCTCATATAATTTTTACCTAGAAATTCTTATTAAGCTTCAACAGATTTCGAAGCGCGTTTTCTTTCGTTCTCGTCAAGAATAATTTTACGCATACGGATATGGTTAGGAGTAATTTCTACATATTCATCACCTTGAATGTATTCCATTGCTTCTTCTAAACTGAAACGAACTTTTGGTGCAATACGAACTTTATCATCTGTACCACTGGCACGCATGTTAGTTAATTTTTTCTCACCACAAAGGTTAATTACTAAATCGTCAGGACGAATATGTTCACCTACAACCATACCAGGATAAATTTCCTCACCCGGTTCGATAAAAAACTTTCCGCGATCTTGTAATTTGTCGATACTGTAAGCAACTGAAGTTCCTTTTTCTTTACTTAACAAAACACCTGCAATACGATTAGGAATAACACCCTTCCACGGTTCAAATGATTTGAAACGGTGAGCCATGATGGCTTCACCTGCAGTTGCTGTTAAAATATTGTTACGTAAACCAATGATACCACGAGATGGAATTTCAAATTCAATATGAATTAAATCTCCTTTTGGTTCCATCACTAACATATCACCTTTACGTTGAGAAACTAAATCAATAACACGACTTGATGATTCTTGCGGCACATCAATAGTTAAAACCTCAACCGGTTCATGTTTTTTACCGTCGATTTCTTTTACGATTACTTGTGGTTGTCCAACTTGTAATTCATAACCTTCACGACGCATTGTTTCAATTAAAACTGATAAGTGTAAAATACCGCGACCAAACACTAGATAAGAATCAGGAGAACCTGTTTCTTCAATGCGCATCGCTAAGTTTTTTTCTAATTCTTTATATAAACGATCGCGTAAGTGACGAGAAGTTACATATTTTCCATCCTTACCAAAAAACGGTGAAGTGTTAATAGTAAACAACATACTCATCGTTGGTTCGTCGATGTGCATAGTTGGCATCGCTTCAGGATTATCAAAATCAGCAACAGTATCACCAATTTCAAAACCTTCAATACCTGTAAATGCACAAATATCACCAGCCACTACTTCAGAAACTTTAACTTTTCCTAAACCGTCAAACACGAATAAATCTTTTACACGTTGCTTCTGAATTTTTCCATCACGTTTTACAACGCTAACCGGCATGTTTTCTTTTATAGTACCACGGAACACACGTCCGATAGCAATACGACCGATAAATGATGAATAATCTAATGAAGTAATTTGTATTTGTAAAGTTCCTTCGCGTTTTGGCGCTTCCGGAATTTTATCTACAATAACATCTAATAAATAAGTGATGTCCTCGGTAGGTTTTTTCCAATCCGGACCCATCCAACCTTGCTTAGAAGAACCATAAACTGTAGGGAAATCTAATTGGTCTTCATTAGCCTCAAGGTTAAAGAATAAATCGAACACGTTGTCGTGAACTTCGTCAGGACGACAATTCGGTTTATCAACTTTATTAATAACTAAGATTGCTTTTTTACCGGCAGCAATTGCTTTTTGTAACACGAAACGTGTTTGAGGCATTGGCCCTTCAAAAGCATCCACTAATAATAAAACACCGTCAGCCATGTTCATCACACGCTCTACTTCTCCTCCAAAGTCGGCGTGACCAGGAGTGTCAATAATGTTAATTTTAGTTCCTTTATAAACTACCGACACGTTTTTCGCTAAAATGGTAATACCACGTTCGCGCTCAAGGTCGTTGTTATCTAAGATTAGTTCACCTGTTTCCTGATTATCACGGAATAATTTACAAGTGTGTAAAATTTTGTCAACCAAAGTAGTTTTACCGTGGTCAACGTGGGCAATAATTGCAAT
>JAGNIU010000018.1 GCA_018000995.1 Bacteroidia bacterium
TATTACTTAAACGAATTTCCTGATCAAAATTACCAACGCCGCCGTAAATTTTATAACCACCTGGAGGAGTTTGCCGGATGAAACCTAATGAATAATCTTTTTGTAGTGTTAGCTTTTCGCGGAAGGTTGGGAAAATGCCTGCCGAGGAGAAATCACCTTCAAACACTAAACCTTGTTTGGTGAAGTTATCCAAACTATCAATGGTAAACGGATCGAGTCTGAAATAAAATTTATCTCTGTTGTAAACACCTTTAAAAATGGTACGCTTATCATAAAACGAATAACTTTCTTTAAAGCTTTGGAAAGCAGGGTAGGTTGGCGCCTTACCCCAACCGGATTTATTTTTGGGCGCATCTATCCGTAATTCTCCGTTTGCATTTTCAATAACGGTTTGTACTTTCTTAAAAGGAATATTTCCATTTACATCGGGTTCGTAGGCCTCTACATAAATTTTAATGGAGTCGATGGTTTTCATTTTCACTTTAAATAGATCGTAATCAAAAACAAAATCTTTTCCGTGGAATTCAAATTTACCGGAAGCTACTACACCAGAGAAATCCATGTTGCGATTTTTCTTTAGTACAACATCTTGTCCGGTAGGAAACATAAATACTTTTTGAGTATCACTCAACAAAACATTTTTCACACCGTGAATGGTTAAATCCCAGTTTAATAAATTGAGTGTTGCGTTTTCTTTACCTGGTGTAACGGAGTGAATGGTTAAAATATCGTAATCACGTTTGTGTTTGCCGTTTTCCATGTAATCAAACAACCGTTGTCTAATGGTTATTAAATCGCTTTCCGGATCGAAATAAATAACACCAAGAATGGCCATTTTAAAAATGATGGGTCTTAAGTCAACCGCTAAATATTTAATATACTTTGCAAAATCAACAACGGTAAAAGGTTGCTTGTCGTTTGCTAAATAATATTCATTTAATTTTTGTGTTAAGCTAACACTTTCATTTCCTCTAATGGCAGCGGCTCTATCGGCATTATAAAAATCCATCGACTCAAAATAAGCTTCGCCCTGAAAGTTATTGGGAAGAAAACCAAATGATAAATGCGGCTCTTCAATATTCCAAAGCAATTGCTCGAAGTACATATCAAATTTATGGAAGGTGTTAGAGATCGGTGTTTTTTGTAAACCATCGTCCCCACGTAAAATAGTCACCGATTTTTTATCTACCTGATAAGTAAAACTTAATCCCGGGTGATAAATGGAATCTTTTTCCATAAATAATTTTACAGTTCCGGGATTGGCGACAACACGCTCTTTACTCATAGCAAAAGCGCGCGCGGAAATCTCCATAAACTTTTTACCTTCTCTTCTGAAAATGATTTTTGCCGGATTGGAAGCGTTACCCGAACCCACAAATTTTGGTCCGCGCATACCAAATCCACCGTCGTAATCCACATCAGGATAAATGTTTTTTACTAATAAACGTTTGCTATAAGAATCAAATCGCGGATAGGTTGTTTCTGCATTTTCAGTGATAATCCTGTCGTTTAATCTTCCTAATTGTGGTTTGTCGAAATATTGTTTCCCATAAAAGGTTGAAGAATCAGAACTATAATTTCCTGTTTTACAATCAATGGTGTAACGTTTTATTTCGGCATACACATCATCACCTAATCCGGCACGAATCCATTCTACTTTTCCGCCTTTTCCAACAAATCGTCCCCAAGTTGGATAGAAAATTCCTTTGGTATTTTCAATCGACATAGAATCACCTCTTGGATTTTTTCCGACTAAAGTAAAATCGGTAAATACTAGCTTTGGAATAGAATCATATTCGAATTTGTAATTCGGTTCCATGCTTTTGTAGATGTAAGAAGGTGATTTGTAAAAGATGTTTCCGGCAAACACACTTTCACTCATCTCCAAAAAGTCGGAAATGCCCCGTATGCTTTTTGCTTTCAGCATCTTCTCTAAACATTTTTGCCAGGTCTCTCGGTTTTCTTCAGGCTGTCCCGAATTAATAAAATTAATCATGGCATTATAGTAACTCACAAAGTATGGGTAAGGCTTTAAACGCTTTTGTAAAAAGAGATTGCTCGTTTCAATAATTACTTTTTTATAGGTACCGGCCAAATCGGGAGTTTTCCATTTTTTGGCAAATTCTAAAACGTAAGTCTCAGCATCTTTTTTATTGGCAGAATTATCGTAGAAAAAATCATTTAACTCTTTAATGAATTTAATAGTATCACCTGAAAACTGAGAAAGTTTTTGCGCTTTATAGCTTGAAACAAATAAAAGACAAGGAATTAGAATACGGTAAAAAGCCTTTTTTGACATAGAAAATGAATTTTATCAAATATAAAATTATACGGGGATATTAAAGGAGAGTTTGAATAATTTGTTAATAGATATTTTTAAGGTTTTTAACTAAATTCTCCATTGCTTGCTTGAGTCTGATGAACTGTTAAGGAATCTTAAATGGCCCCACTTGAGCGGTTAAAACAACCACTTATTAAGAGCTTCAAAAACTAAACCATTTCAGTTGTTTTGTGGCACGCCAATTGAAAGGTATCCTGTATAAAACAAACAAAATGAAAACGATTACAACAATTTCAGCTCTGTTAATAGCCTTAAGCATTAACGTAACTGCACAGGTAAAAGTAAAGGAACGTGGTATTAGTCCGAAACAAGGAACGTACATTCCGCGCAACCAACCACAAAATAATCCTGCGCCTCAAAACAACAATCAATCATCAGCACATTGGGGTAATGGTGGTTGGAATTATGGTGGCGGTTCATACGGAAGCATTACCGTTGGTTTTGGTAATCCTTATCCTAATAACTTTTATTATGGAAATGGTTACAGTATTAAAAAAGCCTCGCGTTATTCTATTCGTGCGGCGGGACAAATAATTAACCAAGCCATAGCTTTTGATAGTTGGAATGATATTTATTCGCCCTTATTGGCGAAAGCAATACGTCACTATAATTATTCGCGTCAATTGTATTGGTGGGGAAATTATAATGCAGCTCATAATCATGCTGAGCGTGCCAGATATTTAGCTTGGTATAGTTTACAGTATTTTCAAAACCCGGGCTGTGATAATGGATATGGTGGAGGATACAATCAACCGAATCCGTATAGCGACCCATACAATCCTTATTACAGAAGCAATCAAGCGGGTGGTGCAAATACAAATGGTAACCAAGGATATAAAACCCAGGAGATACCAAATGATGAGGGCTTAGATAAAAAATTACCCGGTTCTGATACCAATGATAAAGAATTGATTCGGAGCTTTGATAAATCAGAATTAAAGGATGAATAAAATAAAACGTCCCGTTTAGGCGGGGCGTTTTTGTTTTTTATTATTTTTAAGGTCTTGATTGATTTTAAAAATAGTCCGTTTGTTAGAATTCTGATTCCCTTTGTAAGCGGCATTTTGATTTGCGTTAGCTATAATCTTAATGTAAATGTGTTTTACCCATTGCTTATTTCGCTTTTAACAGTAGGTGTTCTTTATTTTGGTAACCGAAAAACAACCTCACAACAAAGTAAGTGGTTATATATTTTTGTTTCGGATGTATTTTTGGTATTGGCTGGGTTGCATTGTTGTTATTTGTATGATGTAAAAAATAATGCAGAGTATTACGGACATTACGTAAACTTCGAATCTCAAACTTGGGTTGGAGAAGTGAAGGATTTGCCTGTTGAGAAAGAAAAGTTTTACAAAGTGCAGATGGAAGTAAAGGCACTTCAAAACAAACAGCACTTATCCGGAAAAGTATTGGTGTATCTAAAAAAGCCTTTTGATGTAGCTCTTTTGAAGCCCGGAAACAGTTTAAGCATCTCAAGCATTTTTAATTTAGCAAAACCTCCTTTAAATCCACATGAATTTAATTATAAAGAATTTTTAGAGCGGAAAAATATCTATTACCAAAGTTTTATCGACGCCAATGAAATTACGTTGTTAAGTAAACCAACTAATTTTTCCTTGCTAAATTTTGGTTTAGAAATAAAACAAAAAATTAAAACTGCTTTCGAATCAAGTTCTTTAAATAAAGAAGCTGCCCAATTGTGTATTGCTTTGTTAACGGGTTATGATGATGAAATTAATTCGGAAACTATAAATGCATTTGCGCATTCTGGCACTTTACATGTGTTGTCGGTCTCAGGATTACATACCGGTATTTTATATGCAGTTTTGGTTTTTCTATTGGGAGTTATTGATAAGCATAAGCAATATAAAATCCTTCATTTAATAGTTATTACTTTAAGTTTATGGTTTTTTGTTTTAATTACGGGTTTCTCTCCGCCGGTTTTAAGAGCGGTTATCATGTTAAATTTAATAGCACTTGGCAGATTTTATTATTCGTATTCATCTTTGCACGCCGTTAATATTTTAGCGGTTTCGGCTTTTGTTTTATTGGTATTTAATCCTTTATTGATTTTTGATACGGGTTTTTTGTTGAGTTATTCGGCTGTACTAGGAATTTTATATTTTGAACCCGTTTTTACAGCGCTCGTTAATTCAAGATTCAGTTTTATAAATAAGATTTGGCAATTAACCAGTGTATCATTAGCAGCACAAATCACTACTTTACCAATAACATTATTTCTCTTTCATCAATTTCCATTGTGGTTTATCTTTTCTAATTTGTTGGTTATTCCTCTATGTACAATAGTCATGTTTCTTGGTATTTTATTATTGTTGAAGTTAAGTTTTATAGCGCCTGTCGTTAACTTTTGTACCACATTAATATTTAATTGCATTCATTTAACGGATGCTCCCGGCATTGGTTATATTGATCATATCGATTTTGGATGGAGAGATCTTTCTTTCTTAACTGCATTTATTATCGCCACTACTTTTTTTATAAAACAACGAACTTATGTTTATGCAACAGGAGCGACGGTATTGCTTATTGTTTGGCAGTTAAGTTCTTTAGTAGAAGTGATTGATAAAAAATCATCGTCTCATCTTAGTATTTATCAGATAAACAAACAGTCGGCTGTCGATTTAAAAAATACTCAGCATGTTTATTTTAATGCAAATACGAGTGCTAGCAATTACAGTTATCACATTAAAAATAATCACACTTTTTACAATTACCCAAGTATCGAAAGTTTGAACTATGACTTTGTAAAATCTAATCGGTTTTCATTACTTAAATTAAGTGCTGCAAATCAAAAAGCATTAATTTCATTTTTAAAACCCGACTATTTATTGGTTTCAGATAATCTTGAAGTAGATGAAAGTTATTTCTCGGCAGTTAATTTAAAACTTGTTATTGCCGATGGTTCAAATAAATATTGGAATATTAAGAAACTTAGGTCGCTTTGTGATAAATTTGCAATACCATTTCATTCAACCGCCGAAAAAGGGTATTTGCAATTGGATTTATAATGAAACTAAGAATAGGAGATAAAGTACGTTTTTTGAATGAAACCGGAGAGGGTGTAGTCACCCGTTTTGGTGATAAAAACACGGCTTATGTTGAGATGCCCGATGGTTTTGAAATTCCTTATGCGGTTAATCAATTAGTCCCCATTCACACCGAACTTATTATTAATTCGGAAGCCGAAAATCTGGATTTAAATCCTGAAAGCGGTGTAACCGATGCTATTTATTTTGTATTGGAACCCGATCATGAATTACCGCTTTTGGTGCGCGATTATAATATTTATTTATTCAATTCCTCCTCTTATAATGTGATGTTTGCGTATTCAATAAAAGACGAAGCTTATTTCCAAACCTTAAAACATGGCGAGATTGGAGCTTATCAAAAAATTTTATTGAAAACCGTAAAGTCAAGTTTTTTAAAAGAGTATCCGTATCATAAAATAGAATGTATGTTTTTTAAAAATGTACATTACAGGGCCCAAATTCCAATTTCTGAAACTGTTTTTGTGAATCCCTCTAACTTAAATCACACCACTTTAATTAAACACGAAGAATTTAAATTACCCGTGTATGCGTTTTTAATTAAAGATGAATTTATTGTTGGACAAAATGTAGAGCAAGACTTATCGAATGAAGATATTGAGAGATTAAAGAAATTAAAGGAGGCAAATTCCTTCCAAAAAACCTCAAAATCGCACAAAGAGCAGCTAAAAAATCTGGAAAAAGAAATCGATTTGCACATTGATGAACTGGTAGATAATACTAACGGTTTAACCAATCACGACATGCTTTCTATACAACTCGAACGCTTCGAAAAAGAACTGGATAAGGCCATTGAAAGCGGCGTTAAAAAAATTGTTTTTATTCATGGCGTAGGTAACGGTCGACTAAAGACGGAAATTCACAAAGCCCTGAAAGCCACGTCTGGTGTCACTTTTCAGGATGCCTCCTATAAACTTTATGGTTTTGGGGCCACTCAGGTAAACATTTTGTAGACTCAATTTCTTCCTTTGTTGGCAATATTTCTGTAACCAATTGCCGAAAATTCCGTAAATTTAAATGCAGGTTGTTTTATCGCCTAAATAGCAATATTTGGGAGGAAAGTCCGGGCAACATAGGGTAATCCGCCGCATGAAAATGCGGGCATATTTCCCGAAAGGAAATTTTGACAGAGAGTGCCACAGAAACAAGGTAGCCCCGTAGGATCTTTGGATCCAACGGGGTGATAGTGAAAATGTGAGGTAAGAGCTCACATGTGTAAGCAGTAATGTTTGCACAGGGTAAACCTCGGGTGTTGAAAGGCCAAATAGGTCACGGTTTTAGAGCGACCCGTTCTATCCGCAAGGTAACCGTGACGGGTAGGTCGCATAGATAAATGATAGATATATTCAAGTGGCAACATTTGGATGAAACAGAACCCGGCTTACAAACCTGCACCGCTTAGGCGGAAAAGATTTTGAGTACTGAACTAAAAAATGAACATGACTAAAAAACTACTAATAGTTTTTTTCTTTTTGGGAACATTCTTTGCTAAAGCTCAATGCCCGCAAGTGTTCGATTATCTTGGTGTGCCTAGTAACAAGCCCTATTTTATTAATTGTAGCGGAACGGGTTCTTATCTCATGAACATTCAGTCTCCGCTTGCTTGGGGCTCTTACACTATTAATTGGGGTGATGGCTCACCGAATCATGTAGCAGGTGCGTATACTGCCAATTCATTAGTTCCACATACGTACACAACAATTGCAACCGATACTTTCATTGTAACATTAATGATTCCATCTTTAAGTTGTACTATGACCGGAGTTGTGGTTATGGAAAAGCCAGTTAACTCATCCATACAAATTCCTATTGGTGGAGTAACTCAAGCCTGTGCGCCTGCAACGCTTCAATTTATAAATTCAAGTACAGATGTTTCTGCCACAACAACTTTTACCTGGAATTTTGGTGATGGTTCTCCTCCTGTAATTTTTAATTATACGAATGCGGCACAAACCATTTCGCATACGTATAGCGTTGGTACCGTTAACTGTCAAACCGCTGTTACATTAATGGCAATGAACTATTGTAGTTTCGGTAATCCAACTACAGCCAATTTTAACCCCATTCAAATTTACGATAGAGATGTTGCGGCAATTACTCCTGATGCTTTTGTAAAATGTTTGCCTAACACCAGTTTTACTTTTAGCAATACAACGACACGTAATTGTTTAGCGCAGGGTAATACTTTTCAACGACAAGAAGAATGGAATTTCGGCGATTATTGGGGAATGGGTCATGACTCAATTTTACCTTGGCGACCATGGCCACCAACAACACCAATTACTATAAATTATCCCGGTATTGGAACTTATTCAGTTGTTTTGCGCGACAGTAATTTATGCGGAGTAAGTACTCGAACAATTAACGTTTCAATTATTGCGGCACCAATTGCTAATTTTAATGTGCCACCAAATCCATTATGTCAAAATGCTCCTGTTACTTTTACCAATACAAGTACTACAGGTTATTTTTATAAATGGGATTTTGGAGTTGGAGCAGGTTATGTGAATACATCTTATGCACCTCAAACATTTACCTATACAACACCGGGAACTTATACTGTTATGAATGTTGTTTATTTTGCAGCGGGTTGTTCTGATACCGCGAAGCAAGTAATTACAATTTTACCGGCACCAACTGCCAGTTTTGTTATGACTCCAACTGTTGGGTGTAATACACTAACTGCAGTGTCGTTCACAGATGTTTCAGTAAGTGCAATTGCTTGGAACTGGAATTTTGGAAACGGAAATACATCAGCCAGTCAAACTCCCCCTGCACAAACTTATACAACCATTGGAAATAGTGTAATAACTCTCACTGTAACCGGAGCAAATTCATGTAGGAATATCAGAACTTCAACTGTTACAGTTTTTCAGAGTCCGGTTGCGGCGTTCTCACCAACATCTTCCTGTGTCGGTTCGGCAGTCACGTTTACAGATCAGTCAACAGCAGCTTCAACAAATACAATTACAAATTGGAATTGGAATTTTGGTGATGGTTCGCCAACAACAGTTTTACAAAATCCTGTTCATACATTTACTGCAAATGGAACTTACACAGTTACTTTAGTAGTGAATTCAGCAGTTTGTTCAAGTACTTTAGCACAAAATTTTCTGGTGAACGTTAAACCTACAGCTGCATTTACGGTTAGTCCTTTAAGTGGTTGTCCAACCTTAACGGTGAATTTTACAAATGGTTCAGCTAATGCTACAAGTTTTTTATGGGATTTCGGAACAACACCAACTTTCACATCAAACGCAACCAATCCTGTTTTTAATTACACTAATTCAACAGCAAGTGCAATTTCCCCAACAATAACTTTAATTGCTATGACAGGTGCTGGTTGTAGTGATACCGCAACTCAGTCTATAAATGTTTTCCCTAAACCTATAGCTTCTTTTACTGTAAATACAACACCGGGATGTTCACCTTTAGCTTTAACATTTACAAATACATCAACAGGCGCACTAAATTATAATTGGGATTTTGGTGATGGTAATAATTCCATCTTAACAAGTCCGGTACATACTTACACTAACGCCACTTTATTTGCGCAGACATTTACTGTACAATTAATCGCCACAAACTCTAACGGTTGTACGGATACAACAACGCAAGTGATTACTACTTTCCCAAAACCACTATTTACGTTTACAATGATTCCTGCCAGTGGTTGTTCGCCTCTAAATGTAAACTTCCCAACAATTCCGGGTGCTGTTACAACTAATTGGGATTTTGGTGATGGAAATACTTCTACATCTTTAAATCCTACTCATACATTTACAAACACAACACTTTCTAATTTAACTTTTACGGTAACGCTCATTGCGCAAAACGCATTTATGTGTGTAGATACAGCTTACGGTATGCCGATTGTTTTTCCAAAACCAATCGCCAATTTTTTACGAAACCCGGTTAGCGGTTGTTCACCTTTGCTTGTGAACTTTGTAAATACAAGCACTTTAAATGTGGGGAACAATTGGGATTTTGATGATGGCAATTTATCTACCTTAACAAATCCTGCGCATACTTTTACAACTAACAATACATCTTCTAACACTGTTTACAATGTGCAATTATTAGTGATTAGCGCAGATGGTTGTCGTGATTCAGTACAAAAAACAGTAACGTTATTGCCTTTACCGCAAGCTGACTTCTCAGTGGATACACCGGCTTGTTCTCCAAAAATATTAACCTTTACCAATTTATCTTCAGGTGCTAATACATACAATTGGAATTTCGGAAATAGTAATACATCAACAGCGACAAGTCCAACGCAACAGTACATTAATAATTCAGGCATTAATCAAACTTATACGGTACAATTAATTGCAACAAATGCTGTAAACTGTAAGGATACTCTTGAAGTTCCTATTGTTGTACATTCACAACCAAATTACAATATTACACCTTCACCAACATCAGGCTGCGCACCTTTAACAACGAATTTCCCTGCGGTTGCCGGTGCAATCAGTTACAATTGGAACTTTGGTGATGGTAATACTTCAACATCAGCGCCTGTGTTGCACACTTTTGTGAATGTGACCACTGCCAATGTAGTTTATACAGTTCAGTTAATCGCATCTGATGCGTATAGTTGTGCTGATACAGCTTTTGCACAGGTAACAGTTTTCCCTCAACCGGTAGCTAATTTTCAAATCACACCAACAACAGTTAATATTCCAAATGATCCAATTCATTGCACAAATCTTTCAACAGGAACTATAACAAGTAATTATTGGACGTTTGGTGATGGAGGTACATCAACAGCTACAAATCCTGACTACGACTATACTACAGAAGGAGAATATCAGGTAACTTTAATTGTTACGAGTTCAAATGGCTGTAAGGATACATTTAGTCTGCCAACAAAAATTATTGTTTTAGAAGAGGCAAGTGTTGTAATACCAAATGCATTTACACCAAATCCATTAGGTTCGCCAGGAACTACATACAGCGCCACTGATTTAAGTAATGATATTTTTCACCCAATAGTGAAAGGGGTCGACAAAGACCGCTACGAATTAAGTATATACTCACGATGGGGTGAACTTTTATTTATGACTAAAGAAACAAATGAGGGTTGGGATGGCTATTACAAAGGTAAAATCTGCACGCAGGATGTTTACGTTTGGAAATTGAAAGCTATTACATTGGATGGAAAAATAATTAATAAAACCGGGGATGTGTTGTTGTTGAAGTAATCTATGAAATTTTTAATCCGCATACATATTTTGTTGTTGTTAAGCTCTACGGTTTATAGTCAGGCGCCATCACAAAAGCAAATTAACAAGCAGTTAAAGGAAGCTGCTTTTTATTTTGATGGTGAAGATTATTTAAACGGACTTAAAGAATACAATAAAGTTCTTGCCTTAGATAAGAAAAACGAAACAGCCAATCTAAACGCTCTAATTTGTAAATTGAAATTGGGTCAGTCTGTTGATTCTGTTAAAGCCAACGCCTCAATTATTCAGGATTCTAAATTACCGGAAACGATGTTTTATTTGGGAAAAGTAAATCATCAGCTAAAGAATTTTGATAAGGCTATCGACTATTTTAGTAAGTACAATCTGATCGACCCTAAAAAGAGAACTATAAATGCTGATGAAACCAATCGTATGATTGAAGTTTGTAATAATGCAAAAAAAGAAATTTCTAATCCTCATCGTTCTATAATTACCAATATGGGAGCGGAAGTTAACTCTCCTTATCCTGATTATGTTCCTGTTATTACTCCTGATGAAAGTGTAATGTATTTTACTTCCCGTCGTGAAGGAAGTTCTAATAATGTGAAGGATGCTTACGGTAATTATCACGAAGATGTTTATATTAGTTATAACACCTACGGTAAATGGAGCAAGCCTGCAAATATTGGTAAACCAATCAATACCGAAACACACGATGCTTGTGTGGCATTGAGTCCGGATGGTCAGAGAATGATTGTTTACCGTACTGCACCGGATTTAATCACAGGCGATTTATTTGTAACTAGATTAATTGAAGGTGTGAATGGAAAAACATGGGGACCGCTTCAAAAATATGGTAACGAAATTAACTCTCAGTTTATTGAAACGAGCGCTTGTTTTAGTAATGATACCAGTGAAATTTATTTCAGTAGTAACCGTCCGGGTGGTTACGGCGGAAAAGATTTGTATCGTATAAAAAAATTACCTAACGGACGATGGGCAATGCCTTTTAATTTAGGAAAAGACATTAATACGCCATACGATGATGACGATCCTTATTTGCATCCTGATGGGATTACTTTGTTTTTTAGCTCAATGGGGCATAATACTATTGGTGAGTATGATGTCTTTAAATCGGTGTTAGATCAGGAGACGAATAAATTTTCGAAGGCAGAAAGTTTAGGATATCCTATTAATTCGGTAAACAACGATAGATTTTTTGTTTTAAGTGGTGATGGTAAACACGGATATTACTCCTCTGTAAAAGATGATAGTAAAGGTTCATCAGATATATATGTTATTGATACACGTTTTGGTGATAATGATATTATAGTGAAATCGGCTTATATTTATAATGATGGTGTTCCGGGTAAAGCCAAAGTAACTCTATTAGATAGTGAAACAAAACAAGTAACGGGTGTGTTTAGTTCGAATGCAAAAACAGGAAAGTTTGTTTTGGCCTTGAACCCATTGAAGTATTACAAAATAATTGTAGAAGAGGATGGTTTTAATACCGTTGCAATGGATTTAGATCCTGTAGCTTTCGAAAAACAGGAAACAGACTTAATTATAAAAATGACAAAAAAATAAATTGAAAAAGATATTCTACATAATTACATTTTTATTCACCTTACTGGATGTATCGGCGCAAGATCCGCAGTTCACACAGTTTTATGCGGCACCTCAATATTTAAATCCAGCATTTACCGGATTAACTACTGAGCATCGCTTTGTAGCTAATTACCGTAATCAATGGCCGGGCGTTCGGAAAACATATCAAAGCGCAATGGCAGCCTACGATTATAATTTAAGTGATGTAAGCAGTGGTATTGGTGTTTTCGCTATGCAGGATATAGCAGGAACAGCAGGATTAAAACACACACAAGCAGGATTAAGTTACGCATATCGTTTTACGGTTCGTAAGGTAAGTGAAATTAGAGCCGGACTTAGTGTATCATACAATCAAAGAAGTTTAGGTTTTAATAAATTAATGTTTAACGATCAATTGGTAACGGGTTCGGCTGTTTCGTTGGATGGCACAACTTACGGACAAAGAAGTTTTGTGGATATTGGTGCAGGTGCATTATATAATAGTGCTAAAGTTTGGTTAGGTGTAGCGGTTAAACATTTAAACCGACCAAACGTAAGTTTAATTGGTAATCAGGAGCCATTGCCTATGCATATAGGGGTACATGGTGGTTACCGTTATGTAATTGAAGCAAGAGGAAATTCAAAATCACAATTAAAAAAATATATCGCGGCTTCATTTAATTATAAGCGTCAATTGAAATACGATCAGTTTGATGTAGGGCTATATTATTTCCACATGCCAATCAATATTGGATTTTGGTATCGTGGTATTCCATTTAAAAATTATGCACCTGGTTTTGTAAACAATGAAAGCATTGCTTTGTTAGTGGGCTTCGAAATCCCTAAACGTAATTTACGTGTGGGTTATAGTTACGATATGACTATTTCTAATTTGGGAATTAATAATACCACCGGTGCGCATGAAGTATCGTTGGTGTATGAGTACGCTCAGAAAAAGAAAAGAAAAGCCAAACGAGTTTTAGTTACTTGCCCGAAATTTTAATCTCAGGTTCCTTAAAATAGTTTACAATGGCCTCGTAATACGATTTGGCTACCAAGTAAACACGCTCAGATGTTTTTACACCGTAATCATTATAGTTGCATACACTTAACATGTTGCACTCTTTGGCGTTATCCTGATAAAGACTCTCACCATAAACTAAAGGCGAATTAATGTAACGTGTTAAAATTAAATTTCTACAAAATACGCCTTGACAATTTGTACTTAATGTATTGTGCATTAAATAATCCGTGTCGGTTTGTTTAGCTTTTGTGACTTTTAAATTTTTCTCAAATGAATTCATGGTTAAACGACTAATAGTTTCTGATTGCTGGACCTGTTTTCCTAACAGTAAACGTAAGAAATGTAATTTATTAGCAGGTTTCGCTAAATCCTTTGTTCCAAATGCGCCACTAATAAAACACATACTATTATTACGTTGACTGGCGGTTGTCCAAGGTGAATTTTTATCATCTACATTGTAATGAATAATAACTGAAAGGTGAGGATAATACGAATTCATCTTTTTTGCCCGCTCCAGTAATTCATAGTCTCTGAAAAAAGCCCAGAATAATTTTTCCTTTGGAAATTGTTTTAGGATTTTATATTTATCATCATTTAATTCTTTCTTTTGTTTCAAGCTATCCAATACTTTGTTTCTTCTGTATTTATACCAATCGTTATAGGTTTGATTAAAAGCAGTCATGTTTTCTTTATTCCTACTCAGAATTACTTTTGCACCTTGTTCTTCCAACATATTTTTTAAAACCTGCGCGGTTAAAAAAGTTAATTGACCTTCAACTAAAGTTATGGTGTCTTTTTTTCTTGATTTTTCATTTACTAATTTCACATATTTACCTTCCACCTTCGAATCTTCGTAATTAGAGGAGAAATGTCCGGGGTCGATAGCAATTCTGATATTTTGTAAGGGTTTAGATGAATTTGATTTTGGCAATTTACTATCGTCATTCATAGTCATAACCAAACTATCGAGTTGTTTTTTCGAGAGTTTATTTACGCCTTTAAGTTTGTACAATTTGGATTGTTCTGTAAGTGACGAATTCTCAAAAAAATCAGCCAAAACTTTAGTTTCATTGGCATAAACAGCAAATTCCTTTTCCTTTTTCTCGTTTAAAATGTAAAAAGCATTGCTTTCAAATTGAACGTGATCACTTAAAGCCCCCTTTAAATTCAGGTATTTGTCAAAGCGATGCTTACAATCGGCTATGGTTTGTGCCATTCCGGTTTGGGCAATAAACAATACTATGGGTATAAGATACCTCATTATAACAAATATATGTTTTAGCGCATTCAAGAATTTTGTAACTTCAAGCTTGTTATTAAAACGACAATGTTAGCAACAGCACAAATAGAACTTATTAAGAAGGAATTCGGCTTCAAAACCTCACGTTCGGGCGGTAAAGGCGGACAAAACGTGAATAAGGTAGAGACAAAGGTAGAGCTAAGTTTTAATATTTCTAATTCAAAAGTGTTAAATGAAGAACAGAAAGAGCGTTTGTTACAGAAATTACAGTCGAGAATTACCGAAAGTGGCGAATTAAAAGTGACAGAAGAAAAACACCGTTCGCAATTGGAAAATAAATTGGAGGTGATTGAGAAGTGCATCACTATTTTAAATAAGGCTTTGCATATTCCTAAAAAGCGAAAAGCTACAAAGCCAAGTAAAGCCAGTAAACAAAAACGGATTGAAGGAAAAAAGAAAAGAGGAGAAGTAAAACAAAATCGCAGAAAATTATTTTAAGAATTGGAACAATTAATGACAAACCTTGAAAAACTTATACAAGGAAAATATTTCTGGATACTTGCTTTTGTTTTGCACTTACTGGTTCTTTTTGTCTTGTTTTCTAAATTCGGAATTAATACTTCAAACGAGGGAGATAAATATATTAGTATAGCCCGGCAATTGAATGCAGATAATTTTTCAGATTCATTTAGGTATTTGTGGTTTTATAGTACTTATATTTTATTTCTGACGGCATGTTTTAAAATAGGATTGTCAATTTACGCGATTCTCTTTATTCAGTATGTTTTTTCCTTATTTGGATTTTATTATTTCTATAAGCTAATTTCAAAACAATTGTTGCTGTCTGAATTTTATGCACGATTATGTATTTTGTTGATTGCAACTTGCCCGATCATTCTGTATTGGCAACTTACTTTTTATACAGAAAGTTTTTTCTTGGCTTTAGTGATGATGACAACTTATTTAACCATTAGCGCCTCAAACAAAAAACAATATCTAATAGCAGCACTCTTCGCTCTAGCTTTACTATTTTGTAGGGCTGTTGGAATTTTTTATGTTATAGCTCTGGTTTTTGTTCTGATGAGAGCGAATAAAATGAAATACTCTCTTTTGTTTTTATGGAGCACTTTTGTTTTAGTATTTATCGGCGTTTTGTTTTTTGTGCCATTACACTTTAAGTATTTTGCGCTTCCTGTCTATCAAGGTTCGATTATTTGTGGTTTCCCTTTGTATCCCAATAATTTTCTCCTGGAAGGAAATTATACTTTAGCTGAAGTGTATGCGGCGTTTTTGCAGGAGAATAGTTTCAGTACTCTTCTTAATTTGTTCTTTAAAAAGGCCACGTCATTCTTCACGCTTACTCGTCCTTATTATTCACTTAGCCATAATATTTTAAACGCATCGTATTATGTTTTTATAGTAGGTGGACTCTTTGGTACTTACAAATTGATAAAGAATAAAGTCAATTCACTATTTGTAATTTACTTTGTAAGTATATTGCTGTCAAGTTTAGTTATTGTTATTTTGATTTATAACGAGTGGAGCGAACGGTTTTTGGTACCACTACTACCGTTTTTCATTTTAATTACTTTAATGAGTTTTAGTAAACAAAAAAGTGCTATTTAATTCCATCATATTCACTATATTTTTACCAATAGTATTTGGTATTTACTGGATGGTGCCTGTTAGATTCAGGAATTTATTTCTTTTAGTTGCTTCTTATTTTTTTTACTTCTCCTATAATCCTTGGTTTTTACTTTTGTTAATTGGCACATCGGGTTTCGATTATTTTTGCGCAAGGCAAATTTCCAATGGCAATCATAAAAAACTATTTGTCGTTTTGAGTGTAGTAACAAACATAGGTGTGTTGTTTGCTTTTAAATATTTTGTACCTATTGCTAATTATTTTATTGATGAATTTAGCAGGGCGGAATGCGATTACGACTCCAGTTATTTGCTAACAACTATTATTATTCCGGCCGGTTTATCATTTTACACCTTCCAATCTTTAAGTTATACGATTGATGTTTACAGAGGGAAATACAAGGCAGCCGATAGGTTTTACGAGTTTCTTCTTTATGTTTCTTTCTTCCCACACATGGTAGCCGGACCAATTGTTAGGTATGCAGATTTAATGCCGCAATTTAAAATCGTTCAATTTTTCAAGAATATAGATTGGGAGAGTTTTGCTAAGCTCACCATTTGGGGTTATTTCAAAAAGATTGTCATTGCCGATAATTTGAGTCAACTTGTTACGCCTGTATTTAATGATGTAAATGCTTTTAATTCATTAGAAATTTTACTCGCCGGTTTTTTATTTGTTGTGCAAGTGTATTGTGATTTTAGCGGCTATTCTGATATTGCAACAGGAATCTCAAAATTATTTGGCATTAACTTATCATTGAATTGGAAACGGCCTTTATTATCAAAATCATTACACGAATTCTGGACCCGCAATCATATTAGTATCACCACCTGGTTCCGCGATTATTTATATATTTCTTTAGGAGGAAATCGTGTCACTTATGTAAGATGGTTGTTAAATATTTTTCTGGTATTTGTAATTAGTGGAGCATGGCATGGCGCCAATTTAACTTTTGTTATTTGGGGAACGATGCATGGAGTTCTTTATATAATAGAAATTCTTGTCCTTAAAAAATGGCCTTCATTTAAAGTGAACAGTTTCTTGGCTTGGTTGTATTTAATCTTTTTTCATGCTATTTCTTTAATGGCATTTAGAGCTTTGTCGGTTGACGATTTAAGCATAATGTATTCTAAACTCTTTTGTAATTGGAATTTTGAGGGTGGTATTCAAAATATAATTTTACTGAACGACCGCTTGTTTTTTTATATCTGTATTTTTTTAGTTGGGATTTTATTTGCAAAAGAATTAGTTGAAGAATATTCAGGAAAGACTGTATTAAAGCAAAAGCTGAAACCATTATTTTATATTTTGATTTTGATTGCTTTGTTTTTAATTGGTGATTTTAATGCTAACGAATTTATTTATTTCCAGTTTTGATTAAGAAAGTAGGTTTATATTTCATCATTTTTGTAATCGGCATTTTTGCAGTGCGCGAGTTTGTGTATATAGGTATTCGCAAAAACAAACAGGGGATTTTCGAAAAGTTCAACACTATGTTTTTAAAGCAAAACGCTTATGATGTTTTATTTTTAGGTTCTTCGAGAGCTGAAACCCATTTTAACCCAAGAATTTTTGATTCTGTTACCGGACATTTTTCTTATAATCTGGGTGTTACCGGTGCAACACCAAGAATTGCTTTTGCCGTTTTGAAAGCGTATTGTTCTAAAAGTAAAACTCCCAAACATTTAATTTTTGATTTAGATTTTCATTTCTTGAAACACGGTGTAGATACTATTCGTTATTTCCCAAGGTATTTTGCGTATTTAGGAAATGAAGTTTTATTACAAGAGTTTAGTAAAATTGATAGTCGTTTTAATTCGTTTAAATACAACCCTCTTTATTCCTTGCCTTATTCAAATATCAGAAATTTAGGAGCATCGTTACACGGATGGTTAAATAAAACCGGAAAGTATGATACCATTTACTATAAAGGTTATGTGAGCGATGTGTTTCAGGACCTCCCAAAAACAAGAAAACAAAGTTCGTTTTACGGATTTATTCATCCGCTAGAGCGACAATATGTCGACTCAATAATCCAGTTTAGTAAGCAAAATAATATCAATTTAGTACTGGTCAGTTCGCCCATGTTTAAGGGGGCAGAGGAGGAAATGTTAAATAAAAAAGCAGTGGTATCCCAGCTAAAAAACATCGCTAAAATTAACAAATTGGAGTACTGGGATATGTCGAAAGAAGCCTACAGTAACAAGCAGGATTTCTTTCTTGATAGCTACCACATGACCGCCTCGGGAGCCCGTTTATTTACCTTAGGATTTGCCTATAACTTTCAACAATATTTTGATAAAAAACCCGTTAACTAAGAGGGTATTTCCCAAAATATTAACTAAATTTAGATAGTTTATGCGTAAAGTAATAGTGTTCGGTTTTTTGGCTTTCTCAACTGTTGTTTCCGGCCAAATAGCAAAATATAGCAACGAGTTTTTAAACGTTGGGGTTAGCGCCCGCGCAATGGCTATGGGTAATGCCAATGTTTCATCGGTTAATGATGTTACGGCAGGTTACTGGAATCCATCAGGATTATTGTATCAACAAAGTAATTTACAATTAGGTTTAATGCACGCCGAATATTTTGCAGGTATCGCAAAGTACGATTACATCGGCGCTTCAAAACGTATCGATAGTAATAGCGTAGCCGGAATTTCGTTTATTCGTTTTGGTGTAGATAATATTCCGAACACATTAGAATTAGTGGATGCAAATGGTAATGTTGATTACTCTCGTATTAAATCATTTAATGCGGTAGATGCTGCAGTTTTAATTTCTTACGCCCGCAACATGCAAAAAGTAAAAGGACTAAAACTAGGGGGTAATTTTAAAGTTATCCGTCGTAAGTTAGGTGAGTTTGCCGGTGCGTGGGGTTTTGGTCTAGATTTAGGCGCTATGTACGATTATAAAAAATGGCATTTCGGTGTAATGGGCAGAGATATTACCGGAACGTTTAATGCATGGACTTATAATTTAACCGAAGACGAAAAAAATACTTTGGCTGTAACTGGAAATGAAATTCCAACCAACTCAGTTGAAGTTACTGTTCCGAAATTAATTTTAGGAGCTTCCCGTCAGTTTTTAGTTTGGAATAATCGCATCTCCATTTTAGCTGAAGCAAATTTTATAAACACTTTTGATGGTAAACGTAACACAGTTATAAAAACAAAAACCTGGAGTATGGAACCAAACATGGGAACAGAAATTGGTTATAAGAACATTGTATTTTTAAGAGCAGGTATTGGTAATATTCAAAAAGCATTAAATGCTAAAGGCGATGCTTTTGTTACAACCTTTCAACCAAATATTGGAGCAGGGGTTAAATACAAAATTTTTGCTCTTGATTATGCCTTTACAGATATTGGTGATAGATCCATCGCTTTGTATTCTCACATTATCTCACTCAAAATCGATATCAATAAAAAGCCCAAGTGAAGCGCATAATCCATACTATGCTGTTTTTAGCTTTGGCAGTTTCGCTAAAAGCTCAGGTGTATAGTAACGAGTGGATAAATTTTTCGAACAAATATTACAAGTTTCCCATTGGTAAAACAGGCTTTTACCGAATCGATTCATTAGCCCTCGCTAACAGCGGCATCAACGTAAGCTCTCTAAATCCTAAAAATTTCCAGTTATTTATTAAAGGAAAAGAAGTGCCATTGTTTATTTATGGAGAAAGCGACAACATGTTAAACGATACGGATTACGTTGAGTTTTACGCCGAAAGAAACGACGGACAATTTGATTCCAGTCTTTATTACAACATCACTTATCTTCCTAACCGCTACATTTCTTTATTCAATGATACCATTTACGGATTCTTAACCTGGAATAATTTAACTACCAATAAACGTATTATTCAAGAAACAGATACAGCAACATCTTCTTATACACCCGCACCGTATTTTTATACAGAGCGGATTTGTACTGGTAGAAACGAGTATAATTTTGTTGAAGAATTTTATTCAAACACAAGCGACCCGCGTTATACACAAGCCGAAGGATATGGAATATTTTTGAATGAAGGCCAAGTTTACAACACAAATATCAGCCCTGCAAATATTTATACCCAAACAGCTTTACCTATACAAATTGATATAAAATTTTCGGGCTCGAATAATGATGTTAATATAAGCGGAAATTACGAGCATGAAATTAAAGGTGTGATTTATGATGCTTCTAACATACCTGTACAGTTGTTTGATACTTTATTTAGAGGATATAAGCACTTTAAGTACAGTTTTACTGTACAATCTAATACCCTTGGTCCAGCATCAAACATAGAAGTATCTTCTATTATAAATCCTCTATTTACTGGGGTTGATAACAGAACATGTTTACATTCAATTTATGTAAAATACCCTCAGTTGCCTGATGTAGGCGGAACTGGAATTTATAATTTGTTTGTTGATGATAACACAGTATTATCTAAATCCTATTTGCGGATAACTAGTGTTAACACAGGGACAAATAACACAATTTTATTTTACGACCTAAGCAATAATAAAAAAATAGAAGTAAAGGTTGTAAGCGGAACGGCACATCTCTTGGTCCCTAATTCAGGTTCTCAAAAAGCTTGCTTTATGTCGGCTGAATCGATTGTTATTAATGTTCCTAAATTGAATCCTGTTAATCAAACCGGATTTTTTGTGAATCATAAAACAATGGATGATTCGGCATTTGTGATTGTTACACCACAAAAATTTAGTACGCAAGCAGCCGATTATGCGGCTTATCGTCAAACAGCTTTAGGCGGTTCACATGATGTGATTGTGGCAGTGATGGAAGAATTAACCGACCAATTTGCGTATGGTATTCAAAAGCACCCAACAGCTTTACGAAACTTCTTCAGGTTTTTAATTGACAGCTTACCTACACCTCCCAAAAATATATTTTTAACCGGAAAAAGTGTTCAGCATCGCGATATGTACGCCAGCTCTCCGGGTTGGGCAAAATCTTTAATTCCTTCAATGGGAATTCCTTCTTCTGATAATCTGCTAACAGCTGCTTTAAAAACATCTGATTATTTTGTCCCAGAAATTCCAATCGGACGATTAGCAGTGCAATCCGTTTCCGATTACACACTTTACCTTGCTAAAGTACAACAACACGAAGCGCCATTAACCGGTCCGTCTGAAACGCATGATTGGAAAAAGCATGTATTGCATTTTGCAGGAGGAACGGATTTAGGTCAGCAGTTATTATTCCAGTCTTTTTTAAACACCTACAAGGGCATTATTCAAGATACAGCTTATGGTGGAAAAGTATATGACTTTAAAAAAACAACAACGGCTCCAATACAAATTACAATTAGCGATTCGGTAAAAGGTCATTTTAGTTATGGCACCAGCTTAGTCACTTTTTTTGGACATGGTTCTTATACCGGATTTGATCAGGCTATTGATGACCCTAATGCTTACAACAATGCCGGAAAGTATCCGTTGTTTATTGCTAACTCTTGTTACTCGGGTAATATTCATACGCATGATATTTTTAGTAATTCCGAGAAATTTGTTTTAGCTAATCAAAAGGGAAGCATTGCTTTTTTAGCAGCTAGTTCTTTAGGTTTTGTTAGTCCACTACATAATTATACTGAAAGTATTTATCGCGGCTTATCGCATTTAAAATACAATAAAGGTATTGGTGAAATCATACAGAATGCTTGTATATTAAATAATTTTGGCGACCAACAGCAGTTTACAAATGTAGATATGACTTTACACGGCGATCCTGCATTAAGAATTGCTGCCGGCGTTTTGCCCGATTATTTTATTAATAACAGTCGTGTTTTTTTTGATACTAAATCCTATGTTGATTCAATCGGAATTTCAATTGATATCAGTAATATGGGACGAGCAAGAAAGGATACTTTCATTGTTAGAATAGAGCGCTATTTCCCAACAGGCGATTCAGTTACTATATTCAAAAATATTCCGGCGCCATATTTTAGAGATACTTTACAGTTTTATACACCAATTGATTTTACCCGTGGTTTTGGTTTGAATAAATTTAAAGTGATTGTAGATGCATACAGTGGAATAACTGAATCCAACGAAAATAACAATAGCACAAGTGGTACTGTTGATGTATTTATTCAAGGTGGAGATTTGGTACCGATTTATCCTTATAAATACGCAGTCATACCAAGTACACCTACCATAACTTTAAAAGCCAGCACCTCCAATCCTTTTGCCACAACTCGTAATTACAGATTACAATTAGATACTACCGATTTATTTACATCGCCATTAACTACAACTTTAATTTCGAGTTCGGGTGGTGTAATTGAATGGACAGTAAATTTACCTTTTGCAGATAGCACCGTGTATTACTGGCGGGTGAGTAAAGATTCTCTTAACGCACAAGAAACTTTTGTTTGGAGAGAAAGTTCATTTCAAACTATTACCAATAAACATGGCTGGGGACAATCTCACTTCTTCCAATTTAAAAACGATGCTTATCAGTTTGTAAAATACAAACGACCGATAAGACAATTCACTTTTGAAAACGATAAGTCATCTTTGTTTTGCACTACTCGTAAGACTGTTCTGCCAACCGATTTCGCTAATATAATTTATTCAATTAACGGTTCGGTGAAACATACCTATTGTTGTACATTGGATGGATGGACAATAGCTGTGTTCGATTCTATATCCGGGCAACCATGGCAGTCGAATAAGAATGTATTTTCAGCTCCTGTTTTTGCGCCGGAAGGAAATTGTCTTTGTGCGTATATACCGCAGGCATTATATGCTTATGATTTCGGTGGCGGTCTAAGCGCTTGTCCAATGACCCCAAATTGGCAGACTACTTTAGGGAATTTTATTAATTCTATACCCCCCAACAATATGATATTAGCATACTCTATTCAAACTCATATGTCATCCACCTTTACTAATACTTTGTATACGGCTTTCGAAAGTTTTGGAAGTGCAAATATCAGAACGGTAAAAGATACAACGCCGATGATTATTTTCGGCCGCAAAGGTGGAGCAATTGGAACTGCTAATGAAGTTATTTCTCCTAACAGCATTGGTCCAGTAAGTTTAAACGATACTATAAAAACAAGATGGAATAATGGATTCGTAGCTTCTGAATTAATTGGTCCGGGTTATAAATGGAATAGTTTTCATTGGAAAGTTAAAAGTTTAGATGCAGCTGCAGGCGATACAACTATTGTGAAAATTGTGGGCTACAAATCAAATGGAACTATTGATACTTTAGTAACCTTCACAGAAGATAGTTTAAATGTGTTGGATTTGTATAATTATGCCGACGCCAATGTGTATCCATATTTAAGATTGGTAGCTTTTAAAAAGGATAATATCCATCGCACGGCACCACAATTAAAAAATTGGTATGTATTGTACGAGGAAGCACCGGAATGCGCTATCAATCCTAAAAAAGGATTTGTGGCCATTAATGATACTTTGCAGGAAGGTGATAATGTAACATTAGTTTTACCAATAGAAAATGTGGGAATCGTTCCGTTTACGGATAGTTTGGTAGTAACGTATTGGATTGAGGATGCCAATCGCGTTAATAATTACTTACCACAAAAAATGAAAGCCAAACCTTTTGCTGCGGGTGCGATTATTTTGGATTCTATAAAAATCAATACTTATTTGTATCCCGGTAATAATGCTTTATGGGTAGATGTGAATCCACCACAAAATAGTAAATACCAAAAAGAACAATATCATTTTAATAATATAGCACGTTATCCTTTTTCGGTTAGTAAAGATATTACCAACCCCTTATTGGATGTAACATTTGATGGGATAAGAATTATGAATGGGGACATAGTTTCTGCCAAACCTCACATTTTAGTAAATTTAAAAGATGAAAATAAATTCTTAGCCTTAAACGACACTAGTGCCTTTAGAGTGTTTATAAAAAAGCCAAGCGATTTAAGCGAGCAACGTATTTATTTTGCCAACGGCTTAGTATTTACGCCTGCACAATTACCAGGCAACAGTTGCAAAATAGAATACGATGCTATTTTGCCTGAGGACGGTAAACATGTTTTAATTGTACAAGCCACCGACAGAAGTAATAATATTTCGGGCGCCGTTGATTATAGAATTACGTTTGATGTTATTAATAAATCAACCATCACACAAGTTATAAATTATCCTAACCCATTTAGTACATCCACCCGTTTTGTATTTAATTTGACAGGAAGTGAAGTGCCTGAAATGTTTAATATACAAATCATGACCATCACCGGTAAAATTGTAAAAACAATAATGCGTGATGAATTAGGTCCGCTGCATGTAGGTAGAAATATTACCGAATATGCTTGGGATGGTAAAGATGATTTTGGAGATAAATTAGCAAATGGAGTTTATTTGTATAAAGTTCAAACTAAAATAAACGGACAAAGCATAGAACATAAATCTACCGAAGCTGATGGTTTTTTTACAAAGGAATTGGGTAAAATGGTTATAATGAGATAAGCTAATGAGAAATTTTTTATTTATAATTTCCACTTTCCTTTTTGCATTCAACACAGCATTTAGTCAATCTATAGGTCCTTACAAAATTGGCGATATTGTAAACGAAACTATTGAAGTTTACGATACTAATAAAGTTGCTGTTCAATTAAAAATTCCGGCCGGAGATAATTATTTAGTGGTTTACAATTACCGTTGGATTAATGCAGGGAAAGGAGTGGATATTCCGGATTCACTAAAATTATTAGAGGAGAAACTAGCCGAAATTATTATTGGCGGAATGATTGGAAAGCTGAATGTGGTTTGTATTGCTTACGATAAAAACGAAAAGTTTGACGAATGGATTAGTTTAATTAAAAAAGGAAAGCCGGTAAAAGCCAATACAAGATATAAAGTAGATTATTATAATTTATACAATAATGGAATTGGCGAAATTAAAGCTAAGCAATTATTAAGCAAGCTAACTATTTTTGGTCCTGATGGAAAAATTTTATGTTGGTCGAGTTCTATTGGCGCATTTAAATATCACAAAACAAATGCAAGAATAAGTTTAAAGGCAAAGTTGGTAACATCAGATAGCAAGGGAAAGAAAACGCCGTTAAACAACGCCTTGGTTCATGTGGATTCAGGAAATCAGTTTGATACTATCGCACAAACCAGAACGGATAAGTATGGTGATTTTGAATTAAATCTCCCAAACGATAAAAAGAAATATAAAATCAAGGTAAAGCCGGAAGATGAGAAAGTAAAGAACATTTCCATTTTAACTCGTCAAGGAGCAGAAGTTCAGAGAATGGAATTAAAAGCAACAGGTTTTGAATACGAATTACTTAATGCTGATATAATTTATTTGGCCGAAATTCAAACGGAGGATATTGCTTTAAAATACGATTTGTTTAATTCTGCAGCGCGGATGAAAGAATTGGATACCGACGAAATTATTTTTTATGAAACAGCAAAAAGCGATATAAGAAAAGAATCGGAAGTAATTCTGAATAAAATCGTGAAAATATTAAACGATAATCCTAAAGTGAATGTAGAAGTTATATCTCACACTGATGCTAACGGAGATGAAGCTGCTAATATGGAACTTTCTACTAAAAGAGCTATAGCGGTAGCAAATTATTTTATTAAAAGCGGTATTTCTGATATACGAATTAAAACAGCCGGAAAGGGCGAAACCCAAATTCGGAATCGCTGTGGTAATGGGGTGGCTTGTCCTGATAAAGAGCACGAATACAACCGCCGTACGGAGTTCAAGTTTAGTCGCTAAGTTTTCCCGGTTTTCGCATACAAAAAAGGCCGAAATATCTCATTTCCTCTCTTTTTACCATAATAATGGCTTAATTTGAAATTAACGAAGGATTTACATTTAGTTAACGTCTAACAGATCTATAACCTTAGTTCTATTATTAAAAGGTGAGTATTGTTTATTGAGTTGAAATCTAAACGGGTTTTAGTTATGAAAAGGCTTGTTATGAGTCTTTTTCAATAAATTAATAATTTACTTATCTTTAGTTAATATTACTATTAAACTAATTTAACATGCGTAACGTAAAATTTACATTTACTCTTTTCTTAGCTTTAGTATTAACCTTTACAATTAAAGCTCAGCAATGGAATGGCTTAACTTATTATGGTAACAGTGGGTCAAACTTTGGTTACTTAATCGATACCAACGGAACTACCGTTAAAACATTCAGTTATTCGGGTTTTGGCACCAACGGATATTCAACTCACATGATGCCCGGGGGCGATGTGTGGCGCTCGGTTTCTAATAGTTCAGGTAATATTTTAAGCGGTGGGGGCATGACAGGCCGTATTCAAAAATGGAGTTACAACAACGTTTTATTGTGGGATTACACTTACTCTACTTCAACGTATTGCTTACATCACGATCATTGCCCGTTACCAAATGGGAATGTTTTAGTAATTAGTTATGATGTAAAAACAGCTACAGATGCAAATCTTGCTGGCGCTACAAGTTCTATTACTATTTGGTCGGAAAAAATTATGGAATTAAAACCGGTTGGTACTAATTCGGCTATTGTGGTTTGGCAATGGAATGTTTGGGATCACTTAGTTCAGAACTTATATCCAACAAAAAATAATTATCAAACCTCTATCGTAAATAATCCCGGTCGTTTCAATATAAATTACCAAACCGCTAAAGATTGGTTGCACATGAATGGAATTGATTACAATCCGGTGCTCGATCAAATTGCTTTAAGTACTCATAATTTAAATGAGTGGTATATTATTGATCATAGTACCACAACTGCAGAAGCTGCAACTTCAACCGGAGGAAATGCCGGTAAAGGTGGAGATTTATTATACCGTTGGGGAAATCCGGCAGCATATCAGGCAACAGGAACAAAAATTTTGGATGTTACGCACGATGCACATTGGATCCCGGAAGGATGTCCAAACGAAGGGTTCTTAACGGGATTAAATAATAAAGGTGCAACAGGACCAAAAACAACAGTGGATAATATTTCTATTCCGCGCGCTGATTATAATTATACAATTGCTTTAGGTAATGCGTATACACCGGCAACATTTAATAACCGCCATACATCTTCGGGTTACACCAGCAATATGGGAAGCGTTGATCAATTTCCAAATGGAAATCAAATGATTTGTTTGGCAATGGTGGGAAGTATTTATGAAATTAATGCAGCAGGAACTGTACTATGGACAAAAAGCACTGGCGGTTCAACGCCTCAGTCTCATCGTTACACAACTTGTTTTATAAATAACGCAGCACCTCCTCAACCAACTGTTTCATTAAGTGGAAGTGATTTATTGTCGACAAGCGCCGTTTCTTATCAATGGTATGTAAATGGAAATTTAATTCCCGGCGCTACTTCACAATTATATACGCCAATTCAAAATGGAATTTACGTTGTTAAAACAACCGATAGTAACGGTTGTGTGTATGTTTATTCAGCCGGATATAATTACGCTTTAATTACAGGAATAAAAGGATTAGTTGTTAATAACGATATTAGTATTTATCCGAATCCAACAAATGGCTTGGTAAGTATTGCGACTAATTTATTAAAGCATGAAAATTATACTGTAACTGTTTTTGATAGTTTCGGTAAACTTTTAATAAATGTAGAGAATACAAATACTTTAGATTTAACTGAATTGCAGAATGGTGTTTATTTCATTTCAGTAATAACTGAAAGCGGAACAGTATTAAATAAAAAAATCGCCTTAGCGAAATAATTTATAAAAGAATAGAGTATGAAAAAAATAATTGTAGTATTAGTTTTAGTATTAGCTTGTACAAATCTATCAGCAAAAAAAGTAAGATTTGCCGTCGATATGGGAACTCACACGATTAGTCCGATGGGTGTACATTTAATGGGCGATTTCCAAGCATATCTTGGTTTACCATTAGGCGATTGGCAGTCGAACACCTTAAGACTATGGCAAGTGGGCACTTCAACTGTTTATGATACAGTTTTAGATTTACCTGCTTTTGCGAAATACGAATTCAAATTTATAAGTGGTGATCAAGGTTACGAGGCAGAGTTTGTTCCAAACGTATCGCGTGTAGAACCTTTTTTATTTAACGATAACCGCTGGATATATCTGGATTCTTTATCTAATGACACAACTTTTGTAGGCGCGATTCCTTTTTCAGGAACTGCACCCGCAGGTAAATCCCTAATTCGTTTTATGGTGGACATGTCAAGCGTTGGAACTATTTCACCGAATGGTGTTCATGTTGCTGGCACATTCCAATCTTCTGTATGGAACACAAAGGATAATATTCTGTATAGTTTTGGTTCAGGTATTTATGAGATTATAGCTTATGCTGTGAATGGAAATTATAGTTTTAAATATTATAACGGAAATGTTATTGGTAATACTGAAACAGTTCCGACGCCTTGTGCAACAACGGGTAATCGTACCCATAATTTGCAAAAGGATACTATTTTGGAAACAGTTTGTTTTAGTGCTTGTGTAAGCTGTGCATTAGCCGGTATGAAAGAATACACCACCGATATATCAGGCATCAAAATATTCCCTAATCCAACAGCTTCTTCTTCAGTTATGGAATTTGAAAACACTGAAGTTAATTACAATGTGGCTATTATGGATTTAACCGGACGGGTTTTAAAGACTTATTATAGTTCTAATGGAGAAAGTATTACTATTAAAAAAGACAACTTAAGTTCAGGTTTGTATTTTGTGAATGTAATTGATTCAAGAAATGCAACGGCCTCGTCCAAATTAATTATCGAATAAGTTTTTTCTAATGAGATTTAAATTTTATTTTTTTATTGTACTCTTTTGTTTGGCTGGAAGTAATCTTACCAGCCAAACTTTTTATAACACTTCTGCCATTCAAAAAATTGAAGTTCAATTTGCACAGGCTAATTGGGATTATATGCTGGATACTGCCAAAATGGGAAAAGAAAACTACATTATGGCCCAATGGGTAAAAATTAATGGGGTTTTGTTGGATAGCGTAGGTGTAAAATACAAAGGCAATAGCTCATTCGATTCTACTTACAAAAAAAATCCTGTACACATTGAGTTAGATACTTACAAAAATCACTCGTATCAAGGTTATCAGGATATTAAATTAGGAAATGGTTATTCCGATCCCTCTATCATCCGTGAAGTATTAGCTTATGATATTCTTAAAAATTACATGCATTGTCCGCAAGCTAATTTCGCTCAGCTTTACATAAACGGAAATTACATTGGCGTGTATTCAAATGCAGAATCAATTAATAAAAAATTCTGCTCCGATCATTTTTATACGTCTAACAACATATTTGTAAAGTGTAATCCAATTGTAATTCCAAGTACAAATTCAAAAAGTAATTTGCGTTACATTCCTTTAGCAGATAGCAGCGGATACACGAATTATTACGAGTTAAAATCAAATTACGGATGGAATCAATTAAAAAATTTATGTGATTCTGTTACTAATAACGCCAACAGCATTCCTAATGTTATAGATTTAGACCGCGCCATTTGGATGCTAGCGTTTAATAATGTGGCCGTTAATTTAGATAGTTATAGCGGTGCGTTTTGTCAGAATTATTATTTGTATAAAGATAACACAGATCATTTCAATCCAATTATTTGGGATTTGAATATGTCTTTTGCGGGATTTCCTCATTTAGGAGTTTCAAATTCAAGTATGGCAAGTTTAACAATACCACAATTACAACAATTGCCAAGCGCTATTCATAACACCGACCAATATTGGCCGCTCATTAAAAACATTATGAGTAATAATATGTATAAACGCATGTACACCGCTCACATGAAAACTATCGTTAACGAAATGTTTGTGAGTAATTATTATTCAACAAAAGCTGCAGCATTACAAACTGTTATTGATACCGCAGTTCAATCCGATGTAAATAAATTTTATTCATATCCGCAATTTCAAAACGGATTAACAGCCAATGTTTCGGTGGGAAGTTATTCTGTTCCCGGTATTAGTACTTTAATGTCGGCAAGAATTCCGTTTTTACAAGCTACTGCCGATTTCACTTATACAGCGCCTGCAATTACTTCAGCTTCTGCTGCAAATACGCCAAGTTTAAATGCAGCTGTTACTATTACTGCAAATGTTACCAACGCAAATAGCAATGCAGTTTATTTAGGATACAGATTCGCCGTAGCAGAAAAATTTAAGCGTATTTTAATGTTTGATGATGGTTTGCATAATGATGGGGCGGCAAGCGATAACAAGTTTGGTGTTACTTTTACTATGACGGCTTCTTCAGCACAATATTACATTTATGCCGAGAATAACAATGCGGGTATGTTTGCTCCCGAGCGCGCCGAACACGAGTTTTACACTTTGGTGGCTGTTCAAACCGCTTCTGTTGGTCAGGTAAAAATAAACGAATTCTTGGCCGATAATCAAAATGATGTGGTAAATGAAATGTTTCAGTACGAAGATTGGATTGAACTCTATAACACTACATCATCACCTTTAGAATTGTCAGGATTATTTTTAACGGATAATTTTTCTGTACCAACAAAATTCACAATCCCACAAAATACCATTATACAACCGAATGGTTATTTAATTATCTGGGCTGATGAAAATCCTTCAACACCTTCTTATGTACACTCTAATTTTAAACTAGCTGCAGGTGGTGAGCAATTAATGCTAAGCGGACCAGGTGGAGTAGTACTCGATAGCATTTCATTTGGTGCTCAGGTTACTGATAAATCTATGGCGCGTTGTCCGGATGGTGTTGGTACATTTAGCACTTCAACTTTCCCAACTTTTAAATTATCGAATTGTGCTATTGGTGTTAATGAATTGAATTCTGATGTTAATAGCGCTTCAGTGTTCCCAAACCCTGCTAATGCTTATTTACACGGACAAAGCACCTTAAATTGTGAGCAAAAACTAGAGGTTTTTAATCTATTAGGTCAAGTAATTTTTTCGACCACCTTTTTAAACCAATTTGAAATTTCAACGTCAAATTGGGAGCCTGGTCTTTATTTTGTTCATATTGATAATAGTGTAGTAAAAATTGTAGTTAATCATTAGTTAATTTATATCATGAAAAGTCTAAAATTCACATTGTTCTTTCTGGTACTTATTATCGCAAATAATTTAAAGTCGCAAGCATTTTACGACGTAACAAAAATTCAAAAAATAGAAATTCAATTTTCTCAATCTAACTGGGATTACATGTTAGATACCTCAAAAGCTGGTAAAGATAATTACGTCTTATCGCAGTGGGTAAAAATAAATGGCGTGCAATTTGATAGCGCAGGCGTTAAATACAAAGGCAACAGTTCCTACAATGTTAACAACGCCAAAAACCCTTTTCATATTGAATTAGATTTTGTAAAAAATCAGGATTATCAAGGCTACAAAGATATTAAGTTAAGCAACGGTTTTAAAGATCCGTCATTTGTACGTGAGGTATTATCGTATAATATTTTAAATAAATACATGCCTTCACCACTTTCTAATTATTGTCAGGTGTACGTAAATGGTGTTTACATTGGTGTTTACGCGAACACTGAAGCTGTTTCAAAAACTTTCGTTGATAGCAGATTTTATTCAAAGAACAATTCTTTTTTCTTTATGGATAATTTTAATTGTCCACTTAAGTATAACGGACCGGATAGCGCTTCTTATACAACGTATACCATTAAATCTACAACAGGCTGGAAGGCCTTAATTAATTTATGCGACACGTTGGTAAATAAACCAAGTTTTATAGAATCTATTTTAGATGTCGACCGCTCATTATGGATGATGGGATTTGATAACGTATTGGTAAACTTAGATAGTTATATTGGAGCACCAACCCACAATTATTACGCTTACCGCGATGATAACGGTCGTTTTAATCCAATTGTATGGGATGTTAACGAAGCGTTTGGAAATTTCACGAACGCAGGTGGCGGTCCGCCTTTAACTTTAGCGCAAGAACAAGTGATGTCGCCTTATTTACACCTCACCGATCCTAACTGGCCATTAATTCAAAATCTATTGGCAAACCCAATGTTTAAGCGGATGTACATTGCGCACATGCGTACTATTGTGAATGAAAATTTCGCAAATGGATCTTACACAACAACCGCTTATAATTTACAAAGTGTAATTGATACAGCCCTTCAATCGGATCTAAATAAATTTTATACTTATTCCCAATTTACTGTAAATGTAAATACAAACGTTACTTCAGGTCCGTCGACTATTGCAGGATTAAGTGTTTTAATGGGACCGCGTGTAAATTATTTACAAAGTTCAACAGATTTTACTTTAACACCACCAACTATTACTTCAGCAACAGCAGCTACTACACCAAGTTTAAATGCAGCTGTTACAATTACAGCAAACGTAACCAATGCCAATAGCAATGGTGTTTATTTAGGCTACAGATTTGCCGTAACACAACGATTCAATCGTGTTTTAATGTATGATGATGGTTTAAATAATGATGGTGCAGCTGGCGATAATGTGTTCGGTGCCACTTTTACTATGACAGCTTCATCAGCACAGTATTATGTTTACGCAGAAAATAACAATGCCGGTATGTTTGCTCCTGAGCGTGCGGAATATGAATTTTATACTTTAGCAGCAATTCAAACTGCAAGTGTTGGTCAGGTGTATATAAACGAATTTTTAGCTGATAATGCAGGTGATGTAAGTAATGAAACGTTTCAATTCGAAGATTGGATCGAATTGTATAATACTACTTCTTCACAACTCGAATTGTCCGGTTTGTATTTAACTGATAATTATTCGGCACCAACTAAATTTCCTTTTCCACAAAACACACTTATACCTGCCAATGGCTATTTAATTATTTGGGCTGATGAAAATCCATCTACTGCATCTTATTTGCATTGTAATTTTAAATTATCTGCTGGAGGCGAACGATTAATGCTAAGTAACGGAAGCGGAACAGTTTTAGATAGTATTACGTTTGGTCCGCAAACAACCGATAAATCAATGGCACGTTGTCCGGATGGCGTGGGTTCGTTCTCAACATCGGCTTTTCCTTCGTTTAAATTATCAAATTGTGCGATTGGTGTTAATGAGTTAAACAATAATGGTAATCAGATAAGAGTATATCCAAATCCTGCTAAAAATTATTTTGTGGTTAGGAGTAATACAAATAAAGAAGAAAGTATTACTGTGTATAATACCATTGGTGAACAAATTTATAAAGGCTCGTTTACTAATGAAACAGTTATTAATACATCCACATGGGTGTCGGGTATTTATTTTGTAAGAACGGATTATGCAGTTAAAAAAATAATCGTGAACCATTAGACTATGAAAAAGATTAAATCAATTCTTTCGTTTTTGTTTATTGGTTCGGTGTTGTGCTTAAAATCACAAACATTCTATGATCTTAATACCATTCAACGCATTGAAATTTCTTTATCTCAATCTAATTGGGATTATATTCTGGATACTGCAAAAGCCGGAAGTGATGGTTATCTTATGTCGGTGTGGGTAAAAATTAATGGCGTACAATTTGATAGTGCAGGCGTAAAATATAAAGGCAATAGCTCTTATAATCCAAATAACGTAAAGAATCCACTGCACATCGAGCTCGACCATTTTAAAAATCAAAATTATCAGGGCTTTAAGGATATTAAACTAAGTAATGGCTATAATGAACCTTCATTTGTTCGTGAGGTTCTGTTGTATTCATTGTTTCAGAATTATTCAGAAGCATCAAGAGCCAATTTTGCACAGGTTATAATTAACGGACAATACATGGGCGTTTATACCAATGTAGAAGCTATTACCAAAACTTTTTTAGATGATCGTTTTTCTTCTGATAAAAATACTTTTGTATTTGCTGATAATGGTGGTTGTAATTTAAGATACAAGGGCGCTGATACAACTTTGTATTATACACCATACACTTTAAAGTCGGATGCGGGTTGGACGCATTTAATGCAGCTGTGCGATACATTAAGAAATAATATTTCTGTTATTGAAAACACTTTGGATGTTGACAGAACGTTATGGTGGTTAGCTTATACCAATGGATTTGTAACATTGGATAGTTACTTAGGTAATAGCACGCACAACTATTATATGTACCGCGATCACAACAAGCGCTTTAATCCGATTATCTGGGATTTAAACGGAGGTATCGGAATTTTTAGTAAAGCAGATTTCGGGCCATCGTTAACTATTCCTCAAATGGAGAATTTGTCGCCGATGTTGCATGCTAACGATACGATGTGGCCGCTGGTAAAAAACTTAATGGCAGTGCCAATGTATAAACGGATGTACATAGCGCATTTAAAAACTTTAATGAACGAGAATATCGCTAACGGAACTTATTCTGTTTTTGCACAATCTATACAAGCAATTGCAGATACAGCTGTGTTTTCTGACCCTAATAAATTTTGTACTTATACTCAGTTTCAAAGTAGCTTAACAAATACAGTTGTGTTAGGGCCAAAAACCGTTCCTCCCATTATACCATTCATGAATGCGCGTTTGGCATATTTAAACACAACGCCTGAGTTTTTAGCAGTAGCTCCAACTATTACCAATGTTTTACCTTCAAACACATCTCCAAGCTTAACCACTAATGTTTTTATTACTGCGGATATAACTACAGTAACAGCAGCTTATATTGGTTATAGATATTCTCCTCTTGATAGATTTAAACGTGTAGCGATGTTTGATGATGGATTAAACGGTGATGGTGCTGCAGGCGATGGAAAATTTGGAGTATCAGTACCGGTTAGTAGTTTGCAAGTGCAATATTATATTTATGCAGAGAATGCAAATGCAGGAATGTTTTCACCACAAAGAGCAGAACACGAATATTATCTTTTAAATGCTTTGGGTAGTCCAACCATTGGGCAATTAGTTATAAATGAATTTTTGGCTGACAATGTAGGCGATGTAAGCAATGAAACGTTTCAATACGAAGACTGGATTGAATTGTATAACACAACCAGTAATCCTCTCGAATTAGCAGGTTCTTTTTTAACGGATAACTTTTCGTCGCCAACTAAATTTCAATTTCCTGCTGGGACAATTATTCCCGCAAATGGATATTTAATTATTTGGGCGGATGAAAATCCATCAACAGCAACTTACGTTCATAGTAATTTTAAACTATCGGCTGGTGGCGAACAATTAATGTTACGAAACGCAAGTGGAGTGGTGTTAGATAGTATTACTTTCGGTCCGCAAACTACCGATAAATCAATGGCGCGTTGTCCGGATGGTGTGGGTTCATTCTCAACAGCTGCTTTTCCTTCTTTTAAATTATCAAACTGTGCTATTGGTGTTAATGAGTTAAATGGGAATGAAACTATTGTAAAAATATTTCCAAATCCGGCGCATAATTATTTTGTAGCTCGTAGCAGTAGTAGTAGTAGTAAATCAGAAAACTTAGTTGTGTATAATACTTTAGGAGAAGAAACGTATAAAACAAGTTTTATGAGTGAAACCACAGTAAACACTTCTTCATGGGCATCTGGAATTTATTTTGTTCATTGTGGTTCTAAGGTTAAAAAAATAGTAATTTCACATTAATTTATAATACGAGTATGAAAACAAGCATAGTATCTTTTAAAAACATAGTTGCCATACTGGCCATTACATTAATTTTCGTTTCCTGCAAAAAGCCGGCTGGTGAGGGAGGAAAAGTGAGTATTAAAGGAACGCTTTGGGCAGAAGACTGGAATGGCTCCTTTACCGTAAAGAATGGCGAATACGCAGCCTATGATGAAGATGTTTATATAATTTATGGAGATGATGTAAGTTATAGCGATAAAACGAAAACTAATTATAATGGCGAGTACGAGTTTAAATATCTCCGTAAAGGGAAATACAAAATTTATGTTTATTCTAAGGATAAAACCTTGACGTCTCCTTCAGGAGATGTTTCTATTGTGAAGGAAGTGGAAATAACAGAAAAAAAGGGAGTAAAAACTGTTGATCAAATTATCATTTACAAATAAGTATGGTTAAGAAACTAATAATCGCTTTACTAATTACAACTTCTGTTACGGCATTTTCTCAAAAGAAAAAGGAAGTAAAAAAGTATAAAATTAAAGGCCTCACCGAGACGGAAACTACCAATGGAAAAACTATTTTCGATGGTAAAAAAACGTTTGATGCTAATGGCGAAGTAGCAGAAGAATTTAATTACGATAAAGACGGCACTGTTAAAAGCAGTCACAAATACAAATACAACTCAGAAGGTGATGTGATCGAAGATTGTGAATACGATGCTAAAGGTCAATTAAAAGATAAACACGTTTTTAAGTATAATAGTTTGGGAGAGAAAATAGAAGAATCAACTTACGATAAAGATGGAAAGCTGACTAAAAAAAGTATTCACACCTACGATGCGAAGGGATTAAAATCGGAACGTAAAACGTACGATGGGGCTAATAATTTAATTTCTGTAAAAAAATACATTTACGAGTATAAATAAATTGAAATCGGTAGCCGACATATTAAATTCATTTGAATCCATCACTTTAGCTGAAATGGATAAAGCTAAATTAATGGATAGAACTGATACTAAATTCACGTTTTCGGAGGAGAATTTGAAAAAAGTGCTCAGCGAAGTGAAGTCGGATTACAAAATTCTAGAAATTGAAAATTGTAGGATGTCAACCTATCAAACTTTGTATTACGATACAAGTGATTTGAGTTTGTATTTAAAACATCACAATGGTAAATTGAATCGTTATAAAATCCGTCACCGCACGTATGTTGAAAGTAAATTGGGATTTTTAGAAGTAAAATTTAAGAATAACAAAGGCCGCACCATAAAAGTGCGTATTAAAAAACAAGAAGTTCCGAAAACTTGGACAGAAGACACCTCCGAATTTTTAGCAGCTAAAACTCCTTTTAATCCTGAAGTATTGGTGCCAAACATTTGGATTAATTATAAACGGATTACGTTGGTAAACAATGCCAATGCCGAACGTGTAACGATTGATACGGAATTGGAATTCGTAAATAAAGATTTCACTAAGAAAATGGATAATCTTGTTATTGCAGAAGTAAAACAAGAAAAAAGAGCGGGCTCAGCATTTTTAGGAGCTATGAAAAAATTCAGAATCAGAGAAGGCTCAATAAGTAAATATTGCTTAGGTGTTGCTTTAACCAATAAAGAAGTCAAGAAAAATAATTTCAAAGAAAAAATTTCATCCTTAAACCATATAATTTATGCTGGCAACCATATTACTGCAAATAGCTGATGAAACAGTTGTAACAACAGGCTTCGATGCGTTTCAAAAAATCGGAGCTAAACTTGGCTTACGTTTTTTAGTCGACCTTGTTTCTGTATTCGTTTTAATTCGTTTGGTGTATTTTCCAATTTACAAGCGACGTGAATTATTTTTCACGTATTTCATTTTCAACATCGTTATCTTCTTAATTTGTTTCCTGTTAAATAAAGTAGATTTAAGTATGGGAGCAGCTTTCGGTTTATTTGCTGTATTTAGCATGTTACGTTACCGTACTGAAGATATCAGCATGAAAGACATGACTTATTTATTTTTAGTAATTGCGATGGGATTAATTTCAGCTGTTACAAAAATAAAAGGTGCAGAGGATACCGTAGAAAGTTTATTCGTAGTTGCCATAAACGGTGCTATTATTTTGGTGGCTTTTCTTTTAGAAAGTACGGTGCTGATGAAAAAGGAAGGTGCGAAAGTAATTATTTATGAAAATATTAATTTAGTGAGTGCAGACAGAGAAGCTGAGCTTATTGCGGATATTAAATTACGCACCGGAATTAATGTACATCGCGTAACCATTCAAAAAATAGATTTTTTAAGAGATTCTGCACAAATAAAAATATTTTACTTTGAGTAAACTGTTTAAATATAGTTTTGTATTGCTTCTGATGATTTCAGTTTCAACTTCGCATGCTCAAGAATTTGAGGATGACGCTGCACTTTGGTTGAATCTTAATCTGGAGAAAAAAATAAACGATCATTTTGATATCCATTTTTCACATAGTAGTCGTATTAATAATAATGTTTCTCAGTACGGTTTAGGGTATGGTGATATCGGTGTTTCTTATAAACGCAACGATAATATTAAAGTAATGCTGGATTATGTTCTCCGTCAAAGAAGAAATTTAGACGGTTCTTATGGTACTCGTCACAGAGCTTATTTTGCAGTGATACTAAAGAAAGAAATTTCCCGTTTTACCTTTTCTTACCGTTACCGTTTTCAAGCCGAGCTAAGAGATTTATATAAAAGCGAAGACGGATTAGCCCCAAGATATTACGATCGTCATAAAATAAGCGTAAAATATGAATTGAATAAACGTTTTGAAGCTTATGTTTCAGAGGAACTTTATTATCCGTGGTATCAGGCAAAGAATAAAGGTTTCGATCGCTCAAGAAGTGCAATAGGCTTGATTTACAAACTTTCTAAAAGAAAAAGTATAGAAGGAAATTTCACTTACCGTCACGAATTAAATGCCTTTAACCGAACTAACCGCGATTTTATTTATAGTCTTACGTACTCTTACGAATTCTAAGTCTATTTCTTCTTTGCTTCGGCTACTACTTTTTTTGTAAATCTCCTATCAGTTAAACTCAATAAGAAATTTTCTAAATCTTTTTTCTCACCTTCAGTTAATCCCAACGGTTTGTTTAATAAAGTATCACGGTTAATACTATTCTTCACAAAATTATCAGGCGTATCATAGTAATCAATTACCTCGCGCAAAGTTTTATGCATACCATTATGCATATAAGGTGCAGTCATAGCAATATTCCGTAGTCCAGGCGTTTTAAATTTACCTAAATCACTTAATTTACGGGTCACTTCGTAACGTCCACTATCATTTAAGTCTTTACCATTAAACAAACCAAGATTTCTGAATTGATCGTTAGTGAAATCAGGACCAAAATGACAATCAAAACATTTTCCTTTATTATTAAAAATATCTTGTCCGCGTTGTTCAGATTTTCCGAAGCCCGTTGTGTCATCGTTTTTCATGTAATCATCAAAAGGGGTATCGTTGGTTTCTAAAGTACGTTCATAAGCTGCAATAGCCATTGCAATATTTTTACGGCTCGGTTTTTCACCATAGATATCTTTAAAAAACTGCATGTATTGTTTGTGTTTGTATAACCGGGTGATGACTTCGCTCACAGGTAAATTCATCTCTACAGGGTTTTCTATAGGACCTAAAGCTTGTTCCTCTAAAGTTTCCATACGACCGTCCCAAAATTGAAAATTGCGGGCGCTTTGGTTCATTGCACTTGGTGTATTGCGGTCGCCCATTCTTCCATGCACCCCTTTACTGGTTGGTGTATTATCAGCAAAAGCAAACTCCGGTTTATGGCATGAGGCGCAGGAAATAGTACTATCGCTCGATAAAATAGGGTCGAAAAACAAGAGTTCTCCAAGCGAGGCCTCGTCATAAGGAGTTTTTAATATTGGTTCAGAATCGCCACACGCAAAATAAAACGGGGCTAAAAGGAGGATAAGAAGTCGTTTCATATGGCAAAAATACTGTAAGTTTTGTTGAGGAACAATGATATTTGTTAGCACGAAAAAGTTAAATTAGCACAATGGAACCGAACGAACCTATAGTTGAAAAAAAGCTCCCGTTTAATAATCTGTATTTAAATGCAGGTGTTGTAAACGGACTAAACGACTGGTGGATGTATGTGATGGGAATTGTTGCGGCGATGTTCGGTTATTTCTTATTTCAAATTTTTATGGTATTTCCATTAATGGCAGCTGCCAGTAATAATGGTTTAACCATGGCGGATATTCAGGAAAATCCGGAAATTTTATTCGACCCGGAAAAAATTGGAATGAACAAAAACATTTTACTTGCGCTTTTGTTCAGCATGTTTGTATTTACTTTTTTGGGATTATTTATTGTAATAAAACGGGTACATAAAAAAACACTCACTTCCGTAATTACAGCTTACGATAAAATCCGGTTTAGTCGTTTCTTTTTTGCTTTTGCCATTTGGGGCGTCTTTTTAATTATATCTGTTTTACTAGCTTATTTTTTGAATAAGGACGATGTAAAAATTCAATTCGACCCGATTAATTTCTTTTTCCTTGTTTTAGTTTGTGTAATTTTAATGCCCATTCAAACAACAACGGAAGAATTAATTTTTCGCGGATATTTAGTGCAAGGATTATCACAAGTGTTTAAAAATGGTATCGTGCCATTAGCTATTACCTCCCTGCTATTCGGTTTGGTACACATGACTAACCCTGAGGCAAAAGCTTATGGTTGGATAACCATGTTGCCTTATTATGCGATTTTTGGTTTCTTTTTAGGCGCTATTACGTTATTAGATGAAGGATTAGAATTAGCCATGGGAATACACTGCGCCAATAACTTAATATCAAGCTTATTAATTACATCACCAAATGGTGTTTTAAAAACCGATGCGATTTTTGTTGCATCAAGCGAAAATCCGGGTTCCGAATTCATCACTTGGTTCGTAATGGCATTGCTTACTTTTATCATTTTTTGGCAAAAATATCGCTGGAAAAACTTTAACTTGCTTATTAAATAATTGTATGAAGAGTATCACCTTTTTAACTTTGTTTTTCTTTGCTTCTGCAATTAGTTTTGCCGATAAAGATTACCACTACTATATTAATCTTAATAAAGTAATCGACGATAAGTTAACTATCGAATTAACCCCTCCTGATATTACCGATGCAGAAGCAACTTTAAATTTCCCTGCTATGGTACCGGGTACTTATGAGGTTTATAATTTTGGACGTTTCATTAGCAATGTAAAAGCTTTCGGAAAAAACGGTGTTAATGTTATCGTTACTAAAATCAGCAACGATACTTATAAATTTTCTCCTGCTAACCAGATACAAAAAATTACCTACGAAGTTGAAGATTCTTGGGATACAAAAATAAAAGAGAAAATAGTTTTTGAACCTGCCGGAAGTAATATCGAGGATAATAAAAATTTTGTATTCAATACCCATTGCTTCTTTGGTTACTTTAAGGGTATGACCGACCGTAAATATGTTTTGGAATTCGATAAGCCAAAAGGTTTTTATCCTTCAACAGGATTAAATGATATGAAAACGGGTGAGACAAAAGATATTGTTACCGCATCCGATTACCATGCACTTGTTGATTCTCCCATCATGTATTCTCAACCTGATACAACAACTATTATGGTGGCGAATACAAAAGTATTAGTCGCAGTGTATTCTCCTAACGGAATCATCACTTCAAAATTTGCAGCCGGAAAGTTAGGTCGTTTGTTAGATGCGCAACGCGATTATTTAAATGGAGAATTACCTGTAGATAAATATGCATTCTTATTTTATTTTACAGATAAATCTACTTTGTCAGGAGCTTCAGGAGCTTTAGAACATTCTTATTCTTCAATGTATGTGTTGCCTGAAATGGATACAGCTTCCATCGCACAAACAATTGATGATGTATGTGCTCATGAATTTTTTCATATTGTAACACCACTTAATATTCACGCAGAGGAAATCGGAAATTTTGATTTCAATAATCCTGTTATGAGTGAACATTTGTGGTTGTATGAAGGTTTAACTGAATACGCCGCACATCATGCGCAGGCAAAAGCAGGTTTAATTGGTTACGATTATTTCTTTCAAACCATGATGGATAAGTATCGCAATTCGATAACAGAATATAACGATACTGTTCCCTTTACATTTATGAGTAAACATGTTTTAACGCCGCATTATCATAAGCAATACAACAACGTTTACGAGAAGGGCGCTGTAATAAGTATGTGTTTAGATATTATGATGCGCTATTACAGCGATGGTAAATACGGCACACAAGAATTGATGCGCGATTTGGCTAAGCAATACGGAAAAGATAAATCGTTTAAGGATAAAGATTTGTTTAGCGACATAGAAAAATTAACCGGCCCGGAAGTGAGAAAATTTTTAAATGAACATGTAGCCGGACCAAAACCATTACCATTAGTAGAAATATTTAAAATGGTTGGTTTAGATTTAATTAAGCAACGCGAAACAGAAACTGTAACACTGGGTGGTTTTGGAATAGGTTATAGTGAAGAATCAAAGCGATTAACTGTTATTGATGTATCGAATGTGGATGTATTTGGGAAACAATTTAAATATAAAGTTGGAGATGAATTATATTCATTTAACAACCGTTTGCTCACCATTGAAAATGCACAAGAAGTGATTGGGGATTTTATGTCGAAAACCAAAGTGGGCGATAAATTAGTTGTGGAAGTGTACAGAAAAGATAAAAAAGGAAATTCTAAACTTAAAGCTTTAAAGGGAAAAGTGAAGAAAGTGAAAGTGATGGAAGAAAATGTAGTAGATATTTCAAAAAACCCAACTGATAAACAAATAACCGCCCGCCGAACTTGGTTGGGGATAAAATAATAAATTGTCATGTCGAGCGTAGTCGAGACGTGAGAAAATATAGCATAATGGCAAAACACAAAATCATATTTCTATTCTTAGTTTCTTTTTTCCTTAACGTATTTCCGCAAGGCAATCTCCCTCCCGGAACTTATACCAGCAGCAATAAAAAAGCTATTAAATTTTACGAAGAAGGTAAAAAATATTACGAAGTTCGCAGAGACAAGGAAGCTGAGGAAGTATTAAAGAAAGCCCTTAAGGAAGACGATAATTTTGTTGAAGCACATTCAGCCCTTGCGTATTTATTAATGGGTTACAATCGTTCTGAAGAAGCTATTGTTCATTTTGAGAAGGCGGTGGCTATTAACGCAAAATTTTATCCGCAAAATATTTATTTTTTAGCAAACGCATATATGTCGGTTGGTAAATACGACGACGCTATTAAATCTTACGAAATGCTTTCTAAGTTCGATCGTATTAGTCCTGCAACAAAAGAAGCGGCTGCAAAAGAATTAATCAATGCAAAGTTCGGTTCTCAGGCAGTGAAAAATCCAAAACCATTTAAACCGGTTAATATGGGACCCGGTGTAAATACCAATTTCGCTGAGTATTTCCCTTCTATAACAGCTGACGGTAAACAATTTTTATTTACCCGTGAAATTGTTTTAAGTGAGATGTCGCGACAAGAAGATTTTTATTTAAGTAAAAAAGAAAACACTAATTCCGAATGGAAAGATGCAATGCCTGTTGTTGGTGTGAATACGATGGGTAACGAAGGAGCGCCAAGTATTTCAGCTGATGGAAATTTTATGTTCTTCGCTTCTTGTATGGAACAGTCAGGCGATTATGGTAGTCCGGATAGAAAAGGATATGGCAGTTGTGATATTTTTTATTCTCAGAAACGGGATGGTAAATGGACGAAGCCTGTAAATATTGGTCCAACAGTTAATACAGCCAATTGGGAAACGCAACCATCTTTCTCGAGTGATGGCAAGACTTTATATTTTGTGCGTGGTTTAATTAGTCGTGGTGCTATTAAAGAACAAGATATTTACATGAGTGTGATTGGTGCGGACGGAAAATTTGGTGCACCCGTAAAATTGAGTGATAAAATAAATACGCCTGAGCAAGAAGAATCTGTTTTCATACATCCGGATAATCAAACTTTGTATTTCAGTAGTGCCGGTCACCCTGGTATGGGTGGTTTGGATATTTTTATGAGTCGTCGTCAGCCAGATGGTTCTTGGGGCGAAGCTATTAATTTAGGATATCCAATTAATACTTATGCTACAGATAATAGTTTGTTAGTTGATCCCGCTGGAAAGTTGGCTTATTTTGCCAGTGATAGAGCAGGTGGTTTTGGCGCTTTAGATATATACCAATTTGAATTACCTGAAGATGTAAGGCCTGAGAAATTAACTTACGTAAAAGGAAAAACTTACAATGCAAAAACAAAAATTCCTTTATCAGCAAAATTTGAGTTGATTGATTTAGAAACACAACAAAGTGTAACGGAATCTTATTCAGATAATGCCGGACAATTTTTAGTAACGCTTACGGGGAACAAAAATTACATTGTGAACGTAAGTAAAGATGGCTATTTATTTTACAGCGATAATTTTTCGTTGAAAGGAAAAGAAACAGATTTTAATAAACCTTATTTGTTAGATATTCCTTTACAACCAATTGACACTGGAAGTGTTGTTGAATTAAAAAATGTATTCTTTGATGTAGACAAATGGGAGTTGAAGCCCGAGAGTAAAGCTGAATTAGATAAATTAGTTTTCTTCTTAAATAAAAACCCGAGTGTAAAAATTGAATTAGGCGGACATACAGATAACAGTGGAAAAAAGGAATGGAACAAAACTTTATCTACCAACCGCGCCAAATCGGTTTACGATTATATTTTGACTAACGGAAAAATTGCCGCTACTCGTTTAAGTTTTAAGGGCTACGCCGAAACGAAACCAAAAGTACCAAACGATACGCCTGAGAATAAGGCCAAGAACAGAAGGACGGAGTTTAAGGTAACGGGGAAGTAGAAAGATTCTTCAATTGAAAAATCACCACTAATTTTTTAAAGTCGGATACCAATTAGTAATAAGTCATCCACCTGCTCGCAATTCGCCATCCAGGTATTAATATCGTTTTTAAAGAACTGCATTTGTTCATCCATTGGTAGATGACAATTTTGAATAATCAAATTCTTTAAATTCTTGCTCATATATTTTTTTCCGTCTTGTCCGCCAAACTGATCAGGGTAACCATCGGATGTAGTATATAATAAATCACCTTTCTTAAGGTTTAGGTTTGTTTGTTGGTATTCAAAATCAAATTCAGTAAAACTGGCGATGCTTGCTTTTGTTGGTTTTATTTCTGTTAGTTCTTTTGTTTCACCATCAATTACCCAAAGTAAACGATTAGCGCCGGCATAGGAAACTTGTTGCGTAGCAGTGTTCACTCTAATTAAACAAACCTCCATACCGTCTTTATTTTTCCCTTCAATTTCGGCGTGTTGACGAAGAGAAATTTTAACAGCGTTATTTGTTTTGCTTAATATCTGAGCAGGTTCATTAGTTTCTTTAGCAGAGTCGTGTAATTTGTCTGAACAAATCATACTCATAAATCCACCGGGTACACCATGACCAGTACAATCCGCGCAGGCAATTAAAAATTCGTCTTTATTAATTCGTTGGAACCAGTAAAAATCACCACTCACTATATCTTTTGGTTGAAAAAACACAAATACATCTTTCCATGCCGCGTTAATATCAGAAATAGGAGGGAGCATTGCCGCCTGTATTCCCTGAGCATAATTAATACTATCCGTTATTTCTTTGTTAATCTCTGCTAAATGTTCTTTCTGTACTTCTACTTCGTGTGTGCGTTCTTTTACAATTACCTCTAGCACTTCTTTTTCTTTTACTAATTTTTTCTCACGCCATTTAATGTAGCCGTAAATTAATAGTATTAGAAGAATGATTACCGTAGCATAAAATAATTTAGTCCTGTACCAAGGTGGCGTAATAGTAAAACTGAATTTAGCAGGTTCTGACCACAAGCCCGATTCATTTTGAGACGTTACCATAAAGGTATAATCACCCGGTTCTAATCCTGAAAAAGTTTCCTCGCTGTTTTTTCTTGGTGGCGACCAGTTTTTATCGCGGCCTTCTAATTTAAATTTGTATAAAATGCTTTCAGGATTAGAAAGGTTATTGGTGTGGAATTTAAAAGTTAAGTGGTTTTCAAAATACGGTAATGTTAGAGTGGTGGGAATATTAAACCAATTCTTTTGACTCGTGTTTTTTGTACTCCAATCAACATCTTTAAAAAATAATTGAATATCAGTAATGAAAACTTCGGGAGTTGTAGTTTGTTTATTGTCTAAGCTAGGACTGTATTTTGTTATTCCGTTAACTGTACCAAACCAGACATTTTTTTCAGTATCCAAAAACAAGGCGTTGTCATTACATTCTACGCCTAAAAAACCTTGACCTTCTGTGTAATGCTTCACTTTAATAATCTTAAAATTCTTATCAAAACTAATTTTATCGAAACCATTTAACATGCCGGCTACTAATGTGTAATCGTCAATAAATTTTAGTGAACGAATCGAATTAGATAAAAGAATACTATCGTTAGCCACAAACTCGATAGCATTGGTGTCGTTTTTTAAAGGATTGTATTTGAAAAGTCCGCCTGTATTTGTGCCGATGTAAACATCCCCATTAACACAACTAGCCAATGAATTTACATCTTTAGATTTTAAACCTTCTACTTCATCAAATGTCCGTATAACTTCTTTTCCCTGATATCTTACCACTCCACCTGATGTTCCAAACCAGATAGTATTCTTATTATCTTCAACAATGGTTTTAACGCCTTCGTTTTGCATCATTAATTTTTCGGTGGAAGTGCTTAAGAATTTAACACCATCATAACGGCTAATCCCATCAGACGTTCCGGCCCACACTATCCCTTTTGTATCAACATAGATGCTGTAAATTCTGTTATTTACCAGTCCGTCATTCTCTGTGTAATTTGTAAATTTTGAATCTTTAAAGCGTACTATCCCGTTACCTATGGTTCCAAACCAAATATTTTTATTGTTTTTATTCCCAAGTGCAACGCAAGAAATAAAATTGGTGAGCCCTTTTTCATCAACGAAGTTTTTCGACGCCAATGTATTATTTGTAAAGGTTAATTGGGTTAAACCTCCGTCGGTTGACCCTAACCAATAGTTTTTTGCAGAGTCTTGTTGGATAGATTGAATTTTATTGGAAGGCAGGCCATCGGCTTTACTGTAATGAGAAAAATATTCCCCCAGTAATAGATTTAAACCGTTTCCATTGGTGCCAATCCAAACATTTTCCTGCTTATCTTCATATAAACTTAACACTTGATTATCGCTTAAGCCGTTGTTTTTTGTAAAGCCGGTGTTTATGAAATCCGAACCGTTTTTTTCTAACCGACTCACGCCATTCTCTAAGGACGCTAACCAAACTTTTTTATCTTTAGTAATTAGTATATCCCAAACATCATTTGAATTTAGTCCGTTTTTTGTGTTGTATATTTTAGGCGAATTGTAATTTTCGTTAAGTAAATTTTTTATTGAAAATATTATTAAACCTGCATCTTGAGTGCCAAGGTAAATGTCGTCGTTATAAATCTCAACACTAAACAGAAGGTCGCTGTTTAATTTACCAAAACCTTTAATAATTTTGCAGCTATAGTTTCCACTGTTATTGTTTAAAATATTTAACCCTCCTCCGTAGGTTGCAAGCCAAATATTTTTATTTGAGTCAATCGCAATATCAAAAATGGGATTGTTGCTTAATCCGTTCGACTCGTTTAAATTTTTTACTTCAATGGAATCCTCATTAAATTTAATAATATTTAATCCGCCATCATCAGTCCCAATGTAGATGTTTTTATTTTTATCTTCTGCAAAACATAATGCACTGGCTCCCTTAAAATTTTTATTGTTAAGATTAAAGAACTTTAATCCGTTATAAAAACAAACACCTTCATTCGTTCCAAACCACATTCTTCCTTCTGAGTCTTCAAATAAACATCTTACTACATTACCACTAAGTCCATCTTTTTTTGTAAAATGTTTAAACTTTATTCCGTTAAAAACAGAAACGCCACCACCGCTCGCTAGCCATAAATACCCTCTCGAGTCTTGTTTAATGTCGTAAATATCAGACTGAAGTAGTCCGTTTTTCACCGACCATTTTTTAAAATTATTAAATTGAGAGTAACTACTTTTTAAAATGAATAATAAACAAATAAGTGCGGTAATTCGGAGGGCTTTTGACATCGTTTTATATATTAGCACAGAGTTACTTTATTGTATGACTTAAATATACAAAATAATAAAAACCCATTACAGACTTATTCTTTATTACTGAATTTTCATCTTTTATTTATTCGATTTTGACGAAAACCCTAAGAATTGCCTCGGTTTTTGAGTAAATCCATTCTCTTTTTTAAAAGCATAGCTTTTAGGTTATAAATGAGTAAAAGAAGTGCATTTTGGATTAAGTAGATATCCTTCCTTATCCCAAAAACTATCTTATATTTGTTTAAAGAGAAATTATCTTACCATCCTTTCCCTTTAGCGTTTAATGAAAAACCTGTATGCGTCAACACTTGCCAATGAGCGCTATGATGCCATTGTTATTGGTTCTGGTGTTGGAGGATTAACGGTGGGAGTTTGCCTCGCTAAAGGAGGAAAAAAGGTTTTAGTATTAGAACGGCATTACGTTCCTGGCGGTTTCTCTCACAGTTTTAAACGCAAGAATTTTGAATGGGATATTGGCGTGCATTATGTTGGTCGTGTTGAAGATCCTAAATCCACTTTAAGAAAAACATTTGATTACGTTACCGATGGGAAATTACAATGGACCGGCATGGGCGATATTTATGATAAAGCGATTATTGATGGGGATGAATATCATTTTGTAATTGGTGTCGAGAATCAAATTAATAAAATGATTTCTTATTTTCCGAAGGAGGAAAAAGCGATCCGTTCTTATTATGACCTTATAAATAAAACAGCAGATAGCTCCACAACATTTTTTTCCGAAAAAGTAATGCCGCACTGGGTAAGTTGGATTTTTGGAAAATTAATGAAGAAGGGTTTCGAAAGTCAATGTCATCGCACAACTTATGATGTGATCCGTGAATTAACTTCCAATGAAAAATTGATTTCCGTGTTATGTGCTCAATGTGGTAATTACGGTTTACCCCCGCGTAAAAGCAGTTTTGCTATTCATGCTATGGTGGTGCATCATTATTTAGATGGCGGCAGTTACCCTGTTGGTGGCGCAGCAAGTATTCATCGTTTAATGTTGAAGTCGCTGGAAAAAAACAAAGGACAATTGGCAATCAGAGCCGGCGTGAAACGAATTCTCCTTGAAAAGAACAAAGCTATTGGTGTGGAGATGGAGAATGGTGATAAAATTTATGCAAATCAAATTATCAGTAACGCGGGCGTTCATAATACATTCAACACTTTATTAAAAGATGATGAAGCCGGAAAAGAACTTTGTGTTTCTTATAATAAAGTAAAAGCATCTGTTGCCCATGTGTGTTTGTATATTGGTTTAGATGCAAGTGATGAAGCATTAAATTTACCGCGTTATAATTTTTGGATGTACGATAGTTATGATTTTGATGACACATACGCAAAACATATTATTGATGAGGGAAGTGATTTACCATTGGCTTATATTTCATTCCCATCTGCAAAAGATCCTGAATGGTCAAGCAAACATCCAGGCACTGCAACTATTCAGGTGATGACGGTTTGTCCGTATGAATGGGTAGCCCAATGGGAAGAAACCCGCTGGCAAAAACGCGGTGATGAATACGATACTTTCAAAGAAAAATACACAAATCAATTACTCGAAAAATTATACAAAGCAGTGCCGCAAGTAAAAGGACATATCATCGCGTCCGAACTAAGCACGCCATTATCCACTAAACATTTCAGCAACTACGGCAAAGGCGAAATTTACGGACTAGAGCACACGCCTTACAGATTTGGTTTAAAAAGTTTACGTCCTGAAACAGTATATAAAAATTTGTATCTCACAGGACAAGACATTGTAACGGTTGGAGTAGGAGGGGCACTCTTCAGTGGTATTATCGCTTCAACAAGAATACTAAACCGTAATATGCTTTGGCGTATTAATAAGTTTAGTCAGGGTTTATCTAAGGGAAATTAAGTTTTAAGGTTATTCAATCTCCAAAACCCAAAAGCAGTCAGTAAAAAAACAACCGCACAAACAATAAACATTACATTAAAATTAGTGTGTTCAACAAGTGTAGCACATAAATAAGGACCAAGTGTTTGTCCAATTCCCCAAGCCATTGTAAATAATGCAGCGTATTGTCCACGGTTTTTTTCGTTGGTGCGGCTTATCATAAAGGTACTCATGAATGGCATGGCGATAATTTCCCCAATGGTAATTAGTACGATCATCAACAAACAAATTAATTTTGCATTGCCGGGAATTATTAAACTTAAAAATGATAACGCACAAATTACAGTTCCAATAGCCATGTAAATTAAATTGTTTCGTTTGCCTTCGAGTTTGTAAATCAAAACCATTTCCATTATCACAATTAAAATACCATTGAGCGCCATAACAAAGCCAATGAACTCCTCACTCAAATGCATATTATCGCGGTAAAATTTTGGTACGGTGGTGAATAATTGAAAAAAGCACATGCCAAATAGCACCACTAAAACAATAAACCATAAATATTTTTTGTCTTTGTAAGCCGATTGTTTTGGTGGAGGAGTTTCGTTTTCTCCGCCGGCGGCGGATTTTGGTTTTAAATTAACAGGAGTTCGAAAAGCTAAGAACATAATTACGGCAGCAGCAATATTTGTTAAGCCATCAACCCAAAATAATAATTCATAACTACGCGCTGCAATTAATCCTCCTATAGAAGCACCAACAGCCCATCCTAAATTTACCGCTAAACGATTTAAAGAATAAGAACGGGTTCTGTTTTCGGGTTTACTGTAATAAGCAATGGCTGAAGAATTAGCAGGACGAAAAGCTTCATTTACAAAACTTAAAATAAAAGTGGCTAAACAAATTAATCCGTAAGAGTGAATTTGTCCGAGTACAATAAACATAACACCTCCTAAAAACAAAGTCATTACTTGTACTTTCTGAAATCCAATCTTATCACTCAGTTTTCCACCAAAATACGCACCAATAATAGAACCTAATCCCCATAAACCCATTACAGTTCCGGCATCGCTTAAACTGCGTTGCATTTCTTTGCCTGTTAAATACAAAGTCATAAACGGCAATACCATCGTGCCGCTGCGGTTTATTAAAATGATGAGTGAAAGTAACCAGGTTTGAGGGGAAAGCCCTGTGAAAGATGTTTTGTAAAGCGAGAGTGTTCGTTGTATCATTCGCTAATCTTTTTCTTACCCTTTTTTATTTGTCTTCTATACTCTTTACGTTGCTTACGGATTTCTTTTTTTTGTCCGCGCGCTAATTTGCTGCTTACTTTATCTTCTTTTTTCTTTTTTAAATATGGATTGTAAGGATTATCACCTTTACCTTTTTTACGACGCCATTTACGCCATACTTTCTTTTGTCCTCTTTTACCCTGCATCATAGCATCTTGCTGAGCAGGTAATTCGGTGTAAATGAACAAACTGATTAATATGGCGATGATATATCTCATTATGAATACAAATAACGGGCTAAAATCATAATAGTAACAGCCCAAAAAACAATACTTTTTAACGAATAATGTTTATTATTTGTTTGTAAGCCCAAAGGCTTATCTTTATCTTTGAAAAAAGCATTTTTTATGATAAAAGAGTGGACCAAACAAGAGATTTTAGATGTGTACAATACCCCATTAATGGAGTTAATGTACCGTGCTGCTGAAACCCATAAAGCCAACCATAAAGTAGGCGAGGTGCAGGTGAGCTCATTGTTATCTATTAAAACCGGTGGTTGTCCTGAAGATTGCGCTTATTGTCCACAAGCTGCCCGTTATCATACCGAAGTAAAGGTTCATAAATTAATGGATGTGGCTGAAGTTACCGAAGCTGCAAATAATGCAAAAAACGGAGGCGCCAGTCGTATGTGTTTAGGTGCAGCTTGGAGAGAAGTTCGCGATAATAAGGATTTTGATAAGGTGTTGGATATGGTAAAAACCATTAACAGCAAAGGATTAGAAGTGTGTGCCACTTTAGGAATGGTTACAGAAGATCAGGCAAAACGTTTAGCAGAAGCAGGTTTATATGCTTACAATCACAACTTAGATACATCAGAAGAAAATTATAACAATATTATTTCAACTCGTAATTACGATGATCGTTTAAATACTATTAAAAATGTACGTAAAGCAGGATTAACTGTTTGTTCGGGTGGTATTATCGGAATGGGAGAAGCAATTGAAGATAGAGTAGGAATGTTATACACTTTAAGTTTATTACGCCCTCAACCGGAATCAGTTCCTATTAATGCATTGGTTGCTGTTGAAGGAACGCCATTGGCAGATCAACCTCCTGTTCCTATTTGGGATATGGTGCGAATGATTGCAACAACAAGAATTATTTTACCGAAGACCGCAGTGCGTTTATCGGCGGGCAGACAAGAAATGAGTTTAGAAGGACAAGCTTTATGTTTTTTAGCAGGAGCAAATTCTATTTTCGCAGGTGAAAAATTGTTAACGACTCCGAATCCTGATTTTAATCAAGACATGGAGATGTTTAAATTATTAGGTTTGAGTCCTAAGAAAGCGTTCGCGGATAAACCAAAAGAAGAATTAGTTTAGTCTGTAGGACTGAAATAAATAATTAAAAATAGAGAGTCCAACGGACTAAATTTAAATTAGAAATCATGAAGAAAATTATTTTTGTTTTATGTGCATTGATTGGATTCAGAGCTGCTGCACAAAAAGAAGTATCTGCTCAATACGATCACATTGGTCATTTCTTTTACGGCATTGCGATTGTTGAATTGAATGGTAAAAAAGGCGCCATTGATTCTACAGGAAAGGAAGTCATTAAAACGGAGTGGGAAAATTTGACCGGATTTGGTAAAGATGGCATTGGCTTCGCCCGAAAGAATGGAAAAGTAGGATTAATTAAATCTGACGGAACATTATTATTAGAGCCAAAATACGAGCGTATTAGTGGATTCAAAAACGGACGTGCTATTATTAGTCAAGGTATTTTTAAAGGCTTAGTTGATTTTAATGGTAAGATAATAATTGAACCAAAGTACGAACACTTAAAATTTGAAGAAAGTGGATTAGTTCGTGCACGTCAAAACGGAAAAGAAGTTCTTTTAAAAATAGATTAAGAAATAAAGAAATGATTAAGGGCCCTTTGCATTTAGTTCAGGCAATTGAAGAACGTAAGCGCAAAGGGCTTTTTCGTTCTCTAAAATACAATTACCCAAAAATTGATTTCAGTAGTAATGATTATTTAGGCTTCTCGAAGGAAGGTTTAATTGAGAAAGAAATCAAAAACCACAAGTTTTCCAATTCCGGTTCTACAGGTTCACGTTTAATTTCCGGAAATTCAAAATTCACTGAAGAATTAGAAACTTCCATTGCTAAATTTCATTCAGCAGAAGCCGCTTTAATTTTTAATTCAGGTTACGATGCAAATGTTGGTTTATTGTCGTGCATTGCCGGTAAACGCGATTTGGTTTTATATGATGAATTAATTCACGCTTCCATTCATGATGGAATTCGAATGGGTTATGCCAAATATTATAAGATCAAGCATAATAATATCGAACATCTAAAAGTTTTAATAGAACGGAATAAAGATTTAGTAGATAATATTTTTATAGTAGTGGAGAGTGTTTACTCTATGGATGGCGATTCTGCTAAATTAAAGGAGCTCGCGAAAATTTGTGACAACAAAAGAATATTTCTAATAGTAGATGAAGCTCACGCTATTGGTGTTTTTGGTAAAAACGGAAGGGGTTTGTGTAATGAATTGGGAATTGAAGATAAATGTTTTGCCCGTGTTTATACTTATGGAAAAGCAATGGGTTGCCATGGCGCCGCAATAGTAGGAAACCAAATACTAAAAGACTATCTTGTCAACTTTGCCCGTTCTTTCATTTACACTACAGCCTTGCCTCAACATAGTTTAAGGATGATTAAAGCAGCGTATGAATTATTGCACGAAGGAAAATTACAGAAGCAATTAAGAGAAAACATTGATTACTTTAATTCCTTAACCAAAGATTTTATTGAAAGTACCAGTGCTATTCATTGTAAATTGTTCCCGGGTAATCATAATGTAGATATAATTGAGAGTAAATTTGAAAAAGAGAATTTGTTTGTGAAAGGGATTAAAAGTCCAACAGTAAAAGAAGGAGCAGAGCGCGTAAGAATTTGTCTGCATGCGTTTAACACAAAAGAAGAAATTAAAAAATTAGTAGATATAATACATGAATAGATTTTTTATAACCGGAATTGGCACAAACGTTGGGAAAACGGTGGTATCAGCAATTTTATGCGAAGCCATGCAAGCTGATTACTGGAAACCTATTCAATGTGGAATAGAAGATGGAAGAGATAAGGATACTGTAAAGAAATTACTCTCTAACAGCAAAAGTGTTTGTCACGACGAAACCTATTTGCTTCAAGAGCCTGCTTCTCCGAATATCGCTGCAAAAAAAGAAAATATAAAAATCACAATAGATAGTTTACAGTTGCCTCAAACCCTAAATAAGATTTGTATTGAAGGTGCGGGTGGACCAATGGTTCCGATTAATGATTCTTATTTTGTTATCGACATTGCCAAGCAAAATGGATTGGCAGTTGTTCTGGTTATAAGTTCATATTTGGGCTGCATCAATCATTCATTATTGGCTATTGATTATTTATTAAACAACAATTATAAATTGCATGGTTTAATATTTAATGGTGATTTTGATGAGGGAGTGAAAAATTCAATTATCAATTACAAACGTGTTCCTGTTTTAGGTGAAATTCCTAAGGTTGAAAAACCGGATAAAAAATTTGTTAGCGAACAGGCTTCTAAAATAAATATTTCTTTATTGTAATGAGTACTAGTAAAAAAGATCAGAATTTTGTTTGGCATCCCTTCACACATTTAAAATTTCAAGGCGAAAACATTTGTATTGAAAGAGCAGAGGGTTCTTATTACTTCGATGAAAAAGGAAACAGATACATTGATGCCATTTCAAGTTGGTGGGTAAATTTACACGGACATTCACACCCATACATTTCACAAAAAGTATCAGAGCAATTATTAAAATTTGAACATACGATGTTCAGTGGCTTTACCCATAAACCGGCTGTTGAATTAGCAGAACGTTTATTAAATCATCTCCCCAAAAATCAAAACAAAATATTTTATTCCGATAATGGTTCAACCGCTGTTGAAGTCGCTTTAAAAATGACTTTGCAGTTTTGGGATAATAAAGGAGAGAGTAAACCTTTATTCATTGCCTTTGAAAATGCTTATCACGGTGATACATTTGGCGGTATGAGTGTAGGTGAGCGAAATGTGTTTAATAACGCCTTCGAGAAATTATTATTTGATGTAGTTCATATTCCATTACCAAATTCTGAAAATATTGAACGTTTAGAAGGTGAATTAATTTCGTTAGTGAAAAATCATTCAGTAGCCGGATTTATTTTTGAGCCTTTAGTTCAAGGTGCAGCCGGAATGTTAATGTACGAAGCACAATATTTAGATAGATTAATAAAAATATGTAACGATAATAAAGTGATAACTATCGCTGATGAAGTAATGACAGGCTTCGGAAGAACAGGAAAGTTTTTTGCATCTGATTATTTGCAAAATAAACCTGATATCATTTGTTTGTCGAAGGGTTTAACCGGTGGTTATATGCCATTGGGAGTTACAAGTTGCGCTCAATTTATTTATGACGCTTTTGTGAGTGATGATAAAGCCAAAACTTTTTTTCACGGACATAGTTACACCGGAAATCCAACGGCTTGTTCGGCTGCATTAGCCAGTATGGATTTGATGGAGAAAAAAGAAACTTGGAATAACATCGACCGCATTTCCAAAAAACATTCCACATTCTTAAATAAAATAAAAGGACATAAAGCAATTAAATCCATCCGTCAAACCGGAACCATTTTAGCAATAGAATTGAATACAGATGAGCATACACACTATTTGAATAATGCCTCTGAAAAAATAGCAGCATTCTTTATGAAACACGGAATTTTGATTCGTCCACTCGGAAATGTGTTTTACGTTTTACCACCGTATTGTATTAACTTTTCTGATATGGATTTGATTTATTCTAAAACTGAAGAATTTCTCAATCAATAACTTTGCGTCTCTGCGTCTTTGCGAGAAACTATTGCACAAACTTACTTTTAGCAACGACTGTACAAGTAAATCTACTCACACAAACCAATTCGTTTTGGTCGTTATAAATTTTAATATCCCACACATGATTTTTACCTGTGACATGAATTGGCGTGCAAATTCCCGTCACAATTCCACTCATTACAGCTTTAACGTGGTTAGCGTTAATTTCAATCCCAACGCCAATAAATAAATCTCTATTAACAGCACACCAGCTCGCCACACTTCCAATAGTTTCAGCTAAAGCCACAGAGGCGCCGCCGTGTAAGAGTCCGAAAGGTTGCTTAGTTCTGTTATCAACCGGCATCGAGGCTTTAATGAAATTATCACCTATTTCGGTAAAGGTAATATTCATGTATTCGCCTAAGGTTCCTTCATTTAAGGCGTTAATTTCGGTTAAGGAAGGGGTATTATGCCAAATGCTCATATTTAACTAACTTTGTATGATATTAGCAAATGTCGCTATTTATTAAATTCTACACAATGAAAAAACTCACCCTTTTAATTTTAATTATGCTATTCGGACTATCATTTATATTCAAGAAAAAAGACAATGGTCCAAAGCCAAGTATTCACGGTTTTAAAGTAAAAACTATCGAAGGACAAGAATTCGATATGGCTTCTTTAAAAGGTAAGAAAGTATTAATCGTTAATACGGCCAGTGAATGTGGTTTAACACCTCAATACAAACAATTAGAAGAAGTATTTGAAAAATATAAAGACAAAAACTTTACTATACTTGGTTTTCCTGCTAATAATTTTGGTTCTCAAGAGCCGGGTTCTAATACAGAGATAAAAGCGTTCTGTACAAAAAACTATGGCGTTACTTTTCAAATGATGGAAAAAGTTTCTGTTAAAGGTGATGATATGTGCGAACTTTACAAATGGTTAACACAAAAAGAAAAAAACGGAGTAGCGAGTAGTTCTGTGAAATGGAATTTTCAAAAATATATGATTGATGAAGAAGGTCATTTAGTGGATAGCGTTTCTCCAACAAAAAAACCAAATTGTGATAAAATTATTAATTGGATAGAAGGGAAGAAGTAATTCAAGACTTAAAATTCAAGATTCAAATATTATGAAAATTGATATATTGGCAATAGGTGTTCACCCTGATGATGTTGAATTATCGTGTGCCGGAACAATTTTAAAGCATATTGCGTTAAAGAAAAAAGTTGGCATGCTTGATTTAACCCTAGGTGAATTAGGAACCCGCGGTTCAGCTGAAATCCGTACAAAAGAAGCAAAGAAAGCAGCAAAGATTTTAGGCGTTTCTTTCCGTGAACAATTAGATATGGCAGATGGTTTTTTTGCCAATGATGAAAAACATCAAACGCAAATCATCGAAATAATTAGAAAGTACCAGCCCGAAATTATTTTATGTAATGCAGTAAGTGATCGTCACCCCGACCATGGCCGCGCCGCGAAATTAGTAGCAGATGCTTGTTTTTACAGTGGCTTGGTGAAGATTGAAACAAAGCAAGGAAAGAAAAGTCAGCAAGCTTGGCGACCGAAAGCTGTTTATCATTATATACAAGATAATTTTATTCATCCTGATTTTGTGATTGACATTACAAAGCACATGGATAAAAAAATGGAAGCGATTCACGCTTTCGAATCTCAATTTTATAATCCGAATTCAAAAGAACCTGCAACTGCAATTTCAAGTCCGGAATTTATGGAAGCAGTAAAAGCAAAAAGTTCTATTTTCGGAAGAAGTATTGGTGTTCGTTATGCAGAAGGTTTTATAGTAAACAGAACAATTGGAGTAGATTCTTTATTCCATTTAAAATAAATTGATGAGCGATATAACTCATAAAATATTATTAGTGGATGACGAGCCCGACATCCTTGATTTTTTAAGTTATAATTTAAAAAAGGAAGGTTACACGGTTTTTACTGCAAGTAATGGAATTGAAGCCATTGAAAAAGCTAAGAAAGAAGTGCCGCATTTAATTGTATTAGATGTGATGATGCCGGAAATGGATGGCATTGAAACTTGTCGGCAAATGCGAGAGATTCCTTCTTTAAATGGTTCAGTCATTACTTTTTTAACCGCCCGTAACGAAGAGTACACGCAAATTTCGGGATTTGATGTGGGTGCAGATGATTTTATTACCAAACCAATTAAACCTCGTGTGTTTTTAAGCAGAGTAAAAGCTTTGTTACGCCGATATAAGAGTGATAAGCCAGTTGCTTCGGTAATCGTTGATTTAGGAGAAATAAAGATTGATAACGAAAAGCACATGGTTTATAAAAGCGGTGTAGCTATTGAATTGCCTAAAAAGGAATTTAATTTATTAAGCTTACTCTCCAGCAAACCCGGAAAAGTTTTTAAGCGTGAAAATATTTTGGATTTAGTTTGGGGTGATGAAGTAGTGGTTGGCGATCGTACCATTGATGTTCACATCCGTAAACTCCGAGAAAAATTAGGAGAAAATTATATCAAAACCGTAAAAGGAGTAGGGTATAAGTTTGAATTTTAATCCATTTAGTCATGCTGAATTTATTTCAGCATCTTTGAATATCCCGAAACGAGTTCGGGATGACAGCAACAAACATTAAACTCTCACGTACTTCTGAAAAGTATAATCGTAAGGATTTTTTTCATCGGCCCAATGTTCTTCTTCCCAAACTAAATTGAACTCAGCAAATTTTATTTCCGGATAGAATGTATCCGCTTCAAATTCGTGTTTTATTAAAGTGCGGTAAATTTCGGTTGTATAAGGCATTGTTAAGTTATATATCTCAGCCCCGCCAATAATAAAGGCTTTGTCAACTTTACAATGTTTTGCCATTTCTTCTAACGAAGGATATACTTCAGCACCTTCAATTTTCAAATCTTTGTTTCTTGAAATAATAATGTTCTTTCTTCCGGGTAGAATTCTACCAATAGATTCAAATGTTTTTCGTCCCATTATAATGGGAGAACCCATTGTAGTGGCTTTAAAAAATTTAAGATCAGTCGGTAAATGACAAAGTAATTTATTGTCTTTGCCAATGGCATTATTAAGATCGGTGACAACTACGGCTGCTAAAATCATATTATTGTTCTTTAAATACCCTGTTTAAACGTTTCAGTAATACAAACATGATGATGGTAGCCACCATTAACAAAGCAAAGTTTAACCAGAAATAGTGGGCTTTGTTATCGAATTTATCCCAGTTCTTTGCAAGAACACCGCTTAATTTATTTCCAATAGAAGTTGCTAAACTCCAGCCGCCCATCATTAACGCTGTTAAACGCACTGGAGAAAGTTTTGAAACCATGGATAATCCCATTGGACTTAACAGTAATTCTCCAATAGTTACAACGCCATAACTCCCAATTAACCACCACGCGCTGGCTTTGTGCATTCCGTTATCGCTAAAGTTAACAGCAAGTACCATAACTAATGTTGAAAGGGCACTAATTAATAAACCCCAAGCGATTTTTGAAGCTGTAGTGGGTTCTTTATTTCGTTTACGCATGAATGCGAAGAAGGCAATAATTAAAGGTGTGAGTACAACCACAAAAAACGGATTAACCGACTGAAAAATTTCTGTGTTCACTAAACTAACCGATTCACCTTGTGCTGGAATTTTTGAAGCATCCAGATTTTTAAAGTATGCAGGATAATCCAAACACTTTAAAACTTTCCCATCCGGTCCTTTTATTTTTCTGAATTGTTCGTCGATTTGATTTACTTCTAAGTTCTCTGCAACTAATTTTTCTGAGAAATATAATTTGTCAGTAAGAGCTGTGATTGCAGGAGGGGACTCTCTATCGGTATAAAATTCGGCGTAATTAGTTAAGGCAGTTCCGTTTTGTTTAAAGATGGCCCAGAATAAAATAACGATAATGAAAATGGTGAACATCGTTCCCAACGGTTTTTTCTCTTCTGCATTGGCTTTGAAATAAATACTTGAGAAAAAATAAATAACAGGAATACAAAACATAAAGAAAGCATCCGTACTATCGCTTCCCATAATATTTCCCGGAATCATCCAGCCAATAATGCTAAACAATAAACCAACACCTAACACTTTTGCGAATTGCATTAAAAATGGTCTGTCTTCAGGCGACGGTTCTCTTCTAACGTCAACATGTTTGTAATGTTTCATACCCATCCAAAAAGTTATAACGCCTAAAAACATACCGCAGCCCGCAGTAATAAATGCTGCATCCCAACCAATTTTGTTACGCATGATCGCGGCAATAAAATTGCAAATGAAAGCCCCAACATTAATACCCATGTAAAAAATATTGTAGCCTGTGTCTTTTTTGTGACGATAACGTGGGTCGTTAAATAAATTTCCTAAGAGAGTAGAGATGTTGGGTTTAAAGAATCCGTTACCAACAACCATTACAGCAAGTGCAGTATAAAAAGCCCATTTTTCAGGAATAGCCAACATACAATAGCCAATACCCATTAAAATTCCACCGAGTGTAATAGAGAAGCGATATCCTAATTTTAAATCAGCTAATAAACCACCCATGAAAGGGGTTAAATAAGCAAGTGCAATAAACGTTCCAAATACATCGGCTGCATCGGAGTTGTCCCATCCTAAACCTCCTTTTGAAGGGTCGCTTATCATGTAAAGGGTAAAAATCCCAATCATTAAATAATAACCAAAGCGCTCCCAAAATTCGGTGAACACTAAAAAAAACAGTCCGGCAGGGTATTTGGATTCCTTCATAAACGAGTTAGATTTTGATAAAGATAATAATTTATTTTACCTGTAATAAAAGGTGTTATTAAGAAGAGTTTCCTTCGAGTTGAAGTTGTAAATCTGAATAGTGATAGTTCTTCCGTTTCCATCAATGGCGCCGTTAATATGACTTACAAACTTATGACAGTTACGGTTTTTGTCTTTGGGATTAGCTTTATTAGCCACAAATACCGAATCCATAAAATAATGTTCGTATTGAATATTGGTTGATCTTTTAAGTTGAAAAATGCTATCGTTGGCTGTTTTGTAAAGTCGCCCGTTTACTACTTCGATACGCGCATTGCAACGTAAAGTACCGTTAAATTTTAAATAGAATAAATCGTTTTTGTTAGCTGAGATAGTGTCCGATTTTGGTCCCACCTGAAAAAAGAAGACTGCATCTTCTTTCTGGATTTTTATTTTATCAGGGGTTTGAGCAGAAACTAAAAACGGCAAAATACAGAATACAGAATATATTATATATTTGTAATACCTAACTGATACAGACATGAAGAATTTTTTCATCTTAATAATCTCATTATTATCTATAAGCTTTATTAAGGCACAAGATAATAAAACCTTACCTGAAAAAGAATTTTCGTTAATTATCGGCCCTTCCTTTACTAATATTAAAAACGATAACATTGAATTTGATAAGTACGCATCACCGAAAGGAACAATTTGGTTTAATGCAGGCATTAATTACTGTAAATGTTTTAATAAGAATCTGGGATTTATTACGGGTTTGGAATACTCGATGTATAAAAATGTGACGACATATAAGGGTGCATTTAGAAGTGAAGAAAAATCTGTTGATTCGGATGGCTACTTGTATTATGCAGTATCTGAAGCAAATTACAAGGATACACGAACCGTTCATTGTGCGGAAGTGCCACTGGGCTTGCGATTACAAGTGCCGGGAAATGATAATTTTCAATTTTTTGTTGATTTAGGATTGAGATTAAACTTCATAGCCACTGCAAAAATTGAAAAGACCGGAACTCTCGATAAAAAGGGAGCCTATCCGCATAATGTTTACGATAATGTTTATATCTATATTGAAAGAGATCCTTATTATGGCTTCACAAATACTACGTATAGCTCCAAAATAGATATACCCGTTAATAGACTTGGCTTAGGTTATTTTGTTGGTGGGGGATTAAAAGCGAAATTAGCGGAGAATAAGTACATTGTAATAAATCCGACTTACATTAGTGGAATAACTGATTTTGTGAATAAGAGTAATCAATCGGATTACGTAAATGTTTTCGGTGAAAAGTCAGCTTACAAAAAATTCACACTCACACAGTTTGCTTTAAGAATTGGAATTGTGTTTGCGCTATAGTTACTCTTTATCAATTTCCTTTTTTACTTCTTGTACTTGCTCTTGAATTTGTTTGGTGATGCCACCTGTACTTTCCTGAATATCTTTTTTAATCCCGTCAGTAGCATCTTTAAATTCGCGAATACCTTTTCCTAAAGCTTTAGCAACATTGGGAATACCTTTACCTCCAAATAATAAAAGGATAACGAAGAGAATAAGCACCACTTCGCCACCGCCAAGATTTAAGAATAATATGTATAAACTAGTTGTCATGTTATCTTTTTTGTCCCTTCAATCTCTTCTGTCCCTTAAGTCCCTTTAGTCTTTTTTATTCCGCATAAATTTAAAAACCACTACAGCACCGGTCACAAAAATAATGGCAACAAATACTACGATAAAAATGTCGCTCATATCTATACTGCTGCTCGCTTTTTCCATGGGTTAAAGATAGAGAAAATCTCTTGTTTTTAGCTGTTAAAATTATTTATAATCCATCACATTTAACTCCTTATTACAGAACTCGTATTCCTCTTTTACAGAGTTAGAGCACACAACAATGGTTTTATCTGCACCGTACCAGCCAACCAATTTAATGTACCATTCAATAGCGTTTTTATCAAGGTTAGAGGCGGGTTCGTCAAGTAGCAACAACGGACAATCAGCCAAAATAGCCAAAGCCAATTTAGCGCGTTGTTTCATGCCACTCGAATAGTTTTTAATGTGTTTATTTTCGGCGTGTTTTAATTCGGCTATTTCAATAATTTCTTTCGCAGTTAATTTATTTAGGAAAGGTTTGTAAACGGCGCAATGTTCTATTAGTTCAGTTAAGGTATAATCTTCAATTAATTCTAAATAGGGTGTAGCAATGCTTAAATGATTTTTGTAATTCTCGTTTTCTTCAGTTTGTTCTCCGCTTCTGAAAATCACTTTTCCGGCATTTGGCAATACATATCCTGAAATAATTTGTAATAGAGTTGATTTACCCGAACCATTTCCGCCAAGCAGAACTAGTTTGTCAGTCGGATTTAAACTTAAATTAAGATTTTTGAAAATCCACTCCGAACCAAATTTTTTACCAATGCCTTCGAGTTGGATATGTAGATTATTTTGGGAATTCATTTTTTTTAATTGGCTTTCATCTAGTGTCTCGACTTCGCTCGACATGACATTAGATACCTTTCACAATCCCGTCTTTACTATCTCTGATAAAACCCAGGATTTCTTTTTTGATAGCACTATCCGGAATTTCAGCTTCAACAATGTCTAATGCTTTTGAAATGGCATGTCCTCTTACAAAAATGATACGGTAAATATCTTCGATCTCTGTAATGGTTTCTTTACTAAATCCTCTTCTGGTTAAACCAATTGTATTTACACCAATATATTGTAGCGGTTCACGTGCAACACGCATGTAAGGTGGAATGTTTTTCCGAACCAAACTACTTCCTGCAACAAATGAATGTTTTCCAATTCTAACAAACTGCTGAGCCGCTACAATTCCTTCGCAGATAACAAAATCTTCAATAGTGATATGTCCTGCTAATTGAACATTATTAGCTAAAATAACATTGTTGCCAATTAAACAATCATGACCTAAATGCGCATAGCACATAATTAAACAATTGTCGCCAACTTTTGTAGTGTTGCGATCAGTTGTTCCTTTATGAATAGTAGCAAATTCGCGGATGGTGGTGTTTTTACCAATAACAGTAGTAGTTGGCTCACCTTTGTATTTCATATCTTGATTTACCGCACCAACAGAAGCACCATTAAAAATTTTACAACCTTCACCAATAAAAGTATCGGAATAAATAGTAGCATTTGGACCAATCCAACAATTGTCGCCAATTTCAACATTCCCGTAAATAACAGCAAAGGGCTCAACAGTTACATTGTTTCCTAATTTAGCTTTCGGATGTATGTATGCAAGATTTGAAATCATACGCTATAAACTACGCTTCAGTTGGAACCTTTTTTTCTAAACCTCTTACTTTCACAATTTGCGCAGTCATATCTGCTTCACAAACTAATTTATTGCCAACAAAGGCAAGTCCTTTCATGTGACACATTCCTCTGCGAATTGGTTCTACCAAATCCATTCTTAAAATCAGCGAATCGCCTGGAACAACTTTTTGTTTGAATTTAGCGTTTTCTATCTTCACAAAATACGTCTGATAATTCTCAGGATCAGGAACTGTTTTCAAACATAATATCCCGCCGGTTTGCGCAAGTGCTTCA
>JAGNIU010000019.1 GCA_018000995.1 Bacteroidia bacterium
CAATTAAAATCGTTCCTTTCCAAAGCAGGTCAATATAACCGTCTTTGTCGTCCAGTTTTTTTACTCTGTGTTCAAAGGTCGAAACTCGTTTACTGCTAATGCCAAATACATTAAAGAACTCAACTAAAAATGGCTTTGCGTCTGCTTCTTCGTTTGAAGTGTCCGCCCATTCTTTTGAGAATTTTAATGCTCTATCTTTTATTTCGTTCCAGCTTAATGCCATTCTTAAATTGTCAAGTTGCTAAGATAATTATTTAAAGTCCTAATGTCATTCGGTGCGTTGGCAAAAAATGGCTCTTTTGGTTTTGCGAAGGGTCGGCTTGTGTGTCGGGCAAAACCAAATGTGCCATTTGTGCGGCTGGCTAAAATTGAATTAAAAAAAAGTGCGGTGGGAAAAAATAAAAAATACAGAAGGGTCGGCAAGGAGTGTCGGCTTACTTGATGTCCGATTTTAATATGGTCTGTATGTCTTTGGTCACTCGTCAAAATGGTTTACTTTTTCTGTTAAATTGTCTGCCTGTCGATGGTTGTTGTGTCGTCCTTTACGCTTGCACCTAACTCCCATATAGGACTGATTTTCTCATCCTTATCCGGTTGTTTTTGCAGGATAAGGATGTTTTTTTCATCCCTATTGGTTTATTAAAGATAATCATTTTATTATTTCACCAACAAATACCTCAAACCAAATTCCATTTCATTGCCTGGCTTGGTGCTTTTAAAAAGGATGGTGGTTTTATCTAAACTTAAATAAGAAATCTTTACTTTAATAAGTAGTTTCTTCTTTTCCGTCACAATTCCTTTTATCAGCAAATCGTTTTTATAATCAAAGCTCCATTCAGTGTCCGGACATTCATGCAAAATAGCATTACGTGTTCCGAATTTAGAATCTACATCCATATAAATGCTAATACTGTCGCCAACATTAAATTTCTTGTAATTCTCTTCGGCTAATTTATCAGCTGCGGCTTCACAAATGCGAATGGGTTTCCAAAAGTCAATGAAATATTTAACTTGTCCTTCTAAGTTAATTTCAGTGGTATTAAGTTTACGGTGCAAAGAAGTTAGAATGATATTCGACATTTCATGCAAATCATCAATTCCAAGTATTTTAAATTGGTGGAGTAGGGTAGTGTCATTTTTATTAGCGAGCCATTCACTGCGAATCCAAATGCCTGTCGTCATTTGATAGTCTTCTACAGCTATTTTCTCAGGTAATGCCTTAAATTCTTCTTTTTGCTCATTACTCCATTTCTTTTCAAAATAAAGTATCGCTTCATCTATGTTTTGAGGTTTTTTTCCTGCAAACGCGCAATGAAAACAAATAAAAAATAGTAATATGCTAATAAACTTTGTCAAGTTTTTTTGTCAAATCTTTCTGTAGAGGCTGTTTAACTAAAAGCGATTTTAAAGGAAACTCTACAATGTCACCAACTTTTGCAGGCTTATACAATAAAAAGGCTTGTTCTCTGTTTACTGAACTTATCTGAACCTTCATGTGAGGATCGCCATAAAGAAAATATTTTTCACTTACCAATCCCTTCACAATAATATCTTTTTTATAATCAAAGCCCCAGTCCTCCGAATAAGGACAAGGAATTACTCTTCCATTTAAGCCTGCTAGATTTTCCGCGTACAGAAAAATTGTAATACTGTCGCCTGTTTTAAATCTATCGTAATTGTTTATAGAAATTATCGCTGCTTTTTCCTCGCATTCACGTACGGGTGTCCAATATTCTTTGCAACGTTTTACTTCTGATTCAATATTCAGAGGCAAGTTTTTAAGTTTACGGTAATAGGAAGTAATAATAATATCCGACATGTCATCGGCGTGGGTAATTCCCATTTGATGAAAAGTGGAGCGGAGTGTAGTATCTTTTGTAAAACGAATCCATTCATTTCTTATCCAAACACCAACTTTCGAATCCATTTCGATGAGTGCATCATTTTCGGAAAGGTTTTTGTAAAATGCCTTTTCTTTTTTCTTGAATTTTTTTTCAAGACAAGAAACCGCTTCGTCAATTGTTTTAGGTTTCTTAGCCGCAAAAACAGGAATGGCTAAAAATAAAACTAGGAGTATGGTAAAATGCTTACGCATAAGTGTTAAAAGTACGAAAAAAACACACAATTGTGTGGTTTTTTCGAGATGCTGTTAGCGCCTTCAGCGACAGCATGACACTTTATGAAATCCGGTGACTGAGCGGAGCCGAAGTCCCGGCAATATTGATAATGACATTTCCTGTTTTCATTCCTGTTTCCACATATTTGTGAGCTTCAACAATTTCATTTAAAGAATAGATTTTGTCAATAACCGGTTTAAATTTTCCTGCCACCACTAAATCTTTTGAATAGTTAACGTCCTCTTTACTGATAGTTGGAATAGGGAAGAGTAATTTTTTACCACCAAACAAAGGCGTAATCATAGCCAAAAAGGGATTCTGTCCCATATATCCCAATTCGGTTGAGATATAAATTCCTTTTTCTTTCAGTAATGGTTTGCATTTGCCATACGAACTTTTTCCAACCGCATCAAAAATGAAATCAAATTTTTTGTTGAGTGTTGTGAAGTCTTCTTTTTTATAATCAATCACAACATCTGCGCCTAATGATTTTACAAGTTCAACATTTTTTGTATCACATACCGCAACCACTTCCGCACCTAAATATTTTATAATTTGAACAGCAGCTGAGCCAATAGCTCCTGTTGTCCCATTAATTAAAACACTTTGTCCTTCTATAATTTTTGCAGCTCTTATATCACATAAAGCATAATGAGAACCTTCTGTTATGGCAGCTGCTTCTTCGAAGGAAATATTTTCTGGCATGGTTGCCAATGCCCCTTCTTCATCCATAACCATGTATTCAGCGTGTGCACCAAATGTTTTATCGTTGTATCCAAAAACCTTATCGCCCGCTTTTAAAAGCTTTACGTCTTTTCCTGTTGATTCAATTACACCTGCAAATTCATTTCCTAAAATTTGATTTTTAGGTTTAAGTAAACCACTCCAAAATCTGGAAATAAAATATTCAGCACTTCTAAATCCGGTATCAGTTCGGTTTACAGTAGTGGCATGAACTTTAATAAGGACTTCATTATTTTTCGGACTTGGTTTTTCCACTTCTGCAAGTTGAACAACTTCGGGTGGTCCGTAATTTTTGTAAATGGCTGCTTTCATGTTGTAAAAAATAAAAGGCAGACAAAATGCCTGCCTTTGTTTTTGAAGAGTTGGTCACCCTGAACTTGTTTCAGGGTCTTTAAGATGCTGAAATGAATTCAGCATGACCGCCCTCTTAATTAATATTCAATTCATAAGGCAATCTTGCCTGTACACCTTTTAAATTAATAATGTTTTGTACATGCATTAAGAATTGGTATTGAGCGCCTAAATTCTTTTTAATTAAACGCGCTTCCACTTCTTCTTCCTTATTATTTAAAAACATCGCAAACGGATCTTTACGTTTAGGCATTTCTTCAACTTTATAATCTGTAATCTTCGCCATTTTAGCAGCGTAAGCTAAAGCTTCGTTAGTGCCGCCTAATTCGTCAACCAAATTAATTTTCAAAGCATCAACACCACTCCAAACACGACCTTGTCCAATACTGTCAACCAAAGCAGTTGTTGTATTACGTCCTTCAGCCACGCGACCGATAAATGTTTCGTAAACTTGTTCAACGCTGTTTTGTATGTAAGCATATTCGCTTTCTGAAACTTTACGGAAAGGTGTTCCAACATCACTGTGCTTATTTGTATTTACTGTATCAATGTTGATACCTAATTTTTCTGCAAACGCTTTTTGCATGTTCGGTAACATACCAAATACACCAATAGAGCCGGTAATAGTATTAGGTTGCGCGAAGATTCTGTCGGCAGCACAACTAATATAATAACCACCACTTGCTGCAACATCACCCATACTCACAATAGTAGGTTTTACTTTTTTAGCTAAAGTCATTTCTCTCCAAATTACATCACTAGCTAAAGCACTTCCGCCCGGAGAATTTACACGTAATACAATTGCTTTTACAGTTGAATCTAAACGCGCATCTTTAATGGCTTTTGCAATTCTATCGCTACCAATTGTTTCTTCATCACCTTCGCCACTTTCAATTGATCCAACGGCGTAAATTAAAGCAATCTTAGGTTGTTTACCGATTAATTTTTTCTCTTTGCGCGATGATTTTACATTCTTTTGATATTTAGCAATATCAGCAAAAGCAATTTTATCTTTCTCAGCTAATTTTAAATCTTTCTTTAATAAACTCATCACTTCATCTTCATACAATAAACCATCTACTAATTTGGCGTTTAAAGCTGATTCAGGTGAACCGATAGTTAAATTATTAGCGAGTTCGTTTAATTTATCGATACTGATACCACGCTCTTTTGAAATGCCTTCTAAAATAGAATTCCAAATGCTGTTCATATAAGTTTCAGTTTGCAAACGGTTTGCTTCACTCATCTTATCTAACATAAAAGGTTCGATAGCACTCTTAAATTTGCCATGGCGGAAAATTTGCATCTCAATATTTAATTTCTCTAACATATTTTTAAAGAACATTAATTGAGCGCTCAATCCTTTAAATTCCATTCCACCTTGCGGGTTCATGTATAATTTAGTAGCAGTTGACGCTAAGTAATATGATTTTTGAGAATATACTTCAGAGTACGAGTAAATGAATTTTTTCGATTTCTTGAAATCAATTAAAGCATTACGTATTTCTTCAACAGTTGCAAAACCCGCTTCAATGTGACGGATATCTAAATAAATACCTTTAACGTTATCATCAGTTTTTGCGTGCTCAATAGATTTCACAATACCACGTACACCTAAAACTGCAGGGGGCATAAACGGACCAAGATCTAATTCCTCAAAAGGATTATCCATACCACGTTCGGTAATAGCGCCATCTAATTTAAGGTGTAAAACACTGTTTTCTTTAACCGAAAATGTCTTTTCACCGCTATTATCAAAGGCTCCTTTTAAACCGGCAGCTATAAAACCGCCAATAATAAGGGCCATAATGATACCCGTGATTAAAAGTCCTAAAATTGACCCAAAAAATGCTCCAAAAAATTGTTTCATATCAATATAATTTTGTGTTTAATAAGAACTAAATTACCTTTATTAGCCTTATTAAAGGGATAAACTGTATGAACGTAGCTTTTTTGTGTTTGGGCGGAAATATGGGCGACCGATTGGCGAATTTAAATCGTGCAAAGGCGATAATTGAGGATGAAGGGATGCAAATTGCCGGACAAAGCAATATGTACGAAACCCAAGCCTGGGGGACTGATAATAGTCCGGATTATTACAATCAATGTATTAAAGTGAAAACTGAATTGAGTGCCCCGGCCTTAATGCAAGTGTTGTTGAATATCGAAAAGAAAATGGGACGTGTGCGTACTGAAAACAGAAATGAAGCACGTAGTGTTGATTTAGATATTTTGTTATTTAATAATGATACTGTTGAAAGCGAATTAATAACAGTACCACATCCGCGTTTACATTTACGTCAGTTTGTTTTAAAACCTTTAAACGAAATTGCTTCTGAAGTAATGCATCCTGTTTATAACAAAAGTATTCATCAACTTTTATTGGATTGTACTGATACACTCACCGCTACAAAAATAGAGCCGCATGTTCATTTGCATTGAGGGAAATATTGGTGCGGGAAAAACTACTTTAGCCATTGCTCTGGCAAAACGGCGCAATGCTATGTTTTTAGCTGAGCAATTTGAAGACAACCCATTACTGCCTTTATTTTACGAGAATAAAAAGCGAATGGCGTTTCCCTTAGAGTACAGTTTTTTAATTTCACGACACGGACAATTACACAAACACTTTTCAGGTAAAAAACATGATATTACTGTTGCTGATTTTAGTCTGAATAAATGTTTGTGGTTTGCTAAAGCTAATCTTGGTAAAAAAGATTTTAATTTATACGAAAAACATTTTAAGATTATTGAGGAAGTAGCAAAAGCTCCGCAATTAATTATATACATCAACACACATCATAAAAACTTATTGGCCAACATTAAAAAGCGGGGACGAGATTTTGAAAAGAATATCGATAAGGCTTATCTTCAAAGTGTGAGTAAAAGTTATGAATCGGGAATTAAAAAGGTGAAGAATATTCCGGTTATTGAGTTTTATGTGGATAAATATGATGCAAAAACCCATGAAGTGATGGTGAACCGCATTGATGATATATTAAAAAAAGGTATTAAATTTAAGTACAAAAAAATAGTTTTATAAATTCAACAACATGATTAAATTTTTGAGAATATTCGCTTTTGTTTTATGTCCGTACATAATGAGCTCGCAATCGGGTAATTTGGTATTTGATGGAAACGCTACTTTTAATGGTCAGCCATTAATGAATACAACTGTAACTGTTGTAGAGTCAGGAAAACAAATTCAAACTATGAATACGGGGAATGGTTCGGTGTTTAAATTGACTTTACCTTTTGGAAAAAACTATTCAGTGTATTTCACGAATGCCAAGTCTCAAAAAATGTACATGGATTTTATTATGAATAACCTTCCGGAGAAAGCCAAGAATATAAAAATGGTGTACGCTTTTGATATTCCGTTTTTTCCGAAGGACGCCACTATTTTAGATACTACGCAATTCAGAAATCCTTTTCATAAGGTAATTTTTAACGGGAAAGATAAAATGGTAGATGACACCATTTACATGAAACAATTTTTAGCAAAGGCCATTAAACAAAGAAAAGAAGAGAAAGAGCCTGTTGTTGCAGAAACAAAAAGTATAAAATGGAATAACCTTGCCGGGAAATTCACTTACAACAACAAAGAAAAAATGCCGGTTCGGAATAAAAAAGTAAATCTGATAAATGGAAGTGGCGCGGTTGTAAAAACAACTTCTACAAACAAATACGGTAATTTTATTTTTACAGGAGTTGATTTAAACGATGCTAAAAAAATAGAAGTCGATTTTAAAAAGGAATTCACCAATCAAGCTGTTTCCTTAGAATTAACCAATAGTAAAGGGGAAGTTATTTGCACAAACAATGTTGTGAATAATAAAGCGGAGTGTCAAAGTTCAGGGACTAACAAAGTGATTGAAAAATTAATCGACCCGCGTTTTACTTATAAAATCTCAGCAAAATTAATTCAGGAAAACGATAAGAAAATTGCTTTTTACGCTCACAAATTAGTGTTGTTATTAAATGATAAGAATACTGTTATCCGTCGCGCTAAAACCAATGCGTTTGGTTCGTTTGTATTTACCGATTTAAAACCCGGACAAACCTATTTAGTGGGTGTTGAGAAAATGGATGTGGAGGCCGGCATGAAAATAAATTTATATACTAATGCTGATCATTTTATTGCCCCTGTTGATAGTGCTATTACAAGTCGTTTGGTTCGTCGTTTTGCAGCAGATAATAATCCTGTGTTTAATGATTTATTAATAGATGAGAGTCAATTGCGTATGGATGTGAGTGGCAAATTGTATGGCGATAATATGAATAATCCATTAGGGGATTTAAAAATATTGTTACTGAATGATAAAATGGAAACCATTGATACCACAACAACCGATGGCTTTGGAAGATTCTTGTTTAAATATTTGCCATACAGTAAAGATTATACGTTTACAGGTTTAGATGATAAAGAGAGTTTATTAGATGCTATTAATAATATTTTAGTTTATAACAGCGAAGATGAAATGGTGAAAATCGTTTCTAACTTTAAAGGCAGACGATTTAAATATAATCCATTAGATGCAGATAAAAACAGATTGTTGGAGATTTACGCCGATGACCCTTGGTTAGCGTTAATTGGGAATGAATACAAACAGAATAAACAAGAGGATAAAATTATTATCGAAGATGTTTTATTTGAAAGTAATAAATCAGATTTATTACCTGAAGCCCGTTTAACTTTAGAGAAAATTGCTTTAGTATTAAACATGACCACAACTATTAAGATTGAATTAAGTGCTCACACCGATAGTAATGGTGATGATGCATACAATCAAAAGTTAAGTGAGCAGCGCGCCAAAGTCGCAGTGGATTTTGTAATTAGCAGAGGTGTCGATCCAAGTCGAGTTATCGCAAAAGGCTATGGCGAAACCAAAATCACCAACCGTTGTAAAAACGGTGTGTATTGTACAGATGATGAACATCAGCCTAATCGCAGGATAGAGTTTAAGATTCTGCGTAATTAATTCGTGGTGTGGCTTCGGCTACGCTCAGGCACCAATTTTTTTCGGTACAAGTTTATGGTTCGGCAAGCTCACCATGACTTCCGAATATTAAAGAATAATTTTGAAACGTTAGTCATGTTTCATGAAGTTTAGCATGGCTTCCGGGTTCATAGGAATCAATTTTGAAAACGTGAGTCATGGTGAGCTAGCCGAACCATGATATAGGATTAATATAAAATGGCACTGAGCTTGACGAAGTGCTATCACCGACAATAAGTCCACTTTACACCTTTTCACCAGTCAAAATGACCTTTCTCATGGGTTTTCACGCCCTTTTAGCAGAGATTTGGGTATGGACTATAATTTGATAGCCCTATAGTATAAAATTACAATTATGAATTTGAACAACTTCACAATCAAATCGCAGGAAGCCATTCAGCAAGCTATCACATTAGCAACTATGAATGGTAATCAAGCTATTGAAAACGGGCACATTTTAAAGGCTATTTTAGAAGTGGATGAAAATGTAGCGCCGTTTATTTTAAAGAAATTAAATATAAAAGCGGATGTGTTTGAAAAAACATTAGACAGCGTTTTAAAATCGTATCCGAAAGTAGAAGGTGGTCAGCCTTTTTTATCTACCAGTGCTAATCAGACTGTCGCGAAAGCAACATCATACTTAAAAGAATTTAAAGATGAGTTTGTTTCGATTGAACATTTGATACTTGGGATTTTAGCAAGTGGAGATAGTGTTTCAGGTATGATGAAAGATATGGGCTTCAATGAAAAAGATTTGAAAGCTGCTATCAAAGAATTACGTAAAGGTGCTAGTGTAACTTCACAATCTCAAGAAGAAACGTATAATGCGTTGAATAAATACGCAATCAATCTAAATGCACAAGCGCAAAGTGGAAAGTTAGATCCGGTTATTGGTAGAGATGAAGAAATTCGCCGTGTGTTACAAATTTTATCACGTCGTACAAAAAACAATCCGATTTTAGTGGGTGAGCCTGGTGTTGGTAAAACTGCTATTGCTGAAGGTTTAGCGCATCGTATTATTAGTGGTGATGTTCCTGAAAACTTAAAATCAAAACAAATATTTTCATTAGACATGGGCGCATTGATTGCCGGTGCTAAATATAAAGGGGAATTTGAAGAAAGATTGAAATCCGTTATTAAAGAAGTAACAGGTAGTAATGGCGATATCGTTTTATTTATTGACGAGATTCATACTTTAGTCGGAGCAGGTGGCGGAGGAGAAGGCGCAATGGATGCTGCCAATATTTTGAAACCAGCTTTAGCTCGTGGAGAATTACGTGCAATAGGCGCAACAACATTAAGTGAATTCCAGAAATATTTTGAAAAAGATAAAGCCTTAGAACGTCGTTTTCAAAAAGTAATGGTGGATGAACCAAGTGCTGAAGATGCTATTTCAATTTTACGTGGAATAAAAGAAAAATACGAAACGCATCACAAAGTGCGTATCAAAGACGAAGCCATTATTGCGGCGGTGGAATTATCGCAACGTTATATTAGCGATCGTTTTCTTCCGGACAAAGCAATTGACTTAATGGATGAAGCTGCTTCTAAATTAAGAATGCAAATCAACTCTATGCCAATTGAATTGGATAAAGTGGAACGCGAAATCATGCATCTCGAAATTGAACGTGAGGCGATGAAACGTGAGAACGAGGATAAAAAAGTTACCGCATTAAATAAAGAAATTGCTGATTTGCAAGACAAACGTAATTCCTTACGCGCAAAATGGCAAGGTGAGAAAGAAGCGATTGAAGGTGTTCAAAAAATAAAATTAGAGATTGAAGATTTAAAATTACAAGCTAGTAATTTTGAAAAAGCAGGCGATTACGGTAAAGTAGCTGAAATCCGTTACGGAAAAGTAAAGGATGCTGAAGCTAAACTTTTAGAAATGGAAGCTAAATTATCAGAATCAAAAGCCAGCGGTTCGCAAATGGTGAAAGAGGAAGTGGATAGTGAAGATATTGCAGGTGTAATTAGTGCATGGACAGGAATCCCTGTATCACGTATGTTACAAAGCGAAAAAGAAAAATTATTACACTTAGAAGATGAATTACACAAACGTGTAGTTGGTCAGCACGAAGCGATTGAAAGTATTGCAGATGCCGTTCGTAGAAGTAGGGCAGGATTACAAGATGCAAAGCGTCCAATCGGTTCTTTTATTTTCTTAGGAACAACTGGTGTTGGTAAAACTGAATTAGCAAAAGCATTAGCAGAGTTTTTATTCAATAATGAAAATGCGATGACACGTATTGATATGAGTGAATATCAGGAACGTCATGCTGTAAGTAGATTAGTTGGAGCGCCTCCTGGATATGTTGGTTATGATGAAGGCGGACAATTGACTGAAGCTGTTCGTCGCAGACCATATTCAGTAGTGTTGTTAGATGAAATTGAAAAAGCGCATCCTGATGTATTTAATATTTTATTACAAGTGTTAGATGATGGTCGTTTAACTGATAATAAAGGAAGAACGGTGAATTTCAAAAACACAATCATCATTATGACTTCCAATATAGGTTCTCATTTAATACAGGAGAATTTTGATAAAATGACGGAGAAGAATAAAGATTCAGTCTTAGCAAAAACAAAAAGCGAAGTGTTTGAATTACTAAGAAAAACTATTCGTCCCGAATTTTTGAATCGTATTGATGAAGTAATCATGTTTGAACCATTAAACAGAGAGAACATTCATAAAATAGTAGAGATACAATTTAATAATGTAGCAAAGTTGTTGGCAGAACAAAGTATTCAGATGAGCGCCACACACGAAGCAATAGATTGGTTAGCACAATTGGGTTACGACCCACAATTTGGAGCTCGTCCTGTAAAACGTGTTATGCAAAAACAAGTACTCAATGAATTATCAAAACAAATTTTGTCAGGTACAATTGATAAAGAAAAAGAAATTGTGTTAGATATGTTTGATAATAAGTTTGTGTTTAGGAATAAGTAATCTATTAAGGGTTAGGTTACTAAAGGGCGGTGTAATTTACATCGCCTTTTTTATTTCTTCAAAATCTTATTTTTTTTCTCTCTTTGTAACCAATAATTTTCCAAAGCCTGTTCTATTGTATTATTATGTTTATCTTTCGATAGCCTCCAATGCAAATAGGAAACAATTGCACTTACTTGTTCTTTGGTAAATGCATCAAAACATGTTCTTGCCCGTTCCCCAATAGTCTGACCCCCAAAAATTTTAGCAATTTTTTTATTTTCTGATTGAGGAGTTAGCGACCAACAAAGTCGAACAGTTGGATCATTATAATCTAACTTTTGATTAATATCCGCAATCAGAAATGCCGGGAGAAAGAATCGAAATGCTTTGTCTGATAAAAAGGATAGTGCGCCGTCTATGTCAAGAAAATCAGGAGTTAATGTTGTCCAATCCTTATACCCACGGAAGTGATTTCTTATTATGCCGGGCTCATCATCATAAGACTCATCAACTAAGTTATCGTCTCCGGAATATTCAACGTTACGAAATGCAAGGCTAATTTTTTGAATCAAAATGTCTTTACTATTCTCGTTCATAAAAGTCAATAATAAAGTTACAAATTCTAGCTTCAAATGCAAACCCCCTCCCGGCTAAAGCCGGACTCCCCCTTAAAAAAGGGGGAGAGATTTTCCTCTTCCAAATTTTATTTATGTACATATAATTTTTCTCCCCTTGTTTAAGGGGAGGTGGATTCCGCATCGTAAACTAACGTGGGCGGTAGACGGAGGGGTCAGTTCGAAGAAGAAATTTAATTAGAAAACGAAACGATTATTAGAAGCAAAAAGTCAAACTGCAATGCCCCCAACCATGATAACGCCCTCTATCAAACTCAGGACTCTGAACTACCTTAGTATACTCAGCACTAAAGCGTTTATAGGCGACAACAATTCCATAAGTGCCTTGAAAGACGTATCGATTAATAGATGCATCGGGTAAAGAATGAATATCTTTATCAAATAAACCGCCTTGCATTGTGGCGTTGTATCCGACAAATTTGGTTTTACCTTTTGCAAACACGTAACATTGGAATTTATTCTTTGTCGCATTTTTGATAATTCCTAGTTGAGAAAAATATCCCGCCATAAAACCGGCACGGACCATCAATCCTAAACTTACATCATCATAAATAGTTCCCACACGTAAATCTCCTAGAGCCATTGCTTCAAAATATTTTGAAGTAAATAGACCTTGTTCAATTCCTAAGCCATAATTGAGAATATAATCTGTATTCAACTGATTTTCCCAACCCAAAGGCTGAATATTTACCAAAGCTCTATGAATTCCTTTTTGTTCCTCCTCACAACTAGCACACGGACCAATAATTCCCAAATCTAATTTTGAATTTAGTCTCCTTTTCTTTTCTGTATTTATAGAAATTAAATATTGTGAGAGATACATTGTCGCCGCAAACGGTCGGTCGAGGTAATTTAAAGTATCGTATCTGATACTACCGGGAGTAAAACAATCTTGTCTGGCCATTAGCCCAAAATAATTTTGTGAATTTTTCCCAGCCTTAATAAGAATTTTAGAAACGGGAGATTTACTAAAAACAGGTAAAATCAAATCAATATAAACTCCCTGCGTATAATATCTATCTGTAGCACTAAAAAAATCATTATCGTAATTAAAAGAAAAGTAGCGATTGGTTTTATCCAAAGGTTTTTGAATAGAATCAGTTTGGGATTTTATACCAAAGGGGATTAATAAGATTAAGAAATGGAACAGGCTCCGCATAATTATTAGACGAAGGGAAAGTCTGATACTTACAGGTAGCAATCTTAACTACCCCCTCGTCAGCTTCGCTGCCACTCCCCCTTAAAAAAGGGGGAGAAATTTCCCTCATTCAAATAGAAATCGTCGGCACGGAAACAAGATACTTCCAATAAGTAAACGAATATTTTTCTCCCCTTTTTTAAGGGGAGATAGCCTTAATTCCGTCCCGATAGTTATCGGGACGGAATAGGCAGAGGGGTCAATCAAACAAACTCCCACCCTTTTTCCAGATGGATTTGCCTAAATGTTTATAAGCTAATTCTGTTACTTCTCTTCCTCTTGGAGTACGGGTTAAATAACCTTCCTGAACTAAAAATGGTTCGTAAACTTCTTCTATAGTTCCGGCTTCTTCACCAACGGCTGTACTGATGGTAGTAATTCCAACCGGCCCACCCTTAAACTTCTCAATAATCGCAGTTAAAATGCGATGATCCATTTCATCCAAACCATTTTTATCTACGTTCAATGCTTTTAAGGAATAAGCGGCAATCTCCATATCAATTTTGCCTGAACCTTTAATTTGTGCGAAGTCGCGAACCCTCCTTAGCAATGCATTGGCTATTCGTGGAGTGCCGCGACTTCGTCTTGCGATTTCATAAGCCGCATCCGGACTTATTTCAACATTAAGAATATCACAACTACGCTCAATAATTCCGGTTAGCACTTTGCTGTCGTAATAATTTAAGCGGGAGTTAATGCCAAACCTGGCGCGTAATGGGGAAGTCAATAATCCGCTGCGGGTGGTGGCACCAACCAAAGTAAATGGGTTTAATTTAATCTGAACCGAACGGGCATTCGGTCCACTGTCAATCATAATATCAATTTTAAAATCCTCCATGGCGGAGTATAAATACTCTTCCACAATCGGACTCAATCTATGTATCTCATCAATAAACAAAACATCGTTCGGACCAAGGTTAGTTAAGAGTCCGGCCAAATCACCGGGCTTATCTAATACCGGACCTGAAGTTACTTTAAGGTTAACCCCTAAATCGTTTGCGATAATATGGGCGAGGGTAGTTTTGCCTAAACCGGGAGGGCCATGTAATAGAACATGGTCAAGCGATTCCTCTCTTTGTTTGGCGGCTTGCACAAAAACTTTAAGGTTATCTACTACACTTTCTTGTCCGCTAAAGTCGTTAAACTCTATCGGGCGTAAGGCCTTTTCCAGCTCTTTATCAGAGGAGGAAAGGTTCTCTTCGTTAGCGTCTAAGTTCTCGTTCATGGGGTAAAGATAGACCCTTTTGAAGCACGACGTTGCTACAATTCGTAGCAATTTTGAAAATCTATACAGTTCCCAATTATTTTGTTGATATCCGTATGGAATTATTTAAAACTATCATCTATAATTAAAAACCCAACAATGAATAAGCAAACACTAAACCCGCGTGAGGGATTGCAGCGAAAATCCTTTTTGCCTGTCTCTTGCAAAAAGATTGTAGCGTAAAGCCCGACCCCGTTGGATTTTTTTCTAATCCTACGGGGGCACGCCCAAACAACCTTTAACTTTTCACCTTTAACCTTCAACCAAACTAACGTTAACAATTTCTAACAAGTCCTAATGCAACTCAAAAGCGACCCAACAGTAAAAGGAGTAATTTTAATCTCAAATTCCAACACACTTTATGTTATTAAACAAAATTAAATGGATGGCAGTAGGCGTAGCTATTACTGCATCGAGCGTATTATTGTACAACAACCGCGATTTTTTTAAATCATTAACGGGAAGCAATTACAATAACGGACCCGCCAACAAAATCAATCCCGAGTTCGCGAGTTATATTTCGGCTTTCACAACGGGATATGTGTCTACAGGTTCAACTATCAAAATAAAGTTTGCTACGGAATTTGCAAACGCAACACAGTTGAACACTCCTTTAAAAGAAGAATATTTTTCGTTTAGTCCGGATATTGAAGGGGACGTGGTTTGGAAAGATGCACAAACCATGGAGTTTAAACCAAAGAACAGATTAGAGCCGGGGAAATTATACAAAGCTACATTCCACTTAAATAAATTAATGGAAGTGAAAGATGAATTAAAGGAATTTGAATTCGTATTTCAATCTATCAAACAATCCGTTCAGTTACAGGCGAACGAATTAAAATCTTACCATAATACAGATTACGATTATTATTCCCTCGCAGGAACAGTTTCTACTGCAGATTTTGCAGATGAAGCAACTGTTGAGAAAACTTTAGCCGCTAAATTGGGAAGCTCGTCTTATAAAGTGAAATGGGTTCACAACGAAAAACAAACCGTTCACAAATTTTTAATTGATAGTATTGAAAGGCCAAATTCAGGAAATGATAAATTAAATATCACTTGTAATGGTGAAGGATTAAGTTTGACTTACAATCAAACCAAAACATTTGATGTTCCTGCCAAAGGAAAATTACAATTATTAAGCACAAGAGTTGAAAGCGATAACGAACAATTTGTATTATTGAATTTCTCAAACCCAATCGATCAAAATCAAACTTTAGAAGGTATAATTGATATTGGCGGATTAAAAGATTTAAAATACATCATCAACAACAATCAGGTTTTAGTTTACCCGAATAAAGTTCAATCTGAAACTTATACTTTAACGGTTGGAGAAAGTGTAAGAGATACAAAAGGACAAACTCTCGGCCAATCATCAGAACACAGTATTGTATTCAACGAATTTAAACCGGAAGTAAGATTCTCAGGAAACGGAAATATTTTACCTTCTACAAATGGTTTATCATTACCGTTTGAAACTGTGAACTTAATGGCGGTAGATGTAAAAATTATTAAGATTTACGAAAACAACGTTCTTCAATTCTTGCAAACAAATGATATGAATGGCGGCGGAAATCTCGCGCAGGTAGGAAAGAAAATTGTAGAGAAACGCATTAACTTAGGAATTACCAATCCGGCAGATTTCGGTATCTGGAAAAAATTCTCTCTCGATTTATCTTCTTTAATTAAAACTGAACCCGGTGCTATTTACCGTGTGCAAATGAGTTTCAAGAAAGCGTATTCAACTTATCCATGTTTAGGAAATTCTGTTGATGATAAATTTGAAATGGAAGAAATTAAAGAACCAAGCGATGATGATGAGGTTTCTTATTTCGGATATTACTACGAAGAATATGGTAATAATTATTACGATGAAGGCGAAGGTGGCGATGATTACGATTGGAGCAATCGTGATAATCCATGTAAATCTTCTTACTATCACCAATACGAAAGAACAGTTTCAAAAAACATTTTAGCCTCTGATATCGGTTTAACGCTTAAAAAAGGAAATGACGGAAGTTTATTTGTTGTAGCGAATGATATCATCAGCACAGATCCTATGAAGGATGTGACTCTAGAATTGTACGATTACCAAAAACAATTGATTCACACTTGTAAAACTAATGGCGACGGGCAATCCTTCATCAACATAAAACAAAAAGCAAGTTTCCTTGTCGCGAAAAAAGATAATCAGCGTGCGTATTTGCGTTTAGAGGATGGTACTTCTCTTTCATTAAGCATGTATGATGTGTCGGGAGAATACATTAAGAAAGGTGTAAAAGGATTTATTTACGGCGAACGCGGCGTATGGCGTCCGGGTGATACTTTATTCCTGAATTTTATTTTAGAAGATAAATTAGGTTCTATTCCTGCTGGACATCCAGTAATATTTGAATTGACCAATCCGCAAGGACAAATGTACAAGCGTGTTATCAATAATAAGAGTGTAGATGGTTTCTACAACTTTACAACTCTTACAGATAAAAATGCACCAACGGGTTTATGGAATGCAGAAGTAAAAATCGGTTCTATTAAATTCTACAAGAGCATCCGTATCGAAACCATTATGCCGAACCGTTTGAAAATTCAAGTGGATGTTGCGGATAATAAATTAATCAACGGAAGTGTGCCGAATGATATCAAACTTCATGCAAATTGGTTGACAGGTGCCGTGGTTCATAATTTACCGGCGACAATTGATGTTGCATTGAGTTCAGGTTATACTCAATTCGATAAATTCAAGGATTATAATTTCGATGACCAAACTTTACGTTTCGAAGCACAAAACATCAGTGTGTTTAATGACAAATTGGATGATAAAGGAAATGCAACCATTCCATTAAACTTAAATTTAGAAAAGAGCGCTCCGGGATTCTTGCGTGCAAGTTTCAATACAAAAGTTTATGAAGAAGGCGGTGCATTTAGTGTTGATCGTTTCTCTATTGATTATTCTCCTTACCAAAATTATGTGGGTGTTAGATTACCGGAAGGTGAAAAGAATTCAGGAATTCTTTACACAGGAAAAGATCATGAAATAAGCATTGCTACTTGCGATTATAAAGGAAACGCAGTTTCACGTGGTAATTTGAAATTCGAGTTATATAAATTAGAATGGAGATGGTGGTGGGATCAGTACAATGATGAGTTAGCGAACTATGCATCGGATGAATATCATAAACCAATTATGACACAAATGGTTTCTTCTAAGGCGGGAAATGCAAAAGTGAAAATCAATATTAAAGAAAATGATTACGGTCGTTATTTAATTAAAGTTACGGATTTAGATGGCGGACATTCAACCACCGCTGTAACGTATTTCGATTGGTCGAACTGGATGGAAAGAGGCGGAGGAGAGGATAATAAAATTCTCTCGAATATGTTGCAGTTCACCACTGATAAAACCGCTTATAAAACAGGTGACGAAGCTGTAGTAACTATTCCTTCTCCTGATAAAGGAAGAGCTCTTGTTACGATTGAAAGTGGCAGCAAAGTTTTAGAAGCACATTGGTTAGAAACAGAAAAAGGAAGTACTTTATTTAAATTCAAAGTAAAACCGGAGATGGCACCGAATGTTTATGTGCACGTTTCATTAATGCAGCCTCACACCCGTAAGAATGATTTACCAATTCGTTTGTATGGTGTAGTGGCAATTAACATTGATGATCCTGAAACGCATTTACGTCCAACTATTACGATGCCGAGTGTTTTAGTGCCAGAACAAAATGTAACAATTACTGTAGGAGAAGAAAATTCTAAAGAGATGGCATTTACGCTCGCCGTTGTTGATGAAGGATTATTAGACATTACGCGTTTCAAAACACCAAATCCTTGGAATGCATTTTACAGTAAAGAAGCTTTAGGCGTAAAAACTTGGGATGTATACGATAATGTAATTGGTGCATTTGGTGCAGACTTAGAGCGCATCTTAAGTATTGGTGGTGACGGCAGCGAAGCAGGAGATGATGGTGCAAAAGCTAACCGCTTTAAACCAATGGTGAGATTCTTCGGTCCGTTCCATTTAAATAAGGGTGAGAAAAAAGACGTGAAGTTTAAATTACCAATGTATGTTGGTTCTGTGAGAACAATGTTGATTGCCGGTTACAAAGGCGCTTACGGCCACACCGAAAAAACGACGCCTGTAAAAGCACCGTTAATGGTATTGGGAACTTTACCACGAGTGTTAAGTGTAACGGAGGAAGTGAAACTACCGGTTTCTGTTTTTGGTGGAGATAAAAATATTGGCGCCACTACAGTTAAAGTTGAGGTGAATGGATTGTTACAACCAATTGGCGGCGCTTCGAAAACCGTAAACGTTGGTAAGGATGATGAGAAATTAGTAGTGTTTGATTTGAAAGTGAAAAATCAAACCGGCATTGCGAAAGTAAAAATCACGGCTAATGGTGGTGGACATACTTCTGTTTACGAAATAGAATTAGATGTACGTAATCCAAATCCATACCAAAGTACAATTAAAGATTTCTGGGTGGATGCAGGCAAAACTGAATCAGGAAACGCCAGTCCTGTCGGTTTAGCGGGAACAAATACCGGAATGTTAGAATTGTCAACCATTCCTCCAATTAATTTGGAAGAGCGTTTACATTATTTAATCACTTATCCTCACGGATGTATTGAGCAAACTACTTCAGGAGCATTTGCGCAATTGTATTTAACCGACATTATGGATCTAAGTGCAGAGCGTAAAACAGAAGTAGAAAATAATATCAAAGGTGGTATTAACGAAATCCGCAAATTCCAAATCAGTAATGGTGCTATGGCGTATTGGCAAGGTATGAATGAAGCCAACGATTGGGGTTCTTCTTATGCCGGACATTTCTTAATTCTTGCTGAGAAAAAAGGATATACTTTACCGGCAGGCTTGAAGAAAAATTTATTGAACTACCAAAAAACCGCAGCCATGAGTTATGAGTTTGCGAAAAATAAAAATTTCAATAACGATGTCATGCAGGCGTATCGTTTATATGTTCTCGCTTTAGCAAATCAACCTGCTATGAGTGCGATGAACCGTTTACGCGAGTTTTATTCATTATCAGATCAAGCACGTTGGTTATTAGCTGCATCTTATGCGCAAATCGGACAAACTGACGAGGCTGAGAAATTAATTGCTAAAGCAGCTACAACTATTCCGTATTATTCGGTGAACTATTATACGTATGGTTCTTCAGATAGGGATGAGTCGATTGTTTTACAAACTTTATGTTTGATGAATAAAAAACAACAAGCCTTTACGCAATTGAAAAAAGTTTCTGACTTCTTGTCTTCGAAAAATTGGTTGAGTACGCAAACAACAGCCTTTGGTTTAGTTTCTGTTGCTGAATTCATTAAAAAATTCGGTGGAGCTTCAGCTATGCAGGCAACTGTGAAAGTAAATGGTAAAGAAGTGGAGATAAAGGGTAATTCTGCTATCACTCAAATACCAATTAGCTTTAAAAATGCAACAACCATTAATTATAGTATTGAGAATAATGGAAAAGGCATGTTGTATGCAAGATTAATTAACCGCGGCAAACCACCAATTGGTGAAGAAGTAGAAGGCAACGAAAATATTATTGCTTCTGTGATGTATAAAGACATGGGCGGAAATGTAATTGACCCAACTGAAATGCAACAAGGAACTAATTTCATGTTAACTGTAACCGTTAAGAATTTAGGTTTGATGGGTGAATTGAAAAATTTAGCCTTGATAAATTATATTCCATCCGGTTGGGAAATTCACAACGCGAAAATGGATGATAACGAAGCTGCATTGAAAAATTCAGGCTACACTTATCAGGATATTCGTGATGACAGAGTGAATACTTATTTTGATTTGTACACCAACGAAACTAAAACCTTTAACTTATTGCTCAACGCCAGTTACGCAGGTAAATATTATCTCCCTGCTGTAAATGTAGAAGCCATGTACGATAAGAGTGTTTTTGCAAGAACAAAAGGCCAATGGATAAAAGTGGTGAAGCAAAAAGATGATAAAGTAGCGGGGAAATAACATCCCCCGTTCCGCATTTATGCGGAACGACCCCTTCGAAGGGGGAATGATTGCCCTTGAATGGAGTGCGGAAAATTCCCCCTTCGAAGGGGGACGTCCGACGAAGTCGCTGACGGGGGGATGTGAAAGAAGAATGATGAAAATAGTTTGTTTAAATTATCGTATCTTTAATTATATGATTAAGGCAAGAAGAGCATATTCAATAATTTTTCTTTCCTTTCTAAGTATTGTTGTTTTTTCACAAACTAACCTTGTTCCTAATCCATCATTTGAGGTTACTGTGCAATGCCCTTCTAATGATAATAATATAACTGACTGCGGAAACTGGATGAATTTTGGTGCAACACCTGACTATTATCACGGATGTGGCGTATCTGGTCTTAGCGTACCAAACGCTGCGGCGGGATATCAATATGCACGCACAGGAATGGGTATGGCTGGATTAATAAGTTGGTGTCACCCTATCTCTTGTTCAGCAGGTCCTAATTATAGAGAGTTCATTGGTGCTGTTCTAACAAATACTTTGCAAGTAGGAGTAAAATATTTTATTTCGTTTTTTATTAATTGGTCAGGGTATCTTTATGGTTGGAGGCAGTATGCTACAAATAAAATCGGATTAAGATTTTCAACGGTGTCCTCAAACACAACAAATCCCGCACCGATAAATAATTTTGCTCATTTAAAAACCAATGTAATTTATCAGGACACAGTAAATTGGTTAAAAATATCGGGTTCATTTATTGCCGATTCGGTTTACAAGTATATTTTAATAGGCAATTTTTTTAATGACACGAATACCGATACGCTAAGCTATCCCGGCCCAGTTTTTGGTAGCATGGCAGCATATTACTATATAGATGACGTTTGTGTAAGTACAGATTCATTGTATGCTTTAAATTGGACAGGAATTACTAATTCTTTATTGAATGAAGAAATAAGAACTTATCCAAATCCAGTAGAAGATTTTCTCTTTTTAAAGGGCTTTGACCAATTCAGTGAATTCAAACTTTATGACCTTGTTGGGAATGAGGTTAAATTTGAAGTGATGAAGGATAAATTGGATTTAATTAATATTTGCCCAGGTATTTATTTCTTATCCTGTAAGCGTAATCGGGAAGTTTACAAATGTAAAATTCTCAAAAAATAAATTCCTTTGTTCCTCCAAAAAATAAAAGCCTTCCTTTTCAAACACAAAATCAAACTCATTGTTTTTTTAATATTGGGTTTGATTTATTGGTGGTGGTTACCTTCTAAATTATTTGATAAACCTAGCAGTACGGTTTTAGTGGATGTGAATAATCAGTTATTGTCGGCACAAATTGCAAGTGATGGTCAGTGGCGCTATCCGCAAAATGATAGTATTCCTGCAAAGTTTGCCGAGTGTATTACTTTGTTTGAGGATGAATATTTTTATTATCACCCTGGTATTAATCCTGTTTCTATTTTCAAATCCATTAAACGGAATGTAAGTTCGGGTAAAGTAAAGAGTGGGGGAAGTACCATCACCATGCAAGTCGCGCGGATGATGCGTGGTAACCAAAGCAGGAGTTATTATCATAAGATTGTAGAAATGCTTTTGGCTTTAAGAATTGAAATGTCTTACAAAAAATCTTCAATCCTTAATGCATATGCGAGTAATGCTCCTTTTGGAAGTAATGTGGTTGGTTTATCGGCTGCTTCGTGGCGTTATTTTGGGAGAAGTGAATTTAAATTAAGCTGGGCTGAGAGTGCATTATTAGCGGTGTTACCAAATTCCCCCTCGTTAATTTATCCCGGTAAAAATCATGTGAGATTATTGAAAAAAAGAAACAATCTCCTTAAAAAATTATGGGATAAAAAAATAATTGATGAAGCTACTTATAAATTATCTCTCGAAGAACCTTTACCTGATAAACCATTTCCCGTTCCGCAATTAGCCAATCATTTATTAAACCGTTGTATCAATGAAAAGGGAGGAGAACAAATTTTTAAATCCACCATCAGCAAAAATTTACAAGTTCAGGTGGCGGAGCAATTAAACAAACATTCAAAAAATTTATCCGGCAATCAAATTCATAATGCTTGTGCTTTAGTTATAGAAACAGAAACAGGAAATGTGTTAGCGTATATTGGAAATTCTTATTCAGAAAAAAATGAACACGAGAATTATGTGGATGTTATTAGTGCTCCAAGAAGTACTGGAAGTATTTTGAAACCATTTCTGTATGCATTCATGTTGAATGAAAATAAAATCCTTCCAGCTTCTTTACTGGAAGATATTCCTACACAAATTGGTTCATACGGACCAAAAAACTTTAATCTGACTTACGACGGATTAGTTCCCGCCAATAATGCGATAGCCCGTTCGTTAAATGTTCCCGCTGTAAAAATGTTATTGGATTATGGTACTGCTAAATTTCATTACCGTTTAAAACAACTAGGTTTTAAAAATTTCAGTAAGCCAACAACACATTATGGTTTGTCCTTAATTTTAGGTGGGGGAGAAGCAACGCTTTGGGATATTTCAGGAGCTTATTCATCCATGGGAAGAAGTTTACTGTCCTATTCCAATTCAAGAAACAAATACGCGCCAAATAATTATCACCCTTTAATTTATTTAAAGAGTGAAACGCCTCCAAGAAAAACCGCCACGCAAAAAGCAGATGTTTTAAAATCTTCAAGCATTTGGTACACATTTAATGCGATGACCGAATTAATTCGTCCACAAGATTATGTTGGTTGGATGCAATTTTTATCCCGCACAAAGATCGCCTGGAAAACAGGAACGAGTTACGGCTTCAGAGATGCCTGGGCTGTTGGATTAAACGCAAAATACACCGTCGCAGTTTGGGTAGGAAATGCCGATGGCGAAGGTCGTCCTGAATTAACAGGAACAGGAGCCGCTGCACCATTGATGTTCTCCATATTTAATTTATTGAGTGAGAAAAAATGGTTTGCAAAACCGACTGCTGATATGGTTGGATTGAAAGTTTGCAAAGTCAGTGGATTTAAAGCATCAGAAAATTGTCCTGATGTTTCTGTTCAACTCATGCCAAGTGGAGGAGAAAAGACAAATGTTTGTCCGTTTCATAAAATAATTCACCTCGATGAGACAGGAAAATACAGGGTAAACAGCAATTGTTATTCCGTAAACAAAATGAAACATGTGCCTTGGTTTGTAGTTTCTCCAACGCAAGAATATTTTTACAAGCAACACAGTTTATTCTACAAACCATTGCCGGAATATTTACCAGAGTGTGCGAGTGAATTAAATATCCATCAACTTGATATTATTTATCCCCGAGAAGGATTTAAAATTTACATTCCTGTGAATGAAAGTGGTGAAAAAGGAAAATGTATTTTAAAAGCCACACATAAAAATGCAAATGCAATTCTCTACTGGCAACTCGACGAACAGTTTGTCGGCACCACACAAAAATTCCATCAAATTTCTGTTTTACCCGAGGTAGGTAAACATACGTTGAGTATTACAGATTCAGAAGGAGAAACGACGCAAGTGAAGTTTGAGGTGATTGGGAAGTGACCCCCTCCCCGCAAGCGGGACTCCCCCTTAAAAAAGGGGGAGAGTTATTTTGTGTTATAAATATAATTGCTGAGTAAAAAAACTTCTCCCCTTATTTAAGGGGAGACAGTCTTATTCCGCTTTAGCGGAAAAGACAGAGGGGTTAGTTCATTATCAACTCAGGCAAACCAACAGGAGCAGAATCGTAAAAAGCTAATTCGTGAATGTGAAGTTTTACTTCTTTAATAATAGGAAACGATTGAAGTATCTCCATTACTTCTTCTTCATTTTTGGCGTCAATAAAAGCCCAAACATTTTGGCGTTCCATATCTAATGAATATGAGCGAATTACTTTTTTCTCCATCAATTCATTAATACGAGAACGTTGTTTAGGAATAAGAGACATGAATTTTGTTGTGAAAAATTCAGGGAGAATGAGGTGAACCAAAAAAGTATTTTTCATGAGTACATTAAAAACTGGCGCAAATATCCGTATAAAAAAATGGCTTAGCTGTTAAAATAGACTAATCGCTGAAATTTACCGTCTATTTCTCGTAGGCTCCGGCATCAGGTTGAGTAACAAGTCTGGTATTCCCCATAATGTCTACTGGGAAGATACTTGCATCGCTGGTTGTGGTTGGGTTGTTTGGTAAATTTATTGCACTTGAACCGTTTCCTAAATCAAATTTATACGTGGCGGGATCATTAAAAGCGCTCACAGGTGGTCCATTAGGATTACAATTAATAAATACGGTTGGACTCGCCGTCATATTTATTGTTGTGCGGATAAATGAATAAGAGAATTTATGTTTGGGTGTAAATGTTGCTGTAGTTATAATATCTAACTCTAATTCATTACCACCACTATTTCCATCAATAATGCAATTTCCAAAATAACAAGTGTCCATTGGAATTTGATCCTGCCCCGCACGATTATCTATATGAACGCAAGGTGTACTTCTTCCGTCTTTAGTCCAATAGTTTGCAAAGGTGCTATGAATGAAGGTGCAATTTCCTCCGGCAACCATGGCTAAACAATATTCTTTACAATTGCTAAATACATTATTCCCACCTGAAACATTAAATGCAAGATTATACATCCCCCACTTTTTCATGTTCTGAATTTTTGTATTCGTAATTTTTAAACGGCGCGGCTCTGAAAAAATTCTAAACAGTAATTCTGTCTGCACGCCAATAAAACCATTTTTTATAATCGCGTAGTTAATGGAATTATTTATGCTTCCTTCGTTAATCCAAATTCTATCCCATTGTCCGGGCTCATCTTGCATATAAGGTTCTAGTCTGTCGCCTTGAAATACCACTTCATTTCCTATAGTGCCTTGAACTTTTAATGTTCCATAACGGTAAACCCATAATCCTGCATTCTGATGAAAATGTACTTTTACACCCGGGTCAATGACTAATGTCTGACTAGAATCTACAACTAACCAACCATAAATAACGTGAGGTTTATCGTTAATCCAAGTTACAGTTGTGTTAGTTCCCGGCGCAATTAAAGTGTAAGGTAAATAACCGCCATTTACAAATTTTATGGCGTTAGTTGGTTTGTGATAATAGGCGTCTTGTCCCCAAGCTTCTAAATGTACAGATTGTGTATTTCCATTTACAGAAAAATCAATAGCGTCAGTTATAATAAGTGGACTATTAGAATTATTTGGATTAACGTTGACCTGAATAAAAATAAAAACACTGTCGTGTCCTGCAATTTCAATATCGGAGAATGATCTTCCCGGAGAGCCATCTACATTTAAGAAAAAAGGTGATGCAGAACCGCTTCTTACATTAATGGAAGAAATATTTATTCTTTCATCATGATTATTAATAACTCGAATTTGACGGGTAGTAGAACCCGCAGTTGTAAATACAGTATCAAACAAAACCGAATCGGCCGAAAAATCAACTTTAGCAGAGGAGTCGGTAAGGAGTTTATTCTTTTTGCATGAGGTTGAGCTCAAAGCAATCACGAATAATACAGAGACTATAAAAAGGAAATTCTTCACTGAGGTAAATTTACATATAATAACGTAAAAAATAAGGGTTTATTGCATTATATTTGGGAATCAAACCATGCTAAAATTCATTAAAGATAACAAGGAGTTTACTGTCATTTTTTTGGTGGCGGCCATCATCCGTTTTATTCCCGCCTTCGATTATCAGTATAGTTATGATGAGTTGTGTGGTTTACGTAATTCTATCTATACCAACTGGCACGATTTAATTGAGTATGGTGTGAAATTAGATACACATCCGATTTTGGTTCAATTAATCATTAATGCAGTAGTTGTGACTTTTGGTTATGATGAATTTTGGGTGAAGTTGCCTTTTTTGTTGTTTAGTCTGGGTGGAATTATTTACGCTTATTTATTTTCTTTGAAATGGTATGGAAAAACTCCGGCATTAATAACTGCAAGTATTTTTTCATTCTCTTACATCTTTTTGTTTTACGCGCCACTCGCAAGGATGTATTCGGGAGGATTATTCTTTTGTACCGCTTTAACTTATTATTTATTTGAATTAAGTTTTTCTGAAAAGCAAAAACGGATGCATTATGTGTTTTTTGTAATCTTTATTTTGCTGGCAGCATTTAATAATCATTTAAGTTGTTTGTATGCTTTTACATGCGGTGTAGCAGGTTTGTTTTTTGTAAATCTGAAAAACTATACAAAATATATTTCCGCATGCATTTGCGCGATATTGTTTTATTTACCTCACTGGGAAATCACAATGGCGCAGTTTGCACAAGGCGGTATTGGTCATTCGCAAGATGGTTGGTTAGCCGCCCCTGATAAATGGGCTATACTTGGTTTTTTGAAAACCTTATTCGGTACAGGATATGTTTGGTTGTTTTTTGTTTTATTGTTTAGTGTTGCTTTTGTTATGACAAAGGAATTCAAAGTGAATAAAAAAACTGTTATGTTATTGATTTTGTTTTTTGTGAATTACACACTCATTTATACGTATTCAGTTACTAAAGCACCAATTTTCCAATATTCAGTCATGTTATTTTCAGCACCTTGTTTTATTTGGGCTGTCACTGGAATTATTAAATTTAATTCAAAGCAAACACTTTTAGTCACGGTAGTTGTAAGTGCCGCTTTAATTTATCAATCGGTTGTTGGAAAACATTTTTTTACGAATGCAGTATTAAATCAAAATGGATTTCAGAGTAAGGAGTATTGTGATTTAGAAGTTAAGTACGGAGTAGGGAAGGTGGAATCGTATTATATGGCTTCGCAAAAATATTTCGTGATTAATTATGAGTTAAAATATAAGAGGAAGTTTAATTATCACATTGGTGAAGAGTTTAAAGATATTGCGTCATTCAAAGCTCAAGTAAAAAACTCAAAAGCTGATTATGTTTTATTAGGAGAGCCAACACAATCACAATTAGAAATTATGTTGGAATACTTTCCGTTTATTCATGAACATTGGCAGACCTTAAACGTGAATAGTTATTTGCTTTCAAAAAAAGAAGCTAGACCAAACAGAGTAGGCGAAGGAAATCCGGATTATATTTCTTCTGAAAAGTTTGAATTCAATTTTAATAAAGAAAAATTAAGCGGAGAATCTTACAGGGTAGATTCTTTAGATGAATTTTGTTATTCAGCCACAACGGAATTGAAGAAACTGAATTTAAAAGAAGGAAATGTTATTCTGGCTAAAGTAAAATTGAAAAGTACTGAGCCATTAAATGACGTCGGTTTTAATTTTAGCGTCTCCAATCAAAAGGATTCCACTTTGTTTTTTGGAGGAACGGATATTGGTCAGTTTTATACTTCCGATTCAACCGGACATTATGCTTACTCAGAAATTTTCATTGGTTCTGAATTAAAAAACTGGCTTCGTCAGGATGCAAAAATAACTTTCTTCATTTGGAACCGGAGCAAAAAGAAATTCACGTTAAGTGATTTTGAAATTAAAGTTATCGAGTATTGGCCCGCAAGATGGAGTTGGTGGAATTAGAAAAGTTGGTAGTTCGGAGTTGGTAGTTCGTAGAATTTCTGCCTATCTACGAACTACGAACTCAAAACTACGAACTAAAGCCCAAATCCATAAGAAGCAATCATCCCGTTAGGATAAAATCCTTCTACTAATACATTTCCTGTTTTATTTTCCAATGCTTTCTTAACGTCATCGGCAGTAAATACTTTTTTCTTATTGATGTTGGTAATAACAAAACCTTCTTTAATTCCAACGTTTGCTAATTTTCCGCCACTCAATTTTGCAATCTTAACACCATTCTCAACATTGAATTTTGTGAGGTAATCTTGAGTTACTTCCTCAAAAGTAGCGCCTAAACTACTGGAGCTCGTTAATACAGGAACTTCTTTCTTTATAACTTCTGTTCCGTTTTTAATATTCGTTAAAGTAACGGGTAAGGTGATTTCTTTTTCGTTGCGGATAACGGTAACATCGATTTTATTACCAGGACGATACTTGCTAACTTGTTCCTGTAATTCCGAAACACTATTAACTTTAGTTTCTTCAACTGATGTAATCACATCCCCAATTTTAATTCCTGAAACTTCTGCAGCGCCATTAGTGGTTAAGCCATTTACATAAGCCCCTTTTAAAACTGAAAGACTTTTTTGCTCTGCAAATTTGGCGTTGATGTCGTTAATACTTACACCAATATAAGCGCGTTGCACAGTTCCGAATTCAATTAAATCTGAAACCACTTTTTTCACAATCGTAACAGGTATAGCAAACGAATACCCCTGATAAGCACCATTGCTCGAAACAATAGCAGTATTAATTCCAATTAATTCACCATTGGTGTTAACTAAAGCACCACCACTGTTTCCGGGATTAACCGCAGCATCTGTTTGAATAAATGATTCAACAGGAAATTGTCCTTTCGATTTATCACCCTCTAAAACATTACTTCTTCCTTTAGCACTAATAATACCTGCAGTTACAGTTGAATTTAAATTGAACGGATTTCCAACAGCTAAAACCCATTCACCCACTTTAAGAGCGTCGCTGTTTCCATAGGATACAAATGGTAAATCTTTTTCTTTAATTTTTAAAAGGGCAATGTCAGTACTCGGATCTGTACCAATAACTTCAGCTCTGTAATCACGTTTGTCATTTAGCATCACTTCAATTTCATCGGCACCATTAATAACATGGTTATTGGTTACAATGTATCCGTCTTGCGATAAAATTACTCCCGAACCACTCCCTTCCATAATATAGGGGCGGTTGCTATGTCCGTATAAAAATTGCTCGAAGGGGTTGTAGGTTAAATTATTGGTTTGTGAAGCCTTGGTTCGTATATGAACCACGGCGTTAAGTGATTTTTCGGCCGATAAAATAAAATCGGGTGTATTACCAATGCCACCGCCTGCGTAAGAGGTGTAAACAACTGGTGTTTTTTGGGTTAGAGTAACTTCTCCGCCGGCTTTTTGGTGCCCGGTCATGAAACCTGTAGCTACTAAGGCAAATACGCCTCCTAATGCCGCTACTAATACTGTTGAAACTAACTTTTTCATATTCCTTGGTTTTAAATTTAAATCTATAACGCAAAATTAATTCGGAAATTTGTCCTGTCAATTTCTTTTAACAATACTTAACTGGGGTATCTTTAAAATTGCTACCTTTATACTGCTAAAAAATGCAAATAAAACGCAAAATACCTGCCTTTGTTTTTGGGGTTTCTATCGGACTAATTATCGGTGTTGGTTTTTTTATTTTTAAGATGGATGACTATTTCAGTAAAATGAAATCAGCTTCTGCAAAAGAAATAAAAGTCATTGAGCAACCCGTTCAGCAGGAAGAAAAGGAAAAAACTAAAGACGATAAAGAGCGTTATAAAATAAATACCAAGGTTTCTCCATATACAAATTATAAAGAGGTTGATAGTTTAATTAAGAATGAGGATGGGGAAGTAAATTTAGCTAAGGAAGAATTCATCTCTGTAAAGAATATTAAACTAATTGATTTAGATAATATTCAAAAAGACACCTTGTCTCCAAAATTAGCAGGTGTAAATCATAACGACAATGCCACTTTGTTTTTTGTCGAGTTTTGGAAAACGCCATTGAACTCTAAAGGGTATCGTATGACAAAAAACAGAATTATCCTTTATGGGTTTTCTGATTTTTCTTCTTTGAATCTTTACAAGGTTGATGATTTTTATTATTTAAAGAGTGAAGAGCAGGTTTATAAAGTATCAGTCAATTCGGATTTTATGCCAATGGATAGAGTAATTGATTCTGATTTACTAGCCAAAATAAATTAATGCAAATTAGTTTCGATAAATATCAAGGAACGGGTAACGATTTTATTTTAATTGATAACCGTAAAAAGGAAATTCAACTTTCGGTTGAACAAGTTGCTTTTTTATGTAACCGTCATTTTGGTATTGGTGCCGATGGATTAATGTTATTAGAATTAGAGCCCGGTGTTGATTTTAAAATGGTTTATTTTAATAGTGATGGCAACGAAAGCAGTATGTGCGGTAACGGCGGAAGATGCATTACAGCCTACGCAAAATCATTAGGATTGATAAATGATAAAGCTCGTTTCATTGCTATTGATGGTTTGCATGAAGCAACAATTAGCGGCGTAAATCAAGTCTCCTTAAAAATGAATGATGTGAAGAGTGTAGAAAGCGGAGATGATTTCTTTTTCTTGAATACAGGTTCTCCGCATTATGTGAAGTTTGTTGAAGGTGTAAAAGACTACAATGTATTTGAAGAAGGAAAGAAAATAAGAAACAACGAACGTTTTGCGGCTGAAGGCACTAATGTAAATTTTATTGAGAAAACAGAGGACGGTGTTTTTGTACGCACTTACGAAAGAGGAGTAGAAGATGAAACTTTATCTTGTGGCACAGGCGTTACAGCTTCAGCTTTAGTTGCTGCTATAAACGGAATAGCGAGTCAGAAAAATTCTTGTAAGATTTCCACTTTAGGTGGAAGTTTAAACGTAAAGTTTGATAAAGTACTGGAAAGTAATTTCTATAATATCTGGCTGGAAGGTCCGGCTGATTTTGTTTTTCATGGCAGTATTAAATTAGAAGATTGATTTCAGAGACTAAATATTTAATCGCTTACGAAGATTGTAAAGAGACTTCAGTTCTTGCAAAAGGAACTTGGTTAGTTATTTTACATGCTTCAAGAATTCCACCTCATGTTGGTTTAATGATTGACGGGAACTATAATTCTCTTACAATTAAGGAAAGGGAATTAAATGTAAGTTCTGAAGTATTATTAAAAACCATTTCACAGAAAAAGATTGAAGCTTTGTTTTTAAAAATCGTGAGGCATCCTGTATTCAGTTCTGACCATCAATTAAATATTTTTCAAGAACAATTAAATCAGTTTACTGCTGTAAAGCAAAATGAAGCAACTTGTTTATCGCCTCTCAAGTTATTCTTTGAAGAGTTTTACGCCATAAGAAACAATAGAGAACAATTGTTCTATGATTTTGTAGATGAATTATTCCAAAACGATTACGTCACTCAGGCAATTGCCTTAAATATTGCAAATAAATCAGAAAATAATATCTTTACATTACCGCATTACACTAACGAGGAATTACAAGCAAGAATAAAAAACGAACGCGACACTTATTTTAAATCATAATGTTTATAAAAGGAGAAAATATTCATTTACGCGCTCTTGAGCCGGAAGATGTTGATGTATTGTACAAATGGGAAAACAACCGCGAAATTTGGCATGTGAGTAATACACAAACGCCTTTTAGTCGCTATGTCTTAGAGCAGTTCCTGGTAAATGCTCACGAAGATATTTACACCAATAAACAATTACGTTTAATTATTTCTCCAAACGAAAACGATGTTCCTGTTGGAGCAATCGATTTGTTTGATTTTGATCCTTATCATTTACGTGCCGGTATTGGCATTTTAATTTCAGAAGAATATCGTAACAAAGGTTATGCTTTCGAGGCTTTAGAGCTTTTAAAAGATTACGCCTGCAATAATTTATTATTAAAACAACTTTACGCCAATGTAACTGTGTCGGCGCCTTCAAGCTTACAGTTATTTGAAAAAAGCGGTTTCGAAAAAATCGGACTCAAAAAAAGCTGGAACCGTGTTTCGGCAACGGAGTTTGGCGACGAATGGTTATTGCAACACATCAATAAATAATGTTGCAGAAAAGAGTAATACTTTCCATTTCCACTCTATTAATTTTACTTATTGCCTTTCAGTGCAAAGAGCCAACGGGCAATACAACTACTTCTCAAAGCAAAAAAGATACGCTTGTTTATTTGAACCACCACGACAGCGCGAGGTATGTGGGAATTAACAGCTGTAAACTATGTCACCAAAGTATTTACAATTCCTTTATTAAAACCGGAATGGGAAAATCTTTTGATGTAGCAACAAAGGAAAAATCATCCGCAGATTATTCGCATCCTTTAATTTATGATAAGATTAAAGATTTCTATTACAATGCTTCTTGGAAAAATGATAGTTTATATTTTACCGAATTCCGTTTAAAGGGAAGGGACACGATTTTCAAAAGAACAGAACAGGTAAATTATATTATTGGTTCTGGTCAGCATACTAATTCTCATATTCAATCGGTAAATGGATATTTGAATCAAATGCCAATGACCTTTTATACGCAGAAGAAAAAGTGGGATCTTCCTCCCGGATTTGAAGATGGACACAATACACATTTCTCGCGTAAAATTGGTTTGGAGTGCATGAGTTGTCATAATTCATATCCCAATTTTGTTTTGGGTTCAGAGAATAAATATAATGGCGTACAGGAAGGAATTAATTGCGAACGTTGTCACGGCCCCGGAAGTATTCATGTAGCACAACGACAAACAGGAAGTAAAATTGACACCTCAAAATATATTGATTACAGTATTGTAAATCCTGCAAAGCTTTCTATAGACAGACAATTTGATATTTGTCAGCGTTGCCATTTACAAGGTAATGCTGTTTTAAAAGAAGGAAAATCCTTTTTCGATTTTAAACCGGGCATGAAGTTGAATGATTTCATGACTGTTTTCCTGCCGAAATATGAAAACGCCGATGATGAATTCATTATGGCTTCGCATGCGGATAGATTGAAACAGAGTCAGTGTTTTATTAAATCATACGAAGTGGCTTCGACAAGCTCAGCCACCGGAAAATTAAGACCATTTAAGGAAGCTCTAACCTGCGTGACGTGTCACAATCCACACGTAAGCGTACGAGAAACGAATAAAGAAGTGTTCAATGACGCTTGTAAAAGTTGTCATGGTCCTGAAAAGAAATCAAAACTGGAATGCACAGAAAAATCAGTTGTAAAAAAACCTGCTACAGCCAATTGTGTTAGCTGCCACATGCCTTCTTCAGGTTCAACGGATATTCCTCACGTAACGGTTCACGATCATTATATTCGTAAACCTGTAACCCAAAAGGAAAAAGATAAATTGAAGAAATTCATTGGACTTTATGCTGTGAATGAAAAATCACCATCTAATTTAACTAAGGCATGGGCTTACATCAATCAGTACGATAAATTTGAACCAAAACCTGAGTATTTAGATTCTGCCCAAAAATATTTGAGTGATAAAACTGTTGAAGATATATGGAAGAATTTGGATGCTTTGTTGCAATTGCAGTTCTCTAAGCAAAATTATAGTAAGATTATTGAGTATGTGAACACGATACATTGGTCAACACTTTTCTCTAAGTTAACCAAGCAAACGTACGATAACTGCTCAGCCTGGAGTGCATATCATATCGGGGAAGCTTATGTTAATACAGGAAATGTTAAAGAGTCTGTAAAGTGGTTCGAGAAATCAACTGATCTTGCGCCATATAATTTAGAGTTCCAAAATAAATTAGGTTCAGCCTATATGAATACAGGAAAAATTGCAGAAGCGGAAAAAACTTTTGAATTCATGATAAAAGAGCATCCGAAAAATATTTCAGCCTACACCAATTTAGGTTTTATAAAAATTTCACAAAATAATGTTGTTGAAGCTGAGCAACTTTACAATAAGGCGCTTAAACTTAACCCGGATTACGAACCTCTTTTATTAAATTTAGCAGGATTAAAAGCGTATAAGAAAGATTATAAAGGCGCTATTGAAATTGTAAATCAAATTTTAAAGAAAAATCCCGGTAACGCAAAAGCAAAAATGGCGTTACAACAATTGAAGAGTGTTGTATGAGATTGATAAGAAAATTAATTGTGCTTTTTGTTCTTGTTGCCGTTGGCTTCGGTGGCTATTGGGCTTATATTAATCTTTACAAGCCTAACGTAAGTCTTGAGGGTAAAAACTTTAAATACGTTTATATTCCCAGTGATGCTGATTTCGAAACTTTATTGAATACATTATACAGCGAGGATGTAATAGAGAATCACAAAACTTTCGAATGGATGGCCAAGCGGATGGATTTGGATAAAAATGTCCATCCCGGAAAATACCGCGTCAATACAGGCATGAACAACCGCCAACTTATTTTAATGCTGAAAAATAACAAGCAAGAAAAAGTTAAACTCACCTTCAATTCTCAAATCCGCACAAAAGAAGAATTTATTGAATACCTGGATTCTAAACTCGAATTAAGTTTTGATGAATTAGATGAATATCTAAGTGATGATGTGATGTTGGAGAAAGAATACGGCTTAGATCCTGATAATATTATGGCACTTGTATTGCCAAATGTGTATGAAGTAAGTTGGGTGACAAAAAAAGAAGAGTTGTTTGAAGAACTAAAAAAATATTTCAATTCAGTTTGGACAAAAGAACGCCGCGATAAATGTAAAAAAGCGAGTTTATCTTTAGTGGAAGCGACAACACTTGCTTCAATTGTTCAGGGTGAAAGTGGTATTGCAAGCGAACAACAAAAAATAGCTGGCGTATATATAAATCGAGTAAAAAAGAATATGCCTTTGCAAGCTGATCCCACATTAAAATTTGCAAACCGTAATTTTGAAGTGCAACGCGTAACTAATGCTGATAAGGAAATTGATTCACCATACAATACCTATAAATATAAAGGTTTACCTCCAGGACCAATTTGCTTAGTAAATATGCAATCGTTGGATGCGACTTTGAATTATACACGCCATAATTACATTTATTTCTGCGCTAAGCCTTCTCTTAATGGTTATAGTGATTTCTCTGCTACTTACGATCAGCATCTAAAATACGCAGCTGCCTATCAAAAGTCCCTCGATAACAAGGGGATAAAACGCTAAAAACCCTGTCATTTCGAGCGAAGTCGAGAAAGGACTCAATGCATACAAAGTCTCGACTACGCTCGACCTGACATTAATTAAAATTTTGTACCTTTAAACCTCTATTTATTTACTATGACTAAGATTAAATTTGGTACCGACGGCTGGAGAGCAATTATTGCTAAAGATTTTACAGTTGATAATGTGGCACGCGTAACAGAAGCGACTGCTAAATGGCTTTTGAAAAACTTTGATAAACCAAGCGTAGTTATTGGTCATGATTGTCGTTTTGCAGGTGAGTTATTTGCAGAAACAACAGCAAAAGTTTTTATCGCTCATGGCGTGAAAGTTTTTTTAGCGAAAGAATACACTTCAACACCAATGGTTTCTTTAGGCGCTCTTAAATTAAAAGCATCTTTAGGCGTAGTTATTACTGCTAGTCATAATCCTCCTTCATATAACGGATATAAATTAAAAGGTCATTATGGCGGACCATTAGTTCCTGAAAAAATTCAAGAAGTAGAAGATATTATTCCTGAAAAGCATTCAGTAAACTTAGATGCAATTGATTTAGAAGAAGCAAAGAAAAAAGGTTTATTAGAAATTGCTCCGCTTGAAGATATGTATGTGAAACATGTTGAAGAGCATTTCGATATTGCTTTAATTAAAAAATCAGGATTAAAATTTGCATACGATAGTATGTTTGGTGCAGGACAAAGAGTAATGAAACGTTTGTTTCCTGAGATTGTGCATTTACATGATGATGAGAATCCTGGTTTTCACGGACAAGCTCCTGAACCCATTCACAAAAATTTATTGGAGTTTAGTAATTTAATTAAGAAAGACGGAAAAATTAGTTGTGGTTTGTGTACAGATGGCGATGCAGACAGAATTGGTTTGTATGATAGCAAAGGAAATTTTGTGGATTCACACCACATCATTTTGTTATTGGTAAAATATTTAGTGGAAGAGAAAAAATTTGGCGGTAAAATTGTTTGCGCATTTTCTGTAACCCCTCGCATTAAAAAGTTAGCAGCTCATTATAACTTACCACTTGAAATAACTCAAATTGGATTTAAATACATTGCCGGTTACATGATTAGTGAAGATGTATTGTTAGGCGGAGAAGAGAGTGGGGGAATCGCCATTAAAGGACATATTCCTGAGCGCGATGGTATTTGGATGGGATTAACTATTTGGGAATACATGGCGAAGAGCGGAAAAAGCTTAGAGCAATTAATCGAGGACTTATATAAATTAACAGGACGTTTTGTTTACGAGCGTAACGATTTACATTTAACGGAAGAAGTAAAACAAAAAGTAATTAAAGCCTGTAAAGAAGATAAATTCAAATCATTTGGTTCTTATAAAGTAGAGAAATTAGAAACTATTGATGGTTGGAAATACTATTTCGAAAACGACCAATGGATGATGATTCGTGCGAGTGGTACTGAGCCTGTTTTACGTGTGTATGCCGAGAGCGATACTTTAGAAAATACCCGTAAAATTTTGAAAGCTACTCAGGATACTTGTTTGAATTAATTCTTCAACAAATCCGTACAAATTCCTGCAGCAATTTCATCAGCTAATTTCGAATAACCTTCATCGGTTAAATGAAGATGGTCGTAGTAAAGATAGCTGCATTTAGAGTAGTCGCTGCAAATGGCGTCAAAATCAACAAACACAATCTTATCATTAAGTAATTGTTTTTTTAATTCTTCATTTAAAGCCTCGCGGTATTCTTTTACATTATCAATACCACTATTGCTTGTAAAAAAAGCATACACTTGAGCTTTTACTTTATTTACTATATGAAGTGTGTTGTAAAGCTCATGCACGCCATATTCAGGCAATTCAACTACTACAGGCTTTATATTGTACTTTAAAAGTTCTTTAATAATTAAGCACATGTTCTTCGAATAAAAACGTTTTCCAAACTGACCAAACGAATCATTAACACCACAACTCACAATGCAATATTTTACTTGCTTTTCTTTTATAAAGGCAGTGGAAAAAAAATCGCGTTCAGGTGCAAATAAATTCATGTACACTTGTTTAGTTTTTGCGCCCCCTAAACCAGATGAGTAAATAGCGCATTTCTTTCCATTTTGGCTTAAGCTATTTTTAATAAACGGGTCAAAATTTCCGGCGGCTACCCAACTATCTCCAATAATACCAATTGTTAAGGTGGTATCGTTATTGGTTTCTAAAATAGGACTTCTTAAATGTTCGTGGGCAATTGAAAAACGACTGTATAGATATAAAAACGATATAAGAACAGATATCAGTATAAAAATGATGTATATGACTCTTCTTCTTTTCAATTTCCGCTTTGTATTACAAATTTAAGATTAATAATCTTCATTACCTTGTTTATAAGTTATAAAAGAGGTCTTCTGTTTAACCACGGCTTTATATAATTTTATGTAGTGAGTCAATCGGTATTAGTATATTCTGTTAAAAGCAGTCCAAGGTTAAAATATATTTTAAATATTGTTTTAAAAGATGTTTTAGGATTGGATTATGTAATTACCCAAAACCCCGTTCAGTTTGAACAATCGGAAGCCATTCGGATAAATTATTCTTCTCAGAAGTTTATTAAAGAGGGCATTAAAATAAATCCAGTAACTGTTTTATTTGAATACGGTATTAAAGACCACTTAATTGAAGTCAATAGTCATAAGGATTACAGTAAACTCTTTTTTAAATCGAATGGTGATGTGCCTTTTGATATTTTGGCAGCTTCGTTTTGGTTAATTACTCGATACGAAGAGTATTTGCCTTTTAAACAGGATAAGTATAATCGTTTTGATGTAAAGAATAGTTTAGCTTTCCAATACGATTTTATAGATATGCCATTGGTGAATTTATGGATTGAAGAGTTTAAAAAATTATTGTTAAGTAAGTATCCCGAATTGGAATTTAAGCAACATCATTATTCTTTCGTTTCTACTGTTGATATCGATAATGCTTATAAATTCAAATTCAAAGGCATTATGCGCGAAGCCGGGGGGTATTTAAAAAGCATTGTCACAAGAAACTTTAGAGAAATTAAGGAGCGCACTGCGGTTGTGCTCAATAAAAAAACAGATCCTTTTGATTCATATGATTTTTTATTAGAGGTACAGAAAAAAAATAATTTGAATGTATTGTTTTTCTTTTTGTTAGGAGATTACGGTGTGAATGATAAAAATCATCCTGCTAACAATAAAGATTTTCAGATTTTGATAAAGCATTTAGCAGATTACGCTAAAATCGGAATTCACCCTTCGTATAAATCCAATAACGATTTAAACCAATTGAAAGTGGAGGTGAACCGTTTAGCAAACATTACGCATCGCGATGTGAAAAATAGTCGACAACATTTTGCCATTTTAAAATTTCCTGAAACCTATCAGGCTTTATTGCAAACCGGGATTAATGCTGATTATTCGATGGGATATGGTAATTATAATGGCTTCAGAGCTTCGTTTTGTATTCCGTACAATTGGTATGATTTAGATGCGGAGCAGGAAACCCCTTTAGTGATTCATCCGTTTTGTTTGATTGAAACTACATTACGATTCACTAATAAAGCAACTGAAACAACTGCTATGCAATTCGCCAAGCCAATAATTGACGAAGTTAAAAAGTACGGTGGGGAATTAGTCACCATCATCCATAACGATACAATGGGCAGCGTGAAAGAATGGAAGGGTTGGAAAGAAGTTTATGAGAACATTGTAAAAGAAGCATTAACTTAGCGTTTCTGCATCTTTGCGAGAAACAAAACAAGAAATCTTGAATCCACTTCCAAATACAATACACCCTGAGCAAATTGTTTATGAAGATAATCACATTATTATCATCAATAAACTGCCATCCGAAATTGTGCAAGGCGATAAAACGGGAGACTTACCCTTATCCGAAAAATTAAAAAACTTCATTAAAGAAAGAGATTCAAAGCCCGGGAATGTTTTTATGGGGGTTATTCATCGTATCGATAGACCGGTTTCAGGATTAATTATTTTTGCAAAAACGAGTAAGGCACTTTCAAGGTTTAATGAATTAATCCGGATGAAGGGCTTAAATAAAACCTATTGGGCTGTTGTGAAAAATAAACCGGCGAAAACGGAAGACCATTTAATTCATTACCTTCTTAAAAACGAAAAAACAAATAAGTCTCGTGCTCATGAAAAACCTGTAGAGAATGGTTTAAAGTCTGAACTCATTTACAAGTTTTTAAAATCGAGCGACACGTATCATTTACTGGAGATAAAACTTTTAACGGGAAGACATCATCAAATCCGTTGTCAGTTGTCTGCAATTGGTTCCCCAATAAAAGGTGATTTGAAATATGGGTTTGACAGAAGTAATAAAGATGCATCTATACATTTGCATGCGTATAGCTTAAGTTTTATGCACCCTATAAAATTAGAGGAAGTGAATGTGAAAGCCGCTCCGTTAATGAACGACCCGGTTTGGAATTACTTTAAGTAAGTATCAATCGATTCTATTTCGTCAACCGGAATATATTGTATCAAATGATTTATAGCGGCTGAATTAGTTAATTCAATTTCTGTAGCCGGAACAAATAGAATAGTGTGTCTCCATTCCGAACTTAAAATAGAACCGTATTTACGCGCTCCATTCTTTAAGGTTAAAATTGCTTGTATTGCATTCATGTTATTGTGTTTATAATACTATACGCAAACTTAGTGCCAAAGGTTAGGCGGGGTGTTATTGAATGATTAAGGTAATGTAATGGTTGAGTGAAATAAAAAGCCCCATCGTTTCGGACAGGGCTTTTACTATTGTTAGATTTGAGAAAATTAACCCAAATACTGTTGTAATAATTTGCTTCTTGAGCTATGGCGTAGACGGCGGATAGCTTTTTCTTTAATCTGACGAACGCGTTCGCGGGTCAAATCAAATTTATCGCCAATCTCTTCCAGCGTTAAACCATGGTTCATGCCAATTCCAAAAAATAATTTAACCACATCGCGTTCTCTTTCTGTTAAAGTAGATAATGCGCGGTCAATTTCTTTTGATAAAGACTCCATAATTAAACCGTAATCCGCTTTTGGCGAATCGTGGTTAATTAATACATCTAATAAAGAGCTTTCTTCTCCGTTAGCGAAAGGCGCATCCATACTTACATGGCGACCACTCACTTTCATTGTGTCTGCAACCTTATCGATTGGTAAATCTAAAATCTCAGCTAGTTCTTCAGCACTTGGTTCACGTTCAAATTCTTGTTCTAATTTAGAATAAGCTTTATTGATTTTGTTTAATGAACCAACCTGATTTAATGGTAAACGTACAATACGAGATTGCTCAGCCAAAGCTTGCAATATCGACTGACGGATCCACCATACAGCGTAAGAAATAAATTTAAATCCACGTGTCTCATCGAAACGACGTGCTGCTTTAATTAAACCTAAGTTACCTTCGTTAATTAAATCGGGTAAGCTCAAGCCTTGATTCTGGTATTGTTTTGCTACGGAAACAACGAAACGTAAATTTGCTCTCGTCAACTTTTCAAGTGCCTTTTGATCGCCTTCTTTAATTTTTTTTGCCAAGTGAACTTCTTCCTCTGCGGTTATGAGTTCTTCGCGGCCAATCTCTTGAAGGTATTTGTCTAAAGATGCACTCTCACGGTTGGTGATGGATTTGGTAATTTTGAGCTGTCTCATGTAAAATAATTACGGTTTGAGTAATAAACGAGTAAAGATACAAAAAATTACAGGAATTAAAGGTTAATTAACGTTTTAAATACATTTTAACCTCAAAACTCGACAGTCGTAGCTCTAAGTTCGATGATATATAACACTTCGTTTACTAAATTATTTAGATGACAATTTGAAGACAAAAGCCTGAATCTCACTTCACAAAATCGTTCATGGTTGAGTTGAGTAACTCTAAATTCACTTTCTTCTCAAAAATAGCTTCCTTTTTTTTGTTTTTGGTGGTGAAATAAGTGGCAGGAATGGCACCGCCCCATTTGACATGAATTTTATCAATAAAATCGTTACCATTAACTTCATCCAACAAAATAACTTCAGAACTGTATGGATTTTTTTCTAAAAACGGAACTAATTTTTTATCCAAATCTTCTTTAAAATCCATACTCACCAAAATAATTTTAACCAAAGCCGGTTTATTTTGACGGTAAAAACTTTCAAAGTCAGGAAGTTCCTGAACGCAAGGCTTACACCAGGTGGCCCAAAAATTAACTACGTAAATGGTATCGCTATTGTTGTGAATACGTTTTAATAAATCGTTGATTTTATAAACAGCGGGCTTTTGTGCAATTGAAATAAATGCAAAAAAGAAAAATGCAATCAAAAAACTATTTCTTCTCTTTAAATTCATATTCATCAAACAAACATTTTAAATCTACTATCAATCTATTAATTTCTATACTATCAGTGCCATCATAAAACCCGCGAATATGTCGTTCCTTATCAATTAAAGCAAAGTTTTGTGTATGAATAAAATCTTCTTCACCGCCATCGCCTTCTTCAGCATTTAATAAATAACTTTTACGCGCAATCTCATACAAATGTTTTTTCTCGCCGGTTACAAATAACCATTTCCCATCATTAACACCATGTAATTTGGCATAGTCCAATAATTGTGCTACTGAATCTGTTTCGGGATCAACCGTATGCGAAATAATCATAAAATCATTTCTGTTTTTAAATTTTTGATAAACCCTTACCAATTCATTACTCATAATCGGACAAATAGATTTACAAGTGGTGAAAAAGAAATCCGTAACATAAACTTTTCCTTTTACTTCGTTCTCAGTCAGTTTTTGATTGTACTGATTGATAAAGAAAAAAGGAGCAACTGTATGATAAGAAGTGTCTTTTGTTTTCTGATAAGTTTTTGGTCCGAAATAAGCTAGTGTACGAATGGGTTTGTTTTCAGTTTTATTATAAAAGTACAACCCAATAAAAGCAGTCGGCAGAAGTAGCAATAGAACCCAATAAATTTTATCTTTGAACATAATAACACAAAGGTATTAAAACTTATGCTTGGAGACAGAAGAAAAAAGGAAAAGAAATTAGAGTTGGGCTTTGGCTCTAAAAACTATCAGAATACCGTTCGCTTTTTAAATAAAGACGGCAGCGTTAATATTAAGCGTAAAGGACTTAAAGGTTTTGATAATGTAGATATGTACCACTGGTTAATCACAACCAGCTGGACTAATTTATTAATTGTTATTCTTATTTCTTATGCCATTGCCAATACGATTTTTGCTTGTATTTATTACAATATGGGATATCAAAATTTTGGTGGTATCGAAGGTTATGATGGTCCGGGTAGATTTTTAGATTTATTTTTCTTCAGCGCTCAAACATTAACTACTGTTGGGTACGGACATGTATATCCAAATGCTACTAATGTTAGTACAGTTGCTGCAATTGAATCTATGTTTGGACTATTAGGTTTTGCGATGGCAACCGGTGTTTTGTACGGGCGTTTCTCTAGACCAAAAGCAGTTTTATTATATAGTGACAGAGCTTTAATTTCTCCATATGAAGGAATTACAGGTTTAATGTTTAGAGTAGCCAATACCAAGCAAAACGAATTAATTGAAGTGGAAGCAAGTGTTGTTTTATCATATTCTGATCCCACAACAAACAAGCGCGAATTTGAAGCTTTACCATTGGAAGTAAGTAAAATTAATTTCTTACCATTAAGCTGGACTATAGTTCACCCCATTGATGATAAAAGTCCGATTTATAATGTGAGTAAAGAGGAATTGGTTAAGCGCGATGCAGAACTAATTATTTTGATTAAAGCAATTAATGATACTTATTCTCAAACTGTGTACTCGCGCATGAGTTATAAGGCTCATGAATTTGAGGATAATGCCAAGTTTGTTCCGGTTAAGCAAGAGGTGGTTGGAGAGGGGAAAATATCCATTAATCTTACTGATATTCACATGTATAATAAAACTCTATAATTTTTGTTAAAAGGGTGTTTTTCGCCAAAAAGCGGAATAATATTTGATATAAATATTGGTATATTTAAAACTCTTTAAAAAACACAAAAATGAATAAAGTTAAATTTCTCTTTTTAGGTCTTTTTCTTGCAGGTATTGTTTCGGCTCAAAAACCAAAACCTTTTTCTTTTGTTATAGAAGGGGTAGCAAAAAATTACAAATCAACTTATATTTATTTAAACCATAAATGGGATGATAAAACTATTACCGATTCAGCAAAAGTGGTGGATGGTAAATTTAAGTTTAATGGTAAAAGTCCGGAGCCTAATATGTATTGGTTCACAACAGTTACTGACCCCAACACACAGCCTAATATTATTTTTTATGTAGACGGTGCTAAAACCACTGTTAGCATGAATATGGATTCTCTTCAAAATTTAAAAATTACTGGGGGACAAAGTCAGAAAGATTATGAAGATTATAAAGTGTTAATGTTAACTTTTCAATTACAACAACAACAAATTGTTAACGATTACAATCAAGCAAGAACTGCAAACGACCAAAACACTATGCAAGCTAAGCAAGTGGAGTTTGAAAAATTAAGCGCAAATGTAAAAGGAGGTCTAAGAGATTTTATAAAAGCGCATTCTAAATCTGCTGTTAGCGGTTATATTATTTATGCCGAGTACGCGAATCCTATTTTCACAATGCCGGAAGTGGAAGAGGTAATTGGTTTGTTAGATAAATCTATTTTAGAAACTAAATATGGTAAACTAGCGAAGGATCGCTTAGCAACTTTGCAAGGCACTACAATTGGTTATCCTGCTATAAACTTTACACAAAATAGTCCGGACGGTAAACCTATCAAATTATCAGATTACAAAGGAAAAGTGGTGTTGGTTGATTTTTGGGCTAGCTGGTGCGGTCCGTGCAGAGCAGAAAACCCTAATGTGGTAGCAGCTTACAATAAGTACAAAGATAAAGGCTTTACAGTGTTAGGCGTTTCATTCGACCAAGACAAAAATAAGTGGTTAGCAGCCGTTGAAAAGGATAAATTAACTTGGGATCAGGTTAGTGACTTAAAGGGTTGGGGTAACGAAGTAGGTCGTATTTATAGCATTTCCAGTATCCCACAAAACCTTTTAATTGATAAAGAGGGTAAAATCCTTGATAAAAACCTAAGAGGGCCTGCTTTAGACCAAAAACTAGAGGAGATTTTTAGTAAATAAGGCTTAAAATTCAATAAAAAAATTAAATTTGCATTCCGTAAAAAAATCAGAATTATGAAGAAAATTTCAATTACAGTTTTAGGTGCAGTATTAGCATTTTCAGCATTTGCTCAAACTGCAGATCCGGTTATTATGACTATTGGCGGTAAATCCGTTAATAAATCTGAATTTGAAAGTGTGTTTCGTAAAAACAACACTAAAACAGCAGTTGATGCTAAAGCAGTAAAAGATTACGCTGATTTATTTTCATTATTTAAAATGAAAGTATTTGAAGCTGAATCAATGGGTTTAGATACATCAGCTTCTTTTAAAACTGAATTAGCAGGTTACAGAAGACAATTAGCTTCTCCGTATTTAACTGATAAAAACACAAACGAGAATTTAATTACTGAAGCATACGAACGTATGAAGTGGGAAATTAAAGCAAGTCATATTTTAATCCGTTGCTCTGACTTAGAATTCCCGAAAGATACTTTAGAGTGTTGGACACGCGCTACTTTAATCCGTAATGCTATTGTGGGAAAATTGCCAACTTCAGCACAAATTGCTGATTACGATAAAATATTAAAAAACTCAACGCAAGTAAAAGCTGACTTTGCAAAAAAAGACAGTGGTTTATACAAAGCAAAATTAAATTCAGTAAAAAATTTAGCTGACTATTACAAAAATGGTGGTGCTGATAAATTTATTGGAATTGCTCCTAAAACAAGTGACGATCCTTCAGTACCGGATAACAAAGGTGATTTAGGATATTTCTCTTCTTTAGACATGGTATATCCATTCGAAACAACTGCTTACAATACAAAGCCGGGAGAAGTTAGTCCTGTTGTTCGTACAAAATATGGATACCATATTTTAAAAGTGTTCGACAAACGTGCTAACCGTGGTGAAATTACTGTTGCTCACATTATGGTTAAGTTTCCAAAAGATGCAAGTGATGCAGATAAGGCAAACTTAAAAACTAAAATCGATGAGTTAAATGCAAAATTAAAAGCAGGCGAAAAATTTGAAGATGTTGCACGTTCTTTTTCTGAAGACAAACAATCATCTGATCGTGGTGGACAATTAGCTGCATTCAAAGGCGGAAAAGTGCCGAAGGATTTTGAAGATGCTGCTTTTGGATTGAAAAAAGATGGTGATGTTTCTGAACCTGTAATGACTCAATACGGATGGCACATTGTAAAACGTTTAGAAGTTAAAGGCTTACCTCCTTTCGATCAAATGAAAGCTGAATTAAAAGCAAGAGTTCAACGAGATAGCCGTTCTCAAATGGGACGTGTTGCTTTAATTGCACGCGTTAAGAAAGAAAATGGGTTCAAACAGAATTTAGCAAACCGCGATGAGATTTTAAAAGTATTAGACACTACTTATTTAACTGCCACTTGGAAAGCAAGTCGCGCTGATAAATTAGGTAACAAAGAAATTATTAAATTCAATACTAAAACTTATGGCATGAAAGATTTTGCTGCCTTTATGGAACAGCAAATGATTTTCAGAAGCCCAACTGATTTAAAAGATTTAGTTGGACAAATTTATGAGAAGTGGGTTGAAGAAGTTGTAGTAGCTTATGAAGATGCTCAATTAGAAACTACTCGTCCTGACTTCAAAAATTTATTACACGAATACCGCGATGGAATTTTATTATTTGATTTAACTGATCAAAAAGTGTGGAGTAAAGCTGTGAAAGACACTGTAGGATTACGCGAATTCTATCAAAAAAATAAGAACAACTACTTGTGGGATGACAGAGCTGATGTTACTACTTACCGTTGTTTAGATTCTAAAATTTCGGCTGAGGTTCGTAAACTTTTAGCAAAAGGTAAAGCGGAAAAAGAAATTGTTGAAACCATCAACAAAACGTCACAATTAAATGTTACCGTTGAAAACGTAATGTATTTAAAAGGTGAAAACAAAAACATCAACGATAATTGGAAAGAAGGTTTAGTAGCGAAGGATATCAAAGATGATAAAGACGGAAAAGTATTAGTGATTAAAGTGAATAAAGTTTTACCTAAATCGCCAAAAGCTTTAAACGAGGCAAAAGGTTTAGTGACTGCTGATTTCCAGGTTAACTTAGAAAAAGAATGGATTGCTTACCTAAAAAATAAGTATCCTGTAAAAATTGATGAGGCTGTTTTAAGCACCATCAAATAATTGTCAGGTCGAGCGTAGTCGAGACTAAAACATAAAGGCTGTTTAAACGACAGCCTTTTTTTTGAAAGCAATTTTGAAATATTTTTTATACATATTTATTTTTCTTGGTCTGATTTCCTGCAACGAAAACAAGGGTGAGCAGGATGTAAAATCAATTGCTGTTGCAGGTGATAAAAACCTGAATGAAAATGAGTACAAGCAGTTTAATTTTATGGGAAGTGGTGCTAACGACAGCGCTTTTATCTCTAAAAAATTAATCGAAGACTGGGCTCAGGATGAATTGTTTTATCAGGAAGCGAAAGAAAAATTAATGCCTGAAGATTTAAATGTAGATGCAGAAGTTGAGAAGTACCGTCAGGAATTAATTAACTACAAATACGAAATCCGTTTAATTGAAAACAATTTAGATACGTCTATTTCAAAACAGGAAATCCAAGCTTATTACGATGCCAACCGCGATAATTTTATTTTAAAGGATAATATTGTGAAGGTAAATTATTTTAAAGTGCCTGTTAAATCAAAAGCGCTTGCTAAAATGAAAGCTGCGGTTGTCTCCCAAAATCCTAAAGAAAAAGAAAACTTGAAAGCACTTTGCTTACAATACGCTGATAATTATTTTATAAACGACAGCACCTGGTTATTATTGGAAGACATTAAGAAGGAAATCCCTCAATTACGCGAATTACCGGAGTATAATTTTTATGCCGGTCGGTATTTTGAGTATACAGATAGTTTAAATTATTACTACTTAAAAATTAAAGAAATTAAAATTAAGAACGGTCTTTCACCAATAAACTTCGAAATGGGAAATATTAAAAACATCCTTCTCAATGGCCGTAAAATGAAGCTGATTCGTCAATACAAACAGCAAATCCTCGAAAAAGCGAAGAGTGAGGGGAAGTTCAAGGTGAACTAAGCCCTGTTAAAAATCTTTAATTCAGCAAATACCCCTTTCTTATTGATAAAATTGTTTACCTGTACAGATTTTATTGCTTAATTTAGCGTCAGTATGCGTAAGTTATTTATCGTCCTTTTTTCAATCGTTTTTTTAAGTTCTAATGCACAGCAAGTGCTGGATAAGGTTATTGCCGTTGTTGGAAAATACCCGCTTCTATTGTCTGATTTAGAAGTGTACCAAATGGAACGTTTAAAGGAAGATCCTAACGCTAATAAATGCAAAGCTTTTGAAGAATTATTATACAGCAAATTATTATTAGCTCAAGCCGACCGTGACAGCGTTACAGTAACTGATGCGGAAATTGATGGTGAAATTGGAAAACGTTTAGCGTATTACTTAAACATGTTTGGTGGCGATGAAACAAAGTTTGAAGCTTTTTATGGTAAACGTATCAATGTGTTTAAAGATGAAATACGCGACGATGTTTCAAATCAATTATTACAACAAAAAATGCGTGGCAGAATTACTGACGGCACAAAACTCACTCCTTCTGAAGTACGTGTGTTTTATGAAGGAATTCCGGTTGATAGTTTACCATTAATCAATACCGAATTACAAATTGCACAAATTGTAAAAATGCCTCCCGTTAGTGAACAAGCAAAAAAAGATGCACGCACACAAATTGAATCCTATCGTGCACGTATTGTTGGTGGTGAAAGTTTTAGTGTATTAGCAGCTTTATATAGTGAAGATCCGGGTTCTGCAAAAACAGGTGGACAATTACCACCGTTTGCGCGCGGACAAATGGTGCCTGAGTTTGAGGCTGTAGCTTTTCGTTTAAAGAATGGTGAAATATCAGAAGTATTTGAATCGGCTTATGGATTTCACTTCTTACAATTAATTTCCCGTAAAGGTGAAACAGTTGATGCTCGTCATATTTTAATTGCGCCAAAAATTACTCAGATTGATGTATTCAATGCAAAGATTCAATTAGACACCATTCAAAAAGCAATATTAGAAGGAAGAATTACATTTGAAGCCGCTGCTAAATTGTATAGCGATGATAGCGAAACAAAACAGAATGGAGGCTTAATGATTAATCAGGCAGCCGGAAATACTAAATGGGACAATGAAGATATTTCTCAGTTGGATCAAAATTTGGTATTTATGTTTGATAAGATGAACGTAGGTGATGTAACTACGCCAATGAATTATAATAGTATGGATGGGAAACCGGGTTACCGTATCTTAAGTATTATTTCGCGTAGTGAGCCGCATAAAATGAATTACAAAGATGATTATTCGAAATTATTGCAAATGGCGTTGTTCCAAAAAAATAAAAAGGAAATTCAAGATTGGATTGAGAAACGTTCGAAGTTAACCTACATTAAAATTGATCCTGAATACAATTGCAAATTAGAATATAACTGGACGCTCACACCTTAAACGTATGCAATATAAATCTGATACCGAAGCTGTAGAAGCCTTTGTTGCCAAATACAAACAACTTAATTCTGAAATTGGAAAAGTAATTGTTGGACAAAACGATACTGTAAAGGATGTTTTGATTTCTGTTTTTAGTAAAGGACATTGTTTATTAGTTGGTGTTCCCGGTTTAGCTAAAACTTTATTGGTAAACACCATTGCAGATGCTTTAGGTTTATCGTTTAACCGTATTCAGTTTACACCAGATTTAATGCCGAGTGATATTATTGGAAGTGAAATTTTAGATGAGAGTCGTAATTTCAAATTCATTAAAGGTCCTTTATTCGCGAATATTATTTTGGCCGATGAGATTAACCGTACGCCTCCAAAAACACAAGCCGCTTTATTAGAAGCCATGCAGGAACGTCAAATTACCGCAGCCGGAAAAAAATACGAATTAGGAAATCCGTTTTTTGTTTTAGCAACTCAAAACCCGATAGAGCAGGAGGGAACTTATCCTTTACCTGAGGCGCAGTTAGACCGCTTCATGTTTAATGTGTGGTTAGATTATCCGAGTTTTACAGAAGAGATGCAAGTAGTGAAACAAACTACAACCACATCAACTGCAAAAGTAAATAAAGTATTAAGTGCTGAAGAAATAGTTTATTTTCAAGAATTAGTTCGTAAAGTACCCGTTGCTGATAATGTAATTGAATACGCTGTTAAATTGGTAAACAAAACCCGATTAAAAAGTGAATTCTCTTCTGAAGTTTCAAAAAAATATTTAGCATGGGGCGCTGGTCCGCGTGCTTCTCAATATTTAGTTTTAGGAGCAAAATGTCACGCTTTAATTCACGGGAAGTTTAGTCCGGATATTGAAGATGTGAAAGCTATTGCTATTCCAATTTTACGTCACCGCTTAGTATTAAATTACAAAGCAGAAGCGGAGGGTATGAGTGTTGAAGAAATCATTAAGCAATTGTTGTAATGGCAAAGCAAGAGAAGAATAGTTTCGAAGAAGACAACCAAAAGTATTTCGACGATAAAAAATTCCGCACATTAATTATTGGTAAAGATGGTATTAAAAATACCGATGACCTTAAAGATGCCATTGATGAAATTGGCGAAGGAAAATTATTACCGGAAGAGCGCGAAGAACTTTTAGCTAAAATAAAAGCCAGTAATCCTGCCAAAGCTTTATTAAAAGTAGTTTCATCTATAAAAGACAAAACCAAAAAAGCCAGATTACTCTCAGTATATTGGGAAATTGGTTTAGATTGTACCGAAGATTTTTTATTTTTCATCCGCCAAGCTTGCGAAGGTGATTATATGATAGCGATGGAATGCTTAACCATCATTGAAACCATCGAAAGCGAAGTACTAGCTGCCGACCTAAAAGCAGCTCAAGAATTACTCACAGCCCGCATCAACGAAAATACCGAAAGCGCTCAAATGTTAGAAGAAATTCTGGTTTGGGTGAATGAGAGGGTTTAACCTAGCTCCTAAAATTAAAATTGGCATACTTTTTGTCTTAATACTATTATGAAAAGAATTCTCATTTTGTTTTTCTTTATTGCGTTGAAACAGATAAACGCCCAAGTCTGTTTTAATGCCGGGCTTGATTTCGATTCATATTGGGGTTATTCAGCAAGACCTTGTGCAGCTGATTTTAATTCAGATGGAAAACTTGATATTGCAATTGTAAGTATTGGTCAAGTTGGGTCCGTAATACTCGGGACAGGGACTGGATTTTTCCAAACTCCAACTACATTTTCGACTATTGGCTATAGTCCAAATTATTTAATCAGCGCGGACTTCAATGGAGATTCAAAACCCGACCTCGCCACTACTACTAATAGTCTTGTCGAAGTATTTTTAGGAAATGGGACAGGAAGTTTTAGTATCCCAACTAATACTATTTTATTAAACAATACCCCTTGGTTCAATAATTACTCGTTTCCTGAGGCTGTAGATTTAAATTTAGATGGGAAAATGGATTTGCTTGTCCTAGATTATCAATTAAATACTGTTTCTGTGTTGATTGGTACTGGCACTGGTAATTTTAGTGCTCCCGTTAATTATACCGTTGGATTATTCCCGTCGGATATTTTGTGCGCCGATTTTAATGGAGATGGCAATCCTGATGTTGCTACTTCTAATAATTCTTCCAATGACATATCTATTTTATTAGGCACTGGAATAGGTGGCTTTAGTTCAATAACGAGTTTTTCTTCGACGCCTGGAATACGGAGAATAGAAGCGGCAGATTTTAATAGTGATTTGAAAGTTGATATCATTGGGACTGATATTTTGAATAATGTGTTTTTACTTTTTGGAAATGGGGCTGGAGGTTTTAATCCTGTCACAAATTTTTCAGTTGCAGGTGTATCCAATATATTTGACATTAAACAAGCCGACTTTAACAACGACGGTAAAATTGACATAGCTTTTGCTGATTTTTCAGCTGATAAAATAGGAGTGATATTGGGGTCCGGTTCTGGTACATTTTCCACTTTTTTTAGTTATGGTTTTGCTACTGACCCACAAGGTATAACGAGTGGCGATTTTAATGGGGATTCGAAAATTGATTTGGTAACAGCAAATGATAATACAACTTCTGTAACCTATTTTCAAAATTGTACTTCAACAACTATTGATGATTTATCGAATTCAAATTTTGTCGTTGAATTATATCCTCAGCCGGCAAAAGATGTTGTAAATATTTCTTTAAGTTATTTTTATGAGCCAACAATTGAAATTATAATTACAGATGTTACTGGAAAAATCGTTCGTAGTTCAACGTTGGTAGTTCGTAGTGGTAAAACGCAAATCGAAACTTCGGAACTTTCTGATGGAGTTTATATACTTCAAATTATTTCCAAGAATCAAATTGCAAATAAACGTTTGATTGTTGCAAAGTAAACCGAACTAAATTGTCATCCTGAGCTAGGTCGAAGGGCCCGCCACACACTCAATCAAATCTTTTTCTTGTAAGTATTTGTTGGCTAAGTCTTGTATGTCTTTTGGCGTAACGTCTTTTACGGCTTTGAAATAATTGGCGTAATAGCTGTAATCTAAACCAAATTCCTTCACAGAAATAAATTTCTCTGCTAAAGCAAACGGACCGTCAACACTTCTTAAAAATTGACCAAGAATATAATTGCGTACAGTTTCTAATTCTTCAACACTTACTAAATCATCACGTAAAATCTTAATCTCTTTGTAAATTTCTTCTAAAGCATTTTTCGTTACATCAGAACCAACTTCAGTACTAATAGAGAAATAACCGCCGTTTACCAATGAAGTCAAGCCCGAGCCAATACCATAGGTGTAACCTTTGTCTTCACGAATGTTCGCCATTAAACGTGAGCCAAAATAACCACCTAAAATTGTATTCAGCACTTGAAAATGAAAATAATCTTCATGCGTTTTATTAAATAACACGCGACCAACTCTTATAGCTGATTGTATAGCGTCACTTTTTTCAATTAGTGTTTTTTGTTGTGTAGTAGTTGCAATCGTTGCCGGTTTGCTTTTTGTTGGTGAAGCACTTCCCCAATTTTCTTTTCCGAAATGATTATTTAAAACTGTATGTAAGTCTTTAGGTAAATTACCTGCCGCCACAATAAAACAATTTTTAAAACTATAATGGTTTTTGTAGAAGTTGATAATGTCGGCTTGCTTTAAAGTATCAAAATCTTCTGTTTTGGCATCAATACCATAAGGATGTTTCTCGCCAAACAATAGTTCGGAAAATTTACGTCTCGCTAAATGACTTACTTTTCCGGAGTTAATTAAGTGTTTTTGTTTACGGTTAGCTAAATGAATATCAATTTCGCTTTGAGGAAAAATAGAATCTTTTAGAATTTCTTCAGCAAAAGCTAAACTCTCGTTTAAATATTTGTTTAAAGAATAAATAGTAACAGAAGAATAATCCTGACCAACTTCCAATTCTAAAAACGAGCCAAAAAAATCGATATGTTCTGATAATTGTAAAGCGTTACGTTTTGTTGTGCCTGCTTCCAATAAGGTATTTGTTGTAGAAGCTAAGAGTGTACGGTTTTGATAATACATGCCCGCACTAAATACAAATTCAACTTTCGTTAACTCTTGTGAGCCAACATTAATGCTGTAAACAGGGACACCATTATCTAAAAATTGTTCACTAGCGTTAATGATATCAATTTTATCAATGGTTTTAAATTCGGGGGCTATGGTTCTGTCTATCATAATTACTCTATTGCTTTTGAAACTTCGTTAATGCCTTCTGCTTTTAAATGGTATAGCTTCAAACTATTTAGTTTAAAGGTAATTTCTTTTTTCTCAATATTCCACAAAAAGGCTACTAACCTGCATTTTTGTAATGGCAATGAATCCGTTTGAATGCTTGTTTTAAAATGTCGGGTATCATTCCAATCGTATTTCATCCAATTTAAAGCAGTACGACGGAAGTATTGTGATTTCCCGTCAACATCCACTTGTAAAACTAAAAAGGCATTTAATGGAACAGGCGCATTTGAAATACTAATATCAAACTCCGCCATTATAGGATCTTTAGAAATAAAAGTAGTATCAATTTTTTCGTAAAAGGAATAATATTCACCCACCCCTTTAAATTCTTTTTGTTCTGTTATTTCGAATTTCAGTTCGCGTTCAATATCTACTTTGCGTTTCAACAAAACCATGTTCCAATATTTAGCAGTGGCTAATTCGGTATAGTATTTATCGTAATAGGGTTTATCTTTTTTCCAAGTCACATAATAATCACAATTCATGCTCATGAGTTCGGGCGGCGTCATGTGATTTAGTTTTTCTTCGCTGTTATAATTATAGAATGAGAAAAATAGTTCTAACACTCTATGTCCGCCAATAGTAATGGGACGCGGCGTTTTTCCTGCCCGTCCGTCAGGCGGGTTTTGTTCTGCTAAGAGAATATCAAAAAATTCTTTCGGCATAGTTTCATAAAATCCCCAGGCGTGTTTACTGAAGTTGATGTTTAAGGCGAAGTGAATGAAGAAATAGAGTGGGAAAATAGAAAAAGCAAGAAATGGTTTTAATTCAAACTCATCCAATAAAAACGCGATGGATAAAATAAACAAAATATAAAAGAATAATCCGGTGCGGTCTTCAGGATAATTGACGTGGAAAAATAATTTTAGAAAGTAAAAAGCTGCAATCAAGGATAAAAGCATAAAAAAGCTTAATCCAAATTTACTACCGCTTAAAAATTTTAATTTGTGTTTAAAGAGCTGGATGCACCAAAAAACAAGCAATACCGCAAATGAAACCAGAATAGTTATATAAACCGCAATATGTTTTATGAAAACTGTATCTAATAACGATTCAAAAGTGGTTTTCCAGTAACTGTGATTCCCGCTGCCATAGTATAGAGCGCCGTTTTCTTGTAAGTAAAAAGCGTATTTCACCCAAAAGAAAACTAGTCCAAAGTTTATCGCTAACAATAAAAGATTTTTAATGCTGAATAATTGTTTGCTTTTAATTTGGAACAACATCATTATTCCCGTGGCGATTAATAAAGTAAACACCAGAGTTAAATTGGCACACAAAGCAATTTGAGCAAACAATACAAACTTTAAAGCGTAACTAAACTTTGAATTCTGTAAATAATTGAAGAAATAATACAAAGCCAAAACCAAAAACGAAATTGATAAACCATAACCGCGACAAAGCGAATAAAAGTTGATGATGTTAAACGATAAAACAAAAGCCGTTGTTAAAATTATTTTGGCAAGCGTATTGTTTAAAGTCTGACAATGTTTATAAACGCCATAACCTAAAACTAAAAAAGCAAATAGGCAGGGCAGACGTAAGGCGATAACTGATGAGCCGAATAATTTAAAGCTAATCCAGCCCAATAAACTATTTAAAAAATGTCCGTTAGCATCAACGTGAGATAAGAAAGGAAGAAATTGTTCTGATTGAATGTAATAATAAAACGTAGCGACTTCATCGTGAGCAAATGGAACGTTAATGCAACGGATTAGTACAATTAAAAAAGCAATTGCAAAGGCAACAAAGTAAAACAGATTAAATTTGTCTTTAGCAAAAGCTCCGTTCATCTTTTTAGTCTAAAAGATATTGCTTGTGTTTGTTGAATTTTTCGAGGGTGCGAATGCCTGAAGAGCTAATGTGTTCAAATTCTTTATCGCAAAAAATGCTGATGATTTTTATGCCCGGTTTTAATTCCTGAATGTATCGGTATTGATTTTGTTCGTATTGAAAATCGGTTGAATTTCTTAAACCTCTGATAACAATTACCTCGTATTTTAAAGAATTAACGAAATCAGTTAACAAGCCATTGTATTCGCAAATTTGTCGGTTTTTAATAGTTTTAGGTCTTACCGATTTGCTTTTATCTTTTTCGGGATTATTACCGAAGGCAATGATTACTTTATCAAATATTTTTTCTGCTTTTTGTAAAACATTGTAATGTCCTTTATGAAAAGGATTGAAACTTCCCGGGAAAACTGCGATGCGTGGTGAATAAGAACTAACGTAATCGATTAAAGCATTTAATTTTTTGTCAGCATTAATGGTTTTTAAATGCGCTATTCTTGCTTTTTTGTAATCAGCAAAATCAAAATGCTGGTATTGCGAAAATATTTTTTTCTCCATTTCCATTTGTTTTGAAAATGAAAGTTTTTCGTAATCCTTTAATTTGTCTTTAAATGCTATCATCTTTAATTATTTTAATCTGCGTAAATCCGCGAAATCTGCGGCTTATTTCTTTTTTAAATAATACAATGTAGAGCAGTTGGTTTCGTTAAGTAAAGTATTTGCTACGTTTTTAATATCTGTTGTATTGACCTGAAGGTATCTGCCAATTTCTTCATTAATTAATTCGGCATCACCTAATAATTCAGAAATCGCAAGGTTAGTAGCTTTATTTAAAATATCAGTTTCAGAAAAAGTGATACTCGATTCTACTTTGTTTTTACATTTCTGTAATTCAGTTTCTGAAACTAATTCTGTTTTTATTTTTTCTAATTCTTTTAAGATTGCTTTTTCGGCAACTTCCATTTCAACACCTTCACTTAATTTTCCTGAGACAACAAATAAGCCTTTATCAAAATCGCCCATAACGTAAGCGTTAATTTCGGAGAATATAGGATTATCTTTTACCAAAGCATGATACAAACGTGATGAATTCCCTCTCGATAAAATATCCGATAATAAATCATAAGCATGATATTCTTTATCGTAACGAGAACACATGTGATAAGCTTTATAGATAGAACTTACAGGCACATCACGTTCAACGGTTAATTTTCTGGCTTCAGTTTGTTTTGGTTCAGCAGGTAAATTACGTTTTGGTTTGTGTACTGCAGGAATGGGTTCAAACCATTTAGCGCAAAGTTGTTTTACATTTTCTAATTCAACATTTCCGGTCACCACCATAATGGCATTTCCCGGATGATAATGTTTTTTGAAAAATGATTTCACATCATCCATTGTTGCATTTTCGATATGCGAAATTTCTTTTCCAATAGTCGCCCATTTGTAAGGGTGAACATGATAGCAAAGCGGACGAAGTAATAACCAAACATCGCCGTAAGGTTGATTTAAATAACGTTGTTTAAATTCTTCAATCACCACACTTCGCTGTACTTCTAAACTTTTATCAGTGAACGCAAGACTTAACATGCGATCGCTCTCTAACCAAAAAGCAGTTTCTAAATTTTCGGCAGGAACAGTGCAATAGTAATTGGTAATATCATTTGTAGTGAAAGCATTATTTTCGCCACCCACTAATTGTAAAGGTTCATCGTAATTCGGAATATTAATACTTCCGCCAAACATTAAATGTTCGAACAAATGCGCGAAACCGGTTTTACTTTCATCTTCATCACGCGCACCAACATCGTATAAAATATTTACACAAGCCATGGGCGAAGCTTTGTCTTGATGAACAATAACTGTTAAGTCATTTTTTAATTTAAATTTCTCGAACTTTATCATGCAGGTACAAATATCAGAACTTTAATTTAGTTAATCGTTCTGTTGTAGCATTAAACTCAGTAATAATTTCAGAAACTATTTCGGCAGCGGGTTTAATGGCATCAATTGCTCCGCTAATTTGTCCAATTTCCAATTCACCTTCGGTTAAATCTCCTTCAAACATGCCTTTTTTAGCACGGGCTCTTCCTAAAATTTCTGCAATTTTTTCTGCACTTGCACCTTGTTGTTCGGCAGTATAAATTTTTTGATAGAATTCATTTTTTATTAATCGTACAGGCGTTAATTGTTTTAAAGTTAAAACGGTATCACCTTCTTTAGCTTTTACTACCGCATCTTTAAAATTTTGATGAGCCGATGATTCGGGACTTGCAACAAATCTACTTCCAATTTGAACAGCATCTGCGCCTAATGCAAACGCGGCTGCCATTCCTGCACCCGTTCCAATTCCACCCGCGGCAATTAAGGGTAGGGTGATTGCTTTTCGTACTTGAGGAATTAAAACCATTGTAGTGGTTTCTTCTCTTCCGTTATGTCCACCCGCCTCAAAACCTTCAGCTACAATTGCATCAACCCCTGCTTCCTGACATTTTAATGCAAACTTTACATTGCTCACCACATGAACAACAGTAATCCCTTTTTCCTTTAAATGATTGGTCCAAGTTTTAGGATTTCCGGCGCTGGTAAACACAATTTTCACCCCTTCTTCCACAATAATTTTCATATGTTCTTCAATATTGGGGTATAAAAGAGGCACATTAACCCCAAAAGGTTTGTTAGTGACTTTTTTGCATTTTTGAATTTGCTCTCTCAAAACCTCAGGATACATCGAACCGGATCCCAATAAACCTAATCCGCCGGCATTACTTACGGCTGAGGCTAGTTCCCATCCACTACACCAAATCATACCAGCCTGAATAAGAGGGTATTTTATGTTAAAAAGCTTACAAATAGAGTTATCCATACAAGTAGAAATATTTAAAAAATAATTGCTATAAATGTAGAAAATTTCATTATTTTTGTGTGTTAAGTCAACAATGTAATGAAAAAAATATTATTAGCTCTTTTTCTGGTTTTTTGTTTTTCCGCATCGTATTCACAATGGTTGTGGGATTACGGATTTTCTATTGGCGCATCTAACTATTTAGGTGATATTGGTGGTAAAGAAAAAGCCCGCCGTGATTTTGTAGCTGATATGAAATTGGCTAAAACGCGTTGGAATGTAGGTGGGTTCGCTCGTTACAAATGGCGTCCGAAAATCTCTTTAAAATTAGCATTAGATTATTTACGTCTTGAAGGAGATGATAAATTATCAACCAATCCAGGAAGAAATTATCGTAACCTGAATTTCCGTAATGATATGTTCGACTTGGCCTTTACAGGTGAGTGGTTCTTTTACGAGAATAACGACTTAGGAAATACTTACCGTTACCGTAATGGTTTCAGAGCTTATTTATTTGGTGGTGTTGGAGCTTATTACAGCAACCCAAAAGGATTTTATAACGGTTCATGGACAAAACTTCGTACTATGCAAACCGAAGGAGTGGCTTATAAACCGTTTGGTGTAAATATTCCATTAGGTGTTGGTTTCTACTTTACTGTTGAGAAAAAACACAGAATTGGATGGGAATTAAATTGGAGAACAACGTTTACCGATTATTTGGATGACATTAGTGGTAACTATCCTGATGCTGCTCCCGGAAATACAGCTACAAAGGAATTATCTAACAGAACTCCTGAATTGGGTGCATCTGCTCAAACTGATAACCCTGGTGCTTATAGTTATTTTGTAAACCCTGATGGAAGTGCACGTTTTGCAGGACAAAAACGCGGTGATCCTACTCACAAAGATTCTTATATGACTATGAGTGTATCTTACAGTTATGTAATCCGTGGTAAGAGTTCATTCTATCGTGGTCGTTACGGCCATTTCTTCGGAAAACGTTCTAAGAGAAGAGTTCGTAAGATTCGTGCGAAATTCTAGACTTCGGCTACGCTCAGTCTACACATCATGAAAAATTTAAGCCCCGCTATTGTGGGGCTTTTTATTTGTGATTTTTAAAGAGTGAAACGGTGACTGAGCGTAGCCGAAGGCACTGTTAGGAAAGATCTTTAGGATAACAAATGTAATGCTTAGTTACAGGCTGACTTAAAGCTTGTATGTTTAATAGGTCACTAGCGGTGGCTACATCAACTGTTTTGCCATTACTATAGAGAATATTAATACCGTGGTCGCTGTTGTTATAAGCGCTGTTATTTACTGATTCAGAGAAAACGAAATAAGAAGCTTCTTTACGGGTGATTTCGTATTTTTTTACAGCTTTATCAATCAAATTATTTTTGTGAGAAGTAGCTATTGCTTCAGTTTGCAATTCTATTTTATACAAATTCCGGTCGAGCATATTTTTACAAAGCGTACTTAAAATAAAATCTTCGCTTTCAGTCCATGCTTTAACAGAGGCCATTACATCGTAATCATCTAGTTGAGCGAATTTCTGCAGTAATTCCGGTCTATTTAAAAAATCTTCTTTTGTAAAATCGTTTTCTAAAAACAAACTAAAAGCAGGCGTTGCGAATAATTTTGTTTTCGAACTGCTTAATTCTTTAGCACGTTTTAAAATGTTTATCAATAAATTTTCGGCACTTAAAACCGTTTTGTGTAAATACACTTGCCAATACATTAAGCGGCGGGAAATCAAAAATTTCTCAATACTATAAATGCCTTTTGCTTCAACCACTAAATTATCTTTCACCACATTTAAGGTTTTGATGATGCGGTCGCTGCTAATAATTCCTTCGCTTACGCCTGTAAAAAAACTATCACGTTTCAAATAATCGAGGCGGTCCATATCCAATTGCGAACTCACCAATTGATGCAAAAATTTCTTTTCGTATTTGTTGTTGAATATTTTAATGGCTATCGATAATTTGCCTTTAAATTCTTTATTCAAGTCATCCATCAATAAAGAGGAAATCACCTCGTGATTAATGCCTCTTACAATGCTGTGTTCTAATGAATGTGAAAACGGACCGTGACCAATATCGTGCAGTAAAATAGCAATTAAAGCACCGCGACTTTCATCCGCACTAATCTCAACATCTTTACCTTTTAAAACTTGCAAAGCCTCGCTCATTAAATGCATGGCACCAATAGCATGATGAAAACGTGTGTGTAATGCCCCTGGATAAACTAAATTAGTTAAGCCTAATTGCTTTATTCGGCGTAAACGTTGAAAGTAGGGATGATTGATAAGCGCATCAATAATCTCATCTTGTATGGTCACAAAACCATAAATAGGGTCGTTTATTATTTTGCTTTTAAATACCGGCATAAAAAACCATAAATAATTACGTTTTCTACAATAATTCTATCTTTACTACGTAATATTGTAAAGGTAATAAACAATTTATGGAAAAAAATACAATTCTTTGGGCGGATGATGAAATGGAGCTTTTAAAGCCCCATATTTTATTCTTAACCGGTAAAGGTTATGATGTAATTACAGCAGTGAGTGGTGATGAAGCCCTTGATATAGTTCGCGAAAACCGAAACATAAATGCTGTTTTATTAGATGAAAATATGCCTGGTATAAGTGGTTTAGAAACCCTTACTAAAATAAAACAATTGCGTTCTGATCTTCCTGTGATCATGATTACAAAAAGTGAAGAAGAGCATATTATGGATGACGCTATTGGCGGAAAAATTGCCGATTATCTTATCAAGCCTGTTAATCCAAACCAAATAATTTTAGCACTTAAAAAAACATTAGATAACAAACGATTAGTTTCTGATAAAACCAATACCGAATACCGCAAAGAGTTTGGAAATATTGGAATGACTTTGAGTGATAATTTAAGTTGGGACGAATGGAAAGAAGTCTTCAAAAAAATTATTTATTGGGAGTTGGAAATGGACAAAGCTCAAGATAAAAGCATGCTTGAAGTTTTGAAAATGCAAAAGGCTGATGCGAATACGCAGTTCTTTAAGTTCGTTGAAAAAAGTTATGTGAATTGGTTAAATGGCAAAGATGCCAACGCGCCAACGATGAGTCACACCCTTTTGAAAAACAAATTCATGCCTGAATTAGAAAAGAATGAAAATGTTTTTTTATTGGTGATTGATAATTTACGTTACGATCAATGGAAAATCATTCAACCCATTATACAAGATTATTATAAAGTAGAAAACGAAGAATTGTATTGCAGTATTTTACCAACCGCCACGCAATATGCCCGTAATGCTTTATTCAGCGGTTTAATGCCTAGCGAAATGGAAAAGCGCCATAAAGAGTGGTGGTTAAATGATGAAGACGAAGGTGGAAAGAACATGCACGAAGAAGATTATCTGCAGGCGCAATTAAAACGTTTGGGTAAGGATATAAAATTCAGCTACAATAAAATTACTAATCACGCTGCCGGAAAAAAATTGGCGGATAATATCAATAACTTACTGCAAAATAAATTAAACGTTATTGTTTACAATTTTGTGGATATGTTGAGTCACGCCCGCACCGAAATGGAAGTGATTCGTGAATTGGCAGACGACGAACCGGCTTACAGAAGTATTACTTTATCGTGGATTGAACACTCACCTTTAATGGATATCATTAAACAATTAGCAGATAAAAAAGTAAAAATTGTCATTACAACCGATCACGGAACAGTTCACGTAAAAGAGCCGACAAAAGTATTAGGCGATAAAAACGTAAATACAAATCTCCGTTACAAACAAGGTAAAGCTTTAGATTATAACGCGAAGGAAGTTTTCGAAATTAAAAATCCGAGTGATGCTTTCTTACCAAAATTACATCCTAGTTCAAGATTTATTTTTGCGAAAGAAGATAGATTTTTTGCTTACCCTAATAACTTTAATTACTACGTAAATTATTATCGTGGTACGTTTCAGCATGGTGGAATTAGTCTGGAAGAAATGATTATTCCATATATTACTCTTACAGCAAAATAAAATTGGCAAAGCTTGAGCTTGACATAAGTGATGTTTCAAAATTGCCTGAGGCTTGCGAAAAATTAATTGGGTTTGCCGGCGATATAAAAGTATTTACTTTCGATGCTGAAATGGGAGCAGGTAAAACTACTCTAATTAAAGAGCTTTGTAAAGGTTTAGGTTCAAAAGATAATTTTAGTAGTCCAACTTACTCTATTGTTAACGAATATCATTCCCCAAAAGGAAAAATTTATCATTTTGATTTTTACCGTGTAGTTGATGCGGAGGAGTTATTTGATTTAGGTTTAGAAGAATATATTGAAAGCGGAAACTATTGTTTTATAGAGTGGCCTGATTTAGCTGAGACTTTTTTACCAATTCCACATCTGAGCATAATCATTAATCACAATCAAAATAATCGTTACCTTAGCGCTCAAATTATTGAGTGAAAACAAAGTCGATTATAGCTGTATTAATTCTTCTTTCTTTTAGTAATAGCTTTTCCCAAAGCGATTCGTTAAGAAAAAAAAACAAAGTAAAAGGCAGTTTTTATTTTACCTGGGGATATACACGCGCGTGGTATTCTAAAAGCACAATACATTTTTCGGATCATTCAGGAAAGATGCGCGATAATAATACAGGGAAGCCTACTGATTACGATTTCACCGTATATAACGCAACAGCTTCCGACCGTCCCGACTTTAGAGGTATTGTGGATATCGTTAATATCACCATTCCTCAATTTGTAGCTCATGCCGGATATTATTTTAATAACAAACAGGATTTCGGTATTGAAATTAATTATGACCACACCAAGTATGTGGTTGATGATTACCAAAAGGTACGTGTGAAAGGAACTTTTAACGGAACATCTGTAGATAAGGACACAATTCTTGACCCAAAAAACTTTTTACATTTTGAGCATACCGATGGTGCCAATTTTTGGATGCTGAATTTTTTAAAGAGATGGAAAATTTATAATCCCGGAAAGAGATTACATATAGGCTGGGTGGCTAAAGCAGGAGCGGGTATAGTTTATCCAAGAACGGATGTAACTTTATTTGGTGAGCGTTTAAATAACAAATGGCATATTGCTGGATGGATTGCCGGCGTGGAAACAGGCGTGCGTACCGAATTTTTAAAGTATGGAGTTTTTGAATTTACTGCCAAAGGTAGTTACGCAGATTACAGAAAAGTTTTGGTGTTAGGGAAAGGAAATGGAACGGCAAGACATAGTTTTTTTACCGCGCAGTTAACAGCCACCATCGGATTCAAACTCTTTGGAATAAAAAAATAATCTAAAATTTCGAAATTAGAAACCTGTACCGAAGTGGTTCATGCTTTCGCGCTTCATCGGGTTAACAGTCATAACCGGAATGTTACTGATGTCAACAATATGTTGCGTGTCTGTACCACTGAAAAATTCCTTGATACTCAAATCAGGTTTATTCATAATCATAATCAAATCCGCTTCAATTTTATTAGCGTATTCAACTACAGTTTCAGCAATATGATCACTTGCAATTGATTTATTAGTACAAGAAATATTTTTGCCTTTAATAAATTGTTTTACTTGATGAGCATACGCTAATAATTGATTTTCGTAAGCTAAATCGCTTGGACTAAAAACAGATAAAATACGGATAGATGCACCAAAATATTTAGCAAACTGAACGGAAACGTCAACTTTTTCGCGGGATTCACGTGATAAATCCAATGGTAATAAAATGTTTTCGCAACCATCGCGGTGTTCTTTACCACGAATGGTGATAACAGGGCAAGGTGCTTTACGGATTAATTTGGAAGCGCTCCCACCAAAAATATCTTTAAATTTCATGTGGCTTTCTAAACCAACAACAATAAGAGTAGCCTTAATTTCATCTGCAACGCGGTCGGTTTCGGTATAAATATCACCTTTCACGTTCATAAATTCAACCGGAACTAAACCACTTTCAGCTTCAGTTTGTTTAACCAATTTAGTTAATTCATCATAGCGCTCTTGTCCGCTTTTTGAGTAAACATGTAATATAACAAGCTTAGAATGAGTGTATTTTGCAAGATTGTAGGATTGCTTAACGGCTAGCAACGATTGTTCGGTAAAATCAATAGGAATTAATACGATGCCTCTTTCTTTAACTTGCATAAGGTTAGGTTTTTAAGTAACAAAGGTATAAAATTTTGCGAAACTAAACGATTTGATAGTTTTTTTTGTGAAAACCATAAAATCTTACGATATTTGCACCCCAATTTAAAACTAAAAATATGGCAGTAAAGATTAGACTACAGAGACATGGAAAAAAGGATACAGCTTTCTTTCATGTGGTAGTGGCGGATGGTCGTGCACCTCGTGATGGAAAATTCATTGAAAAATTAGGCGTTTATAA
>JAGNIU010000072.1 GCA_018000995.1 Bacteroidia bacterium
GCTAAACTTGACATCACGGTTTTTTTAACTATATTTGCATGAATTTTATAATCTTAAAATTCACTCCTATGGCCACATCTTATTTAGCTCAAAAGTTTGTCCCTGAAGGGCTCACTTACGACGATGTATTATTAGTGCCCGATTACTCGGAAATACTTCCACGTGAGGTAAATATCTCGAGTTATTTTACTCGCGACATTAAATTAAATACACCAATAGTAGCAGCTGCCATGGATACCGTTACCGAGTATCAATTAGCTATTGCCATTGCCCAGGAAGGTGGTATTGGTGTACTGCATAAAAATATGAGTATTGAAGATCAAGCCGCTCATGTACGTAAAGTAAAACGTAGTGAAAGTGGTATGATTGCCGACCCCGTTACCCTTAACGAAGGCGCGACAGTTGGAGATGCTCTTGCCCTAATGGCTGAAAATAAGATTGGGGGAATTCCTGTTATTGATAAACAACACCGTTTGGTAGGTATTATCACTAACCGCGATTTACGTTTCGAGAAAAACATGAAACGCCCCGTTAAAGAAGTTATGACCCAAGCTAAAGATGCTATTACAGCTAAAGCAGGTATCACTTTAAAACAAGCAGAGGTAGTTTTACAAGACCATAAAATTGAAAAGCTTCCTATTATTGATAAAGACCGCAAATTAGTTGGACTTATCACCTACAAAGACATAATCAAAATTAAAGTTCGCCCTAATGCTTGTAAAGATAGTTTAGGTCGTTTACGTTGCGCTGCTGCTGTTGGTGTGACCGCCGATGCTCTTGAGCGTGTAGATGCTTTAGTGGCTGCAGGTGTTGATGCTATTATTATTGATACAGCGCACGGTCATTCGAAAGGTGTAATTGAAAAATTAAAAGAAGTAAAAAAGAAGCATAAAAACTTACAGGTAGTTATTGGTAATATTGCTACAGGTAAAGCCGCGTTAGATTTAGTAAAAGCTGGTGCCGATGCTGTTAAAGTTGGTATTGGTCCGGGTTCTATTTGTACAACGCGTGTTATTGCAGGTGTTGGTGTTCCGCAATTATCAGCCATATTAGATGTTGCAAATGCTTTAAAAGGAACTGGTGTTCCATTAATTGCTGACGGTGGTATTCGTTTTACAGGAGATGTTGTAAAAGCATTAGCTGCGGGTGCAGGAACCGTTATGATGGGTGGAATGTTTGCAGGTGTTGAAGAAAGTCCGGGAGAAACAATCATTTTCGAAGGACGTAAATTTAAATCTTATCGTGGAATGGGTTCTTTAGAGGCGATGCAAAAAGGTTCTAAGGATCGTTATTTTCAGGATGCGGAAGATGATATTAAAAAATTAGTGCCTGAAGGAATTAGTGGGCGCGTTCCGTATAAAGGAAGTTTAGCAGAAGTGATTTATCAAATTATTGGTGGTTTACGCGCGGGTATGGGATATTGCGGTGCAAAAGATGTGAAAGCATTACAAAAAGCTAAATTCATTCGTATTACAGCAGCTGGTGTTAAAGAAGGACATCCACATGATGTTGTGATTACAAGAGAAGCACCAAACTACAGCCGATAATCAGAAACTAGAAACAAAGAAACAAGAAATTAAAATGGTATTGCCAATTGTTGTATACGGAGATCCGGTTCTTAGAAAAGTAGGAGTTGATATTGATAAAAGTTACGAAGGACTTAATCAATTAATAGCCGACATGTTTGAAACCATGTACGAAGCTAACGGTGTTGGTCTTGCCGCTCCGCAGGTTGGAAAAGCAATTCGTTTGTTTGTAGTTGACGGAACTCCTTTTTCCGAAATTGATGAAGATGATGAAAGTGATTTGAGTTTAAAAGAAATTGAAACTTTAAAAACATTTAAAAAAGTATTCATTAACGCTAGGATTATTGAAGAAGAAGGTGAAGAATGGAAATTTAATGAAGGCTGTCTTAGTATTCCAAAATTACGTGATGATGTGTTTCGCAAACCAAAAATAAAGATTGAATACTTAGATGAAAATTTTAAAAAACACACTGAAGAATTCGATGGCATTCCTGCTCGTATCATTCAACACGAGTACGACCATATTCAAGGTGTTTTATTTACAGATAAAATTAGTCCACTAAAAAGAACACTTGTTGCCGGTAAATTAGTAGCCATAAGCAAAGGCAAAGTTCATCCGGATTATAAGATTCGTGTATATAAACCAAAAAAATGAACGCAAAAAACATACTAAAACAAATACTGATTGTTATTTTAGCAGCTTTTGTTGTGTTTTTAATGTTTTACAATTGCACTGGTACAAAAGCTGAAGAAACAACTACCGAATCTAAAAAAGATTCAATATCCCAAACTAATTCTGTTTATACCAATGATTGCCGTGCTTTATATTTGGACGCTATTAAAAACGACAGTATTATTTTAGCAGCAACAGAAGTAAATCCTGAAGTTGGAAATAAAGCCGTTAAAGCTTTTGCAGATTTCGCGTTTTATTGTGCAAACGACACATTAGCTCCAATATTTCTTTTAAAAGCCGGACAAATTGCTGCGAGTATTAATAATTTACCACAAGCTCAGGTTTGTTTTGAAAAGTGTTACAAAGATTTTCCGGATTTTAAAAACCGTGGTGCTGCTATGTTTTTATTAGCGCAATTGTATGATGAAGCTTCACAACTGAATGATGAAGAACAAGCCCGCGAATTGTACGGTAAAATAATCAACTCCTTCCCAAATACTGAATGGGCAAAAAATGCTGATGCCGCACGAGCGTTAATCGGTAAAACCGATGAGCAAATTATTAAGGAGTTTGAGGCTAAGAATAAGAAAAAGAAATAACTTATTGCGGCACTTCGACAAGCTCAGTGACCGCCTTTATTTATAAGAATTTATTTAGAATATCCGGTGGCTGAGCTTGTCGAAGCCACTTTCCATCACTCCGTCAATTCCCCTCTTAAATTCTTTTCCAATAAATCTTTTAGTTTTTTTACAGGAAGTTTTTGTCCTAATAAGAACATTAATTTTGCAACAGCGCTTTCGTAGGTTATATCATGTCCGCTTACCACGCCAATTCTTTTTAACTGACTACTGGTCTCGTACATACCTTGCACTACTCTGCCCTCGTGACATTGTGTTACGTTTAAGATAACAATACCTCTATCGATAGCTGATTTCAATTCCTTTACGAACCATTCCTGCGTTGTAGCATTACCTGCTCCGAATGTTTCAAGTATTATAGCTTTAATGCCTTTGGCGTTGATGAGTGAGCTCGTAATTTTTTCGTTTAAGCCGGGAAACAATTTCAATACCAAAATACTATTATCTAATTCAGCGTGAACCTTGAGGGATTTTTTGTTTTGTTTCAATAAAGCGCGTTCGTTGTATTGTATTTCAACACCAGCTTCTGCTAAGAACGGATAGTTTGGTGATTTGAACGCATCGAAATGTTCTGAATTGTATTTGAAGGTTCTGTTGCCTCTGTATAATTTGTATTCAAAATAAATACAAACTTCTTGTACAATAGATTTTCCTTTGTGTTTAGCGGCGGCAATTTCTATCGCTGTGATTAAATTTTCTTTTCCGTCGGTTCTAATAATCCCAATTGGTAATTGCGAGCCGGTTAAAATTACAGGCTTACTTAAATTCTCCAACATAAAACTCAAAGCACTTGCCGTAAACGACATAGTATCGGAGCCGTGAAGAATAACGAAACCATCAAACTTGTTGTATTTTTCTTTAATGATGTTGGCGAGTTTCACCCAAACATCTTTGTGCATATTGGATGAATCAATCGGTTTCTCGAAAGAGATAGAAGATAATTCAACATCAAATTTTTTGAGTTCCGGAACCTGATTGGTTAATGATTTAAAATCGAATGGCTTTAAGGAACCGGTTTTTACATCCTGCATCATACCAATGGTACCGCCGGTGTAAATGAGTAAAATTTTTGAGTTAGCCATGATGAAAGATTGACGAAGTACGAATGACGAGTGACGAAGTCAAAACATTCTAACTTCGTCGCTCGTACTTCGTAATTTAGAATGGTAGATCGTCGTTATCATTTGTGTTTGATGTAAACACAGGCGATGTTGTATTTTCTACGTTGTTTGATTGCGTATTTTGCGCCGGAGTTGATAATCCTCCACCAGCTCCTTTTTCAATTCTCCAAGCTTCAAGCGTGTTGAAATATTTTATGCCTTGTGGACCATTCCATTCGCGGCCACGTAAGTTGAATTGAACTTTCATTTCGTCACCAACATTATATTGGTCTAATAAATTTACTTTGTCTTGTGTTAATTGAAAACTTACATGCTGTGGGTACGGCGTGCTTGCTTCTGTAGTTAATACAAATTCACGTTTTTGAAAACGATCACTCACCTTTTGAGTATCGAATTTTGCTTTTAGTGTTCCTGTTACTTCCATGATATTTATTTTTTGTTATTATTTTACTTTTTTAATTGGCTAATAAAGCAAGCCAAGCTTCTTTTACTTTTCCGCCTTCTAATAATGTTTTTGCAAATTTGTGCAGCTCATCATTATTAGCGAAACGCTTTTGTGTGCTCTTATATGTTTCAATTTCTTCTTTCGTTGGCAATTGTTCCACATTTCCTAACT
>JAGNIU010000042.1 GCA_018000995.1 Bacteroidia bacterium
TAGCATCTAAGTTTGAGTTTGGTTTGAATTTATGCCTGGCTTGAATCGAAAATTAAATAAGTTCTAAACGTGTAGAAAGCTTAGCAATTCCTTATTTGGACCAGGGTTCGACTCCCTGCGGGTCCACATTAACTCAATTTAAAATCCTCAATCTTTGATTGGGGATTTTTTATTTAAAAGGTTGATGATGATTGTCATTTCTTACAAATTAAAAGTCATAGGTTTTACCGTACTAACAGCTTACCTTGTGTAATTTGGTTAATATGATAATGAACCCTTCTGAGAAAAGCGTAATAGTAACAGGTGCTAACACTGGCTTGGGATATTATTGTGCCAAAAACATCGCTTTAGAAAGTAAGACTTGGCATGTTGTTTTAGCTTGCCGTGATGAGAAGAAAGGACGAGAAGCTGTTGCACGTATGATTTCTGAAACTGGCAATACAAATATCACTTATCTACATCTTGATCTTTCTTCATTTTCTTCCGTTAAAGAATTTGTTAAACTGTTTATTCAAAATAAATATCCTCCGCTAAAAGGAATTGTTTGTAATGCAGGTATTTCAGATGAGGATATACTAACTTTTACTAAGGATGGTATTGAAACTACTTTTCAAGTAAATTGTTTAAGTCATTTTCTATTAATTCATTTATTATTTCAATATTTAAATCCACCTGCGCGAATTATGATGGTAAGTAGCGAACTTCACCGGAATGATGGTCCTATGAAATCATTTTTACCCAACTATACAACGGCAAAAGATTTAGCTAATCCTAATAAAGAAAAGGCAAAGCTGAAAGGCTCGGGTAGTGTGAGGTATTCTACTTCTAAACTTTGTATGCTGATGTATACACATAAATTTAGTGAACGATTTATTAATAAAGGAGTGAGCATAAACGCATACAATCCGGGCTTAATGCCTGATACAGGACTAGGTGGTTTAAATAAAAAATTATTCCGAAAATTATTTCTAAAATATATTCTTCCTCTTTTTGCTAAAAATGCAACGAGCACACCTCAAAAATCGGGTAAACTTTTGGCAAATTTAATTACCTCCGAAAAATTTGCGGGAATAACCGGAAAATATTACGACAGAGATAAAGAAATTGAACCTTCTAAAGAATCATTTGATAAAAGTAAAATCACTGATTTGTGGACGACGAGTATTAATTTAACAAAAATTGAAAATGAATTATAAATTTTTCTTTCTCATTTTAACCATCCCCATAATTATGAAATCACAAACATTAGAAACTGTTCCCAATGTAGATTTAAAAAAATATAGCGGCAAATGGTACGAAATTGCATCGTATCCTCAACGGTTTCAAAAAGGTTGCCATTGTACTACTGCAGAATATACGTTAACAGATAAAGATTATGTTATAGTAGAAAACAGATGCAAAAAAGATAGTCTAACAGGAAAGCAATCTTATATAAAAGGAAAAGCCTTTATTGAAAAAAATTCAGGCAATGCGAAATTAAAGGTTCAGTTCTTTTGGCCGTTCAGAGGTAAATACTGGATAATTGATTTGACAAATGATTATAGTTATGCTGTGGTGAGTCACCCAAATAAAAAGTATCTCTGGATTCTTGCGCGGGAATCTAAAATGGATGAAGAAATTTATAAGCAAATTATTTCCCGATTAAAAGAAAAAGGATTTGATCTTGATAAAATTCAAAAGACTAAACATTGATTAAAAGAATTGAGATTGAATGAACTAAATAGATGCCCATAATTTTTTTACAAATCTTTTTTCTTCAAACCTTTTCCTCTTGGCCCATTGCGTTCATAGAGTACAGATTCTGAATGAAGATGACGTACTGCCTCTGCAGAATCTTTTACTTTTATAGCACTACGCTCTAACATTTCTGTTTCAAATTCTTTTAATACTGTTTTCCTTATGCCAACTTCTCTCCATTTTGATAATGGTTTACATCTTTTTGTGATTTCACGTGCCAGCGACAAGGCGTCCAATAAGGCTTGATTGGCTCCTTGTCCTTTAAACGGACTCATAGGATGCGCCGCATCTCCAAGTAATGTTGCATTTCCAAATTCCTCCATTAATTTCTGCTTAAGTAATTCTCTGTCATAAACAGGATAGCCTGAAATTAATTCTTCAGCGGTTGCTGATACAATCTGAGGAACGGGCTTATGCCATTGTGTTCTGCGACACGCTTCTTCCTTAAGAGCTTGCACTCCTTGCGCACTCAATGCCATAGCTTCTTTTTCCGGCATTGGGAAACTTAATTGCCACATCACTGTGTCCTTCGAATAAGGCATTATGTAAATGCGTTCATTCCCATTGGAGGTTTGAAAAACTGTAGCCGAATCTAACAATGAATTTTCAAGACCATTTAGCGCACTTAAAGGACAAATACCCAATATCACAATACATCCAAGATAACGTAAAGGACTTTTATCTTCACCTATTAATAACTTCCGAACTACACTTCGAATACCATCTGCACCAACAACAAGATCCGCATTTGCGATTTTTATTTTTCCGTTTACTTGAAAAGTTAATTCAATCCCTTTGTGCTCACTATCCTTAAAATCTATTAACTGATGTCCCCACATGACTTCATCTTTTCCACCTAGTTGCTCCAGTAGTGCTAAGCGTAATGTTTGTCGTGCTATGTGTATGTTAGTTCGCTTGGGCAATCTTTTGGGTACTAAATTTATTCTTGTTCTATGACCCCATTCACCAATTATTTTTCCTTCGCTGGTATGCACTACATGTTTTGTTGAATGTACACCTTCCTTTAAATCGAAAAGCCCCAATCCCTTAATGGCAATACTTGCTTGTTGCAAAGTGAGGCCGTATCCCTGTGATCTTTTATCAAAACTTGAGTCACGTTCATAAAGTGTGAAGGGAATACCGCGATGTAAGCAAGCTACAGCTAAAGCTATCCCACCAATACCTCCTCCAACAATAGCAATGTGAGGAAAATTTTCTTTGTCTGCTAGAGGATGGTTGACTGAAGGAACGAGTCCGGAACCGGCGCAGTTTGTGCATTCGTATAAATGTAGATTTGGACGGACAAGAGCCTGGTCTTCTTCTTTCGTTTTTTTATTTCGATTTAATTCCGGATTTGGGTGGTGTTGTTCTTTCTTTTTAAATTTCCGGCTTTTTTTTCCTAGTCCTTCACACTCCAAACAAATAGTCCAACTTACCTTTTCATTTTCCGCCATTTTCGATCTTTTTATGTGAAAAAATAGTGTTGATACAATTTTTGTTGGGCTTGATAGTAATAATTTTCAATTCAATTGAACTAAAACTCGGGGATAAAGATAATAATTTAGCTTGAGTCTATTTTACCTTATCAGCAAATCATCAATAGCCGTTTCTCTCCAGGTTTTTCCTTTGGTGCGCGGTGTACACAAGGGAGTGCAGGACTTTCGGGATAATCAACTGCTAATCGCCATAAGTGACCTTGACCTAAATTGATAGGGTTTGATTTAGGTTTAGATTGATAATGCAAATCAAAAAAATGTTCACTTAAAAATAATTCAAATTCTTCTTCTGTGCCATGATGCAGTTTTTTGAGTTCATCACGTATTTCGGGGACAAGCACTTTTTGTTCGGCTTCCGAATTTGGTAGTATTTCACTTGGTTCACCGTAATAAGTGCACAAAAAAGTTGCCGTAGGAATAGGGGAGCGATCTACATGAAAGGAATAAACATCAGTTGGAAAAAACGGATAGGCATTATCTCTCTCGTAGTACTTAATCAAATTAAGAGTTGGAGATGCGCCATGCTCTTTCAATAGCTTCATGTCATTTAAAATAATTTCGCGGGCCAACTGTCCCTGTTCGCTTAATTGAAGTTCCAAAAGATGCTCTTGATTAAGTACTGCTATATTTTCGGCAAGCTCAATTTTATTTACAATCTCAGAAAAATCACCAATAAGATTGCGCGACCAGCAAATGGCATTAATTTCACCATGAAAAGGCGTTGAAACAAGGTCTTGAAAGTTCGTAACACACTTAATTTGATTCACGGTATGGATTTTATAATTGGTAAGTGTAAGAATAAAGTTTTACAACTGCGTCTCAAACAAAGATAGATAAAAGGCGCTTATTAGGACATTTTGGTTTGTTACCTGGAAAAACAAAAAAATCTGTTGATTTCTAAGGATAATTGTTGATTGTATATTGGCGCTTTTTTACATGATTCGGCTACCTTTGTGGCTTAGAATTTTTATAATAAACACTATTAAAATGATTCACTTCTTCGAAAACCAAGCCAAAACCGTTTATGCCGTTCAAACTCAGGTACAGCTTAATCCGGCTGACATTGAAAAACTAAATTGGTTATTTGGTAATGCCTCAAAAATTGAAAAAACTGTTTTAGCTGATCTGTTTGTCGGACCACGCGCTGCTATGGTTACGCCATGGAGCACGAATGCAGTAGAGATTACTCAAAACATGGGTATCAGCGGCATTATCCGCATAGAAGAATTTGAAAAAGTAAGCGCCGATTTCACAGGTTTTGATCCGATGTTATCCCAAAAGTATAATGAATTGAATCAGGATATTTTCACCATTAACATTAAGCCTGAACCAATTTTAGAAATTTCTGATATTGATGCTTACAACAAAGCGGAAGGATTAGCTCTTAGTGCTGAAGAAGTAGAATACTTACAAAATTTATCTACCAAACTTAAACGCAAATTGACTGATTCAGAAATCTTCGCTTTTTCACAAGCGAACTCTGAACATTGCCGCCATAAAATATTCAATGGCACATTTGTGATTGATGGTCAGGAAAAGCCAACCTCATTATTTAAACTTATTAAGAAAACTTCAGAAACAAATCCGAACGAAATTGTTTCTGCTTATAAAGATAATGTGGCTTTTGTAAAAGGTCCGAAAGTAACACAGTTCGCACCGCTCACAGCAGATAAACCCGATTTTTATGCTGAGAAAGAATTTGATTCAGTTATTTCATTAAAAGCAGAAACACATAATTTTCCTACAACCGTTGAACCATTTAATGGTGCAGCAACAGGCTCAGGTGGAGAGATTCGCGATCGATTAGCAGGCGGACAAGGCTCATTACCGTTAGCAGGAACAGCAGTTTACATGACAGCTTATTCGCGATTAGAAGAAGGCAGAGATTGGGAAAAGGGAATGGCAGAACGGAAGTGGTTATATCAAACACCAATGGATATTTTGATAAAAGCCTCTAATGGTGCATCTGATTTTGGAAATAAATTCGGGCAACCTTTAATTACAGGTTCTGTGCTAACCTTTGAACATGAGCAAACTGAATCATCAGGTAAAAAACGCAAATTAGGTTTTGATAAAGTGATTATGCTTGCGGGTGGAATTGGTTATGGCAAATTAAATCAAGCGTTAAAACTAAAACCACAAGCAGGCGATAAAATTGTAATTCTCGGTGGAGAAAATTATAGAATTGGAATGGGTGGTGCTGCCGTATCATCAGCAGATACAGGTGCATTTGGTTCAGGTATCGAATTAAATGCTATTCAACGTTCGAATCCCGAAATGCAAAAGCGCGCTGCTAATGCTATTCGTGGATTAGTGGAGAGTGATCATAATCCAATTGTTTCTATTCACGATCATGGTGCAGGTGGACATTTAAATTGTTTATCAGAATTAGTTGAAGCAACCGGAGGATTAATTGATTTAGATAAATTACCTGTTGGCGATCCAACACTTTCAGCAAAAGAAATTATTGGTAACGAGTCGCAAGAGAGAATGGGATTAGTTATTGGTGAAAAAGATATTGATACTTTAAAACGCATTGCAGATCGCGAGCGTTCACCAATGTACAACGTTGGAGATGTAACAAACGATCACCGTTTTACATTCGCCTCAAAAACAACCGGATTAAAACCGATGGATTATGCTTTGGAAGATTTCTTCGGAAGTTCTCCAAAAACGATCATGACAGATAAAACTGTTGTAAGAAATTATTCTGATTTAGTTTATACTGTTTCTCAAGTACCAAGTTATTTAAATCAAGTATTACAACTAGAAGCAGTTGCTTGTAAAGATTGGTTAACTAATAAAGTTGACCGTTGTGTGGGTGGACGAGTTGCTAAACAGCAATGTGCCGGTCCATTACAATTACCATTGAATAATGTTGGTGTGATGGCACTTGATTTTAAAGGGAAAGAAGGAATTGCCACTTCCATTGGGCACTCACCGGTTTCTGCTTTAATTGATCCTGTTGCAGGTTCGCGAAATTCTATTGGAGAAGCATTATCAAACATTATGTGGGCGCCATTAAAAGACGGAATGAAATCAGTTTCCTTATCTGCTAATTGGATGTGGCCTTGTAAGAATGAAGGTGAAGATGCGCGTTTATACGAAGCAGTAAAAGGTTGTTCGGATTTTGCTCTTGAATTAGGAATCAATATTCCTACAGGAAAAGATTCTTTATCTATGAAACAAAAATACCCGAATGATGAAGTCATTGCACCGGGAACAGTAATCATTTCTGCAGCCGGAAATTGTTCGGATATAACAAAAGTTGTTGAGCCGGTTTTAAAACGTAATGGCGGAAATATTTACTACATCAATTTATCTCAAGATACTTTTAAATTGGGTGGATCATCCTTCGCGCAAGTGCTAAATACAATCGGTGTGGATACGCCAACTATTAAAAATGCAGCTTATTTTAAAACTGCTTTTGAAACTATCCAAACATTAATTAAAGAAGGAAAAATAAAAGCTGGTCATGATGTTGGAAGCGGCGGATTAATCACCACTTTATTGGAAATGTGTTTTGCTGATGTGAATTTAGCTGCGCATTATGATTTAACTGCATTGAATGAGAAGGACAGTGTTAAGGCTTTATTTAATGAGAACATCTCTATCGTATTTCAAGCGGATGCTTCAGTAGAAAGTGTTTTTGCTCAAAATAAAATTGAACTATTTAAGATTGGTAAAGTTGTAGACGGAAATGAAGTGATTATCAAAAATAATTCTGATTCATTTACTTTTAATATTACTGAAACTCGTGATACATGGTATAAAACGTCTTTCCTTTTAGATTCAAGACATTCTAAAAACGGAATGGCAAAAGAACGTTATACTAATTACAAAAATCAGCCGTTAAAATTTTCTTTCCCAAAACAATTTGACGGGAAATTACCTGTGATTGATAAGAACTTAAAGCGTCCGAAAGCAGCCATCATCCGTGAGAAGGGAAGTAATTCTGAGCGAGAAATGGCGAATGCGATGTATTTAGCAGGCTTTGATGTGAAGGATGTTCACATGACCGATCTTATTTCTGGAAGAGAAACATTAGAAGATATTCAGTTCATTGGAGCAGTTGGCGGATTTTCTAATTCAGATGTACTAGGTTCAGCGAAAGGGTGGGCGGGTGCGTTTATGTATAATGAAAAAGCAAATACAGCACTAAAGAAATTCTTTAAACGTGAAGATACTTTGTCAGTTGGAATTTGTAACGGTTGTCAATTGTTTATGGAATTAGAATTAATAAACCCTGAACATGAAGTGCATGGAAAAATGCATCATAACACATCTCAAAAACATGAGAGTGGATTTACATCAGTAAAAATTCAAAAGAATAATTCTGTAATGCTTTCAAGTTTAGAAGGCGCAACATTAGGTGTTTGGATTTCGCATGGTGAAGGAAAATTCAAATTACCTAAGGCGGAAGATCAATATAATATTGTTGGAAAATATGGATACGAAAGTTATCCTGCTAATCCAAATGGCTCTGACTTTAATACAGCAATGATGTGCGATAAAACAGGCAGACATTTAGTAATGATGCCACACATTGAGCGCTCAACTTTCCCTTGGAACTGGGCTAATTACACCGAAGGCAGAATGGATGATAAAGTATCACCATGGCTGGAAGCTTTTGTAAATGCAAGAAAATGGTTGAGTAGATAGAATGAAAAAGTCTCTGTTAATTTTCTTATTATTTCCTCTTTGCTTTTTTGCTCAAAGCAAAAAACTCGACTCTTTAAACCTTGCTCTTAAAAATGCGAAGCACGATACGGTTCGTGCTATGGTTTTGTTTCGTATTGGTCAGTTTTATGCCGACGAGTATGATTATAAAACTGAACTCAATTATAATTTGCAGGCTTTGGACGTTTGTGAAAAAAGCAAATACAATAAGTTAATAGGCGATTTATGTATGAATATTGGTCGCGATTATATGCGACTAACTAATTACGACAAAGCGCTTGAATTTGATTTCAAAGGCTTGAAGTTCTGTGAAAGCATTGGTGATACAGTAGGATTAGGGGTATTTCTAAAAAACATAGGCTTGGTTTATTCTGAACAGTCTTATTTTCCTAAAGCACTGGAATATTATTTTAAGAGTTTAAAAATCACGGAACGAACAGGAGATAAAAGAACTACGGGGCGGACATTAAATAATATTGGTTTGGTTTATTCGGGAATGCAGGATTATAGTAAAGCGATCGAATATTATTTCAAATCTTTAAAATTCTCAGAGCAGATTAATGATCGGTTTTTGGTTGGAAGAACATTAGGAAATATCGGTTTAGCTTATCTTGATAAAAAGGAATATGCGAAGGCTTTAGATTACTGTTTAAAAGGAATGAAAGTGTCGGAGGAGGTTGAGGATAAACAAATGCAGACAATAACCATGAATAATATTGGTCTCATCTATCAGGCAACAGCAGACAAAGAAAAGGCAATTGAATATTTCGAAAAGACTTTAGTAAATGCAATTGAATTGGGGGATAGATTAACTGAAGCCAGAGCTTTGCTTAATATTGGAAATTTGAAGATGGAGGCAAAAAAGTATTCAGAGGCAGAACAATACTTTAAAAAATCGGAAGTTATTGCAGGGGAAATTGATGTGGAGGATTTAAAACTGTTTCAGTATTCGAGCATGAGCATGCTATATGAAAATACAAATCGCCCGGCACTTGCTCTTGCCTTCTACAAAAAGACTATAGCGCTGCGCGATACTATTTTCTCTAAAGAAAATTCAAAAAAATTAATGCAATCGGAATTTGAGCATGATTACGAGAAAAAGAAACTCTTAGCTGAAACAGAACATAGAAAGGAAATAGAAAACCAGAAAGCAATTGCCGAGGAGAAAAGAAGAAAGCAAAATATTATTTTATGGTCGGTAGCTATAGGACTGATTTTAGTTATTGTATTTGCCGGATTTGTTCTGAAATCTCTGAGAACTTCAAATAAGCAAAAGAAAATTATCGAGATTAAAAGTAAGGAAACCGAAGAACAGAAATTGGTGATTGAAGAAAAACAAAAAGAAATTATCGATAGTATAAAATACGCAAAACGAATTCAACAATCTCAATTACCGACTAAAAAATACATTGAAAAAAGTATAAGTAGGTTGAAGAAGTGATAATTTTACTTACCTAATACTTTTCGTGTTTTACGTGTCGACTTCCCGGTTTCAACAGAGCTTTTAGTACTGGTGTTTTTGTTTACTCCTGATGTAGTTTTTTGATTTGTAATAGCGCTCTTAACTTTATTATGTTTTGATTTTTGTTTTACCCTTGAAGCTCTTTCAATTTTAATTCCTTCCTCTGCTTTTTTTAATTGTATTTTCGGGTATTCTTCGTCACCAATCATATCTGCAGCCATTAAGTAAAATATTTTAGCTAAGGAATAGTTTTTATTTTCCATTGCCATATCTCCTAATTTGTTTGCAGTACAAAATTTTTGAATCAGCTTATAATCTGCATCGTAAATATTTGTTCTCAAATGTTCGTTTTTGGTTGCTGTGGTTACCGAAGGTTGGTTAAGTCCGATATACTCCATTCCTTTTTTTGGTTTCGACATAATAATACCAACTATATCAAGCGAAGGTTTGTGATTTGCTGAAGAAGAAGTTTTTGTATTTACCGCAAACTTTTTTGGAGCGCGACCGGGATATTCAACTAACAAAGTGTATTCTCCACTCGACGGAATGTTTATTTCAAAATTTCCTTCAGCGTCACTAACTACTTCCGCAACAACTGCATTTGCTTTGTACAATTTAACGGAAGCTCCACTTAAAAAAGTTTCCCTTTTTATGGCTTTATAAGTGAGGTCCCAATTTCTTAATTCAACTCTGCTTTTAAGTTTTATGTTTTGGTCTTGAGCCTTGCTTAAACAGCAAAAAAATAAAAGGCCCAGAATAAGATAGTTGATAATATTGCTTCTCATACAAAGTAAACCCTTCATGATTTAATTAAAGGCTTGTATACCAAAGAAACGAAATTAATTTATAATACAAATACTTTGAAGCAATATTTTTGTTACTCTCATAACAACTCCTTACCTTTCATTCCTAAAAAATCAACTAATGGCAACTACTTCAGATCTTTCGAAAAACTGTTTTATCAGACACGAAAATGTTTTATTAAAAGTAATCGAATACGACCATATCACTCCTGGTAAAGGAAATACAATTTATTCATGTAAATGCCGTAATGTTGAAACAGGAAAACAAAGTGAAATTCGTTTTCGTTCGGGAGAGAAAATTGATTTGGTGCGCGTTGATGAACATGAATTGCAATTTATTTATCCTGAAAATGAATTTTTAGTTTGTATGAATCAGGAAACGTTTGAGCAAGTTCATATCCCAAAAATTATATTTGCCGATCAAATTCAATTTCTTCAGGAAGGAATGATTCTTAAAATACGTTTTGATGAAAACGATAAACCTCTTAACGGTGAACTTCCAAAACATGTTGAATTAAAAGTAACTTATACCGAAGAGGGTAATAAAGGTAAATTAGTTAAACCAGCAGAAGTAGAAGGCGGTATTAAAATTTCGGTACCTATGTTTGTTAATACCGGCGACCTCCTTAGAATTGATACTGAAACAGGAGAATACGTTGAGCGTGTAATGAAATAGGGTCTCTTTTCTATTTATAAAGGTTATACCTGTTTGCTAAAAATTCTTATATTGTGGCGTAATGAGTTGGTTTGCAACAAGACTTTTAATCTTTATCACATTCCTAAGTTTGTGCTTTGGTATACGAGCGCAATCGCAAAAAACCGATTCCTTAAAGCAAGTCTTATTAAATGCTAAAGAAGATACCTTAAAAGTAGCAACACTAAATAAATTAGCTAAAACACTTGCTAATACGGGTGATCTTGATGCTGCCTTGCCGTATTTTCAAGAGGCTTACAACCTTTCTTCAAAACTTAATTATCATTATGGTATCGCCGCTTCACTTAATAATTTAGGGAAAATAAGTATGGCTAAAAGCGCTTTTCCGGAAGCATTGGAGTACTTTTTTAAAAGTCTGGAAGAAGCCGAACGTTACAATATTAAACCGGGTATGGCTTCAGCAATGGGCAACATTGGGATTATTTATGAGAATGAAAGGGATTATAATAAAGCGTTACGTTATCATTTTAAATCACTTAAAATTGAAGAAGAAATTGGGAATTTAGACGGAGTAGCAGCATCCTATAACAGTATTGGTAATGTTTACTACTTCAAAAAGAATTATCCAAAAGTAATTGAGTGTTATAATAAAGCCCTCGATATAAAAACTAAACTTGGTGATGAAGTAGGATGCGCCGGTACTTTAGCTAATATTGGAAATATTTATTTCTATCAAAAGGATTATTTAAAAACACGCGAGTATTATTTTAAAGCATTAGCTTATTTTGAAAAATTGGAAGATCTTCAATCGGTAGGAATGCTTTCCAACAATATTGCAGAAACTTATGTTGGTGAAAAAAACTTTAAAGAGGCTTTAAAATATTCTCAAAAAAGTCTGCAAGTATCTACTCAAATAGGTTCTTTAGATGATATTAAAAGTGCTTATTTTTCGTTAAGTACAATTTATGAGGGATTAGGAAATCATAAACTTTCATTGGTAAATTTGAGATTATACGCTCGGTATAATGATAGTATTTATAACGATGAGAATAAACGAAAGGCTATGGAAACCGATATTAAATATCATTTCGATAAAAAGGCAATGAATACCCGTATAGAAAATGAGAGAAAGCAAATTATTTTAAAGGAAGAGGCAAAAAAGCAAAAACTAATTATTTATTTTGGTTCAGGTTTTCTGATTTTAGTAATTGTATTTGCAGTTTATGCCTTCCGAAGCTTTAAAGTGAAACAAAAAATAAATTCTCAACTATCAATTCAAAAAGAAGAAATTATTGCGCAGCGCGATGAGATTGAATTACAACGATCAATAGTTGAAGAAAAAAATAAGGGATTAACAGATAGTATAAATTATGCAAAACGAATTCAATATACCCTTTTAGCGAATAATGAATTTTTAAAGAATAATTTGCCTCAGCACTTTGTTTATTTTAATCCGAAAGATATTATTAGCGGTGATTTTTATTGGGCTACAAAAAAAGAAAATAAATTTTACTTAGCAGTTTGCGATTGTACCGGACATGGTGTGCCGGGCGCGTTCATGAGTTTACTTAGTATTTCATTCTTAAATGAAGCTATTAGTGAACGTGGAATATTAAGTCCTGAAAAAATACTTAACCATGCCCGTCAACGATTAATGGAAAGCGTGAGTAAAGAAGGGCAGCGTGATGGTTTTGACGGTGTTTTAATTTGTATTGAAGAGGGTAGTCATCAAATAAAATACGCGGCTGCTCACAATAACCCAATCCTTATTACAAATAATTCAGTTGTTGAATTACCTTACGATAAAATGCCGGTTGGATACAATGAAACAACTCTCACATTTAATTTGCAAACGGTGGATGTAAGTAAAGGAGATATTATTTATTTGTTTACAGATGGTTTCGCCGACCAATTTGGTGGAAAGAAGGGAAAGAAATTTATGTCTAAACAATTAAAAGAGTTGTTAGTATCTGTTTCAGGCGAACCTTTAGAATCTCAAAAGCAAAAGCTATCCGATGCTTTTCAGAATTGGCGTGGTAATTTAGAGCAAGTAGATGATGTTACTCTCATAGGTATTAGAATATAAGGTTACCTTCTTAACGTATTGGTAATTAAATACTTTAAGATGCAATGGAGTTCTCTTAAAACCATTTAAATATCATATATTTTTTTATATTTGAATGTCTTAAAATGATTAAAGTCATTTTGTGATAAAGTTTAACCAAGTATACATGAGGATAATTGTACTTTCTGTTGCACTTTTAATTGGTTGTAGCATTAAACTTAATGCTCAAATCAAGGATAAAACCACCATTCGTGGGTTTATTGATATGGGTAGCAGTTACGATATCGATAATGAGAAATTAAATTTTCAGTTTGGCGAGCAGGATTTATTCATTACATCAGATCTTACAGATAAAATTTCTTTTCTTGGTGAATCTGTTTTTAAATACAGTCCAACTTCGCCAACCAAATTTGATATCAGTTTAGAGAGAGCTATTTTCAAATATAATTATAAAGGAAATCATAATTTCTTTGCCGGTAAAGTTCATACAGCTTTAAATTACTGGAATGATAGTTATCATCATGGCAGATTATTCTTCCCAACGGTTGGTAGACCGGAGCTTTTCAATCAGAATATTATTCCTTTACACACAACCGGTTTTGGTTTATCAGGTCATGATCTTGGAAACTTAAAGTTCGGTTATACATTCATGGTTGGTAATGGTTTGGGTTCAACTGATTTGTCGGATAACAATGTAGAGAAGTGTTATATTTTTGCAGCTCACTTTAAACCACTTGATGGTTTACGTATTGGTGGTTCTTATTATACAGATAAAATTGATGGCGTGGTTCATAATCATGGTGGTGGAGTTACCCGGGCACATAACGTTCGTCAAAATCTTTATTCCGGTTCGATTGCTTATTTTAAAAAGAAAATTGAATTTTTGGCAGAGGCTACTTCATGTCAGAATTTAACCGATTCAATTGGTGTAAAAACAACTTATGCAGCTTACGCATATTTAGGCTTTAGGATAAAAGATATTCTTATTCCTTACGTGCGATATGATAATGTAGATTATGAAAAAGGTGAAATGTATTTTACATCTGTAAATACAGAAATGTTTAGCGCAGGATTAAGATATGAAATGAATTACCTTACTTCAGTAAAGTTAGAATATCAGTATAAAAAATCAGGAACTACTAATCCTATTTTTAGCAATAATATTTTTTTACAAATAGCTGTAGGTTTTTAGATGAGAGTATTTGCTTACATATCAACTCTTGTACTTAGTTTAATGCTAATCCTGTCTTCATTTTCTCCAGCAGAAAAAGAAATTACAGCATCACAAATTGATGGCGGATTAGCAGTGATTGTTAATTCTAAAGGTGCACCAAACGAAATAGGATTGTCGAAACTAAAAGTAATCTTGAAAGGCGAACAACAACGTTGGAAAGATGGCACTAAAATCACTCTTGCTTTTATGAAAACATCAACAGGAATTGGTGATGATATGGCTAAGCGTATTTTTGGTATGACAGCAAAAGAATTGAATAAGTATTTTTTAGCACAAGTTTTTCAAGGTAAAATGAGCTCACCACAGTTTTTCGATTCGGAAGAAGATTTACTTAAATACATCAAAAATAATGAAGGCGCCATTGGTGTAACAAGTTTCAAAAATGCTTCCGGAACAATAATGAGTGTAGATGGAAAAAAGTCAATATAAGTCCAAGCGCCCACTTAAATTAGTTACCGTACGTAATAAAATAATAGCCGTTGTAATTGGTATTATTTTGGTTTTTGCGCCATTCATTTTTATTTATTTCCCAAGCAAACAAAAGGATTTATTAGTTGAAAGTTATAATAAGGAAGTAAAAAATATTGCTTCAACAGTTGCTCTAGGTGTTAACGTAGCCCTTATCGAGCAAAACTTCAGTGGCGTTGAAATGGCCATGCAATATGCAAAGTCTGATGAACGCTTAACATTTATTGCGCTTGTACAAATTGATACATTAGAAGCGGCTCCAGGGAAAAATCCGGAACTTAAAAAGACTGCCTTTAGCACGTATCCGGAGAACTACAAACTCAATCTAGATATTCAATCATCAGAAGACATAATTGTTAAAGAATCCGAAATAAAATCAGAAGTGCTAAATGGTAAAGTAATGGTGGGTTTCTCAACCAAAACTATTCAGGAAAACATTCAACGCGTTAAAATCACATCTTTTATTGGTAGTTTTCTGGTTTCATTATTGAGTATTATTATTGGTTATGTTTTGGCAAGAAATATTTCTAAACCAATTTTAAAACTCCGTGCCGCTCACTTAAAAGTTGGGGAAGGTGATTTGCAACAAAATGTAATTGTAAAATCGCGCGACGAGATTGGAGATTTAGCCTCATCGTTTAATCAAATGGTTAAGCAATTAGATAAGGCAGAAAAATTATTACAACTTCAAAAAAACAGATTAGAGGAAAAGAATAAAGAAATGATTGACAGTATTTCTTATTCAAAACGAATTCAATACTCATTATTAGTGAAAGAAGATGTGCTTAAGAAGAAATTTCCAGACCATTTTATTTTCTTTCAGCCCAAAGATATTGTGAGTGGTGATTTTTATTGGGGGACAGAATTGAATAACGGACAATTTGCATTAGTTATTGCAGATAGTACGGGTCATGGTGTGCCGGGAGCTATTATGAGCATGTTAAATATTTCATGTTTAAATGAAGCAGTTGTTTCGCTGAGGTTAACGTCTCCTTCAGATATCTTAACGTATACAAGGTCGAAGGTAATTAATCATCTATCACAAGATGGAAGTTCGGAAGGCGGGCAAGATGGTATGGATTGTTGTTTAATGTGCTTTGATTTTAAGAACAATGTATTAATATATGCCGCCGCTAATAATCCAATTTGGATTGTGAGAAAGAAAGAGATAATTGAACTGGTTCCGGATAAAATGCCGGTTGGAAAACATCAAAAAGATAGTATCCCATTTAAACAACATTCAATTAATTTGCAGAAAGGGGATATGGTGTATGCCTTTACTGATGGAATTGCTGATCAGTTTGGCGGACCTAATGGAAAGAAATTTAAGTATAAGCAACTAAAGGAATTACTAATTAATGTTGGTGACAAACCTATGTCTGAGCAAAAAAGCGTATTACAAGAAACCATAAATGCCTGGAAGGGTGATTTAGAACAAGTTGATGATATCTGTTTAATGGGCGTTCGTATTTAATTTCTTTTGCCGTTTCCGAAAAAAATCGCATTTTTATAAGCAAATTGAATTGGATGAGTAAATCTAAAATTTAGATGGTCTCAATTTGAAGAAAGTATAATGAAGAATTTTGTAATATCAGCCGAAAAAAAGACCCCCGAAATAGTGTTTAAAGCTAACGGAGAACTAAGGATTAGTGGTAATTCACGTCCCGAAGACGGTAAAAATTTTTACAAACCCCTTTTTGATTGGATTGAAGAATTTAAAGAGTTTGGTCCAACAAAAATCACATTAACCTTAGATCTAGATTATATAAATTCAGTAAGTGTCCGCATTATTTTAACCTTACTTCAAACATTGCATGGCATTTTAAAGGATAAAAAGTTATTTAAAGTAATCTGGAAGTACGATAATAACGATTTAGATATGCTCGATCAAGGTAAAATCCTCGAAAAAAGCCTTCAACATCCTTTCGAATTTGTTGAAAAGCCCGTTTAGCGTTAATTAAGCAGCCTTTAATTTATCCCAAAAAGCCTGATTGTTAGTTAAATAACACATTATTAGGTGTTTCCAATATTTGGTTGTATATTTGTATCCTTCATTAGAAGATTGTATCTCAATCTAATTTGTAACCCCTAATTACAATTCAGTAAATTTTACACTTTTCTTTTAGGAACAGGGCCGTACAATGTGTGCTAAAGCCCAAATTAATATTAGTAAACATTTTAATGACCTTTTCGAACTTAAAACTTATCAAGCCTTTAATTACGGCTCTAGATAAAATGGGATATTCTGTGCCCACACCAATTCAGGAACAATCCATTCCACATTTATTAGAAGGAAAAGATATTTTTGGATGCGCTCAAACCGGTACCGGTAAAACTGCAGCATTTGCTCTACCTATTTTACAATTATTAGAAACAAAAAAAGATCCTACAGCACGTCGCACTATAAAAGCCCTTGTTTTAGCACCTACACGCGAATTAGCACTTCAAATAAGTGATAACTTCAAAATGTACAGTCACAATTTGT
>JAGNIU010000073.1 GCA_018000995.1 Bacteroidia bacterium
AAAAGATACCTTCCAAAAATTTACGATAAAACCTGGAACTTTAAGATTGAAGGGAATTACGCGTTAGTGACAAAAAAGGATTAAACGTATGGGTCATTCCGAACTTGGTTCGGAATCTTTTAGATGCTGAACCAAGTTCAGCACGACATTGTCAATCCTCTTTGAGGATTAACTTCCTAAGCATATTTAAGGCCGTAGCAGCAGTCATTTTAATGTTGCGTTGTCTGTCGTCACCAAAAATAAATTTCATGGCTAAAGTCTTTTCCGGACTAGAAACCGCAATCCAAACTGTACCAACCGGTTTATCAGGAGTTCCACCTGCTGGACCGGCAATTCCAGAAGTTGCAATAGAATAATCGGAGTGAAATTTTAGTTTAGCGTGTTCGGCCATTTGTAAAACACACTCTTTACTTACAGCTCCGTGTTGTTCGAAAACAGAATTATCTACCTGTAATAATTCGTGTTTAATATTATTGTGATAGGGGACAACGGCACCATTAAAAATATCTGAGCTACCTGCAATGTTTGTAAACAGAGAAGAAATATATCCGCCTGTGCAACTTTCAGCTAACGCAATTTTCTTTTTACGTTCTCTTAGTAATTCACTCACTATTTTTTCTAGTGAAGGTGTTTCTTCGCCGTATTCCTCATAACCAAAAATATATTCCTTTATTAAAATTTTAAGTATACCAATTTCTTTTTCTACTGTCTTTTTTATTTCTTCAAAATTATCTCCTGAAGTAGATAAACGTAAACGTACCATTCCGGGCTGAGGTAAATAGGCGAGCTTAATATTTTTAGCAGCTAAATTATCTTCCCATTTCTCAATTTTCTCTGCTAAAAAACTCTCGCCTAAACCTTGTGTTAAAACTGTTTTGTGATAGATGTGTTGTAATTTATATTCTGTTTTTATTTTTGGAAGAATAATATTAGTCATCATATCCTTCATCTCGTAAGGCACACCTGGCATAGAAATAAAAACTGTGTTTTCTTTTTTAAACCACATGCCAGGAGCAGTACCACTTTGGTTATGAATAACTGTACACCCTTTTGGAATTAAAGCTTGTTGTCGGTTCGATTCGTTCATTTCACGACCACGTTTATCAAAAAACGATTTTACATGGGCCAAAACATTTTCATCTAATTCTAAAATTGTGTTAAAATATTGAGCAAATAATTTCTTTGTAATATCATCTTTAGTGGGACCTAAACCGCCTGTGATAAAAACGAAGTCGGCACGCTGTTGAGCATCGCTAAATGCTTTAAGAATAGCCTCTTTCTCATCACTAACAGAGGCCATGTGCACCACTTTTATACCCATTAAATTCAATTTTTGGGCAATCCAAACCGAGTTAGTATTGGTAATTTGTCCAATTAATATTTCATCTCCAATGGTTAATATTTCAGCGCGCATAAAATCTTGGCCTTATTTTTGTATCATTGTAAATGTATATTAAAAATTAAAATGAGAAAAATATTAATAGTAACAGGTATGTTGATTTCTATATCAACATTAAATTCCCAAGTCTTAAAAGATGTGTGGAATCAAACAAAAAATGCTGCAACGGGTGCTGCAACAACAGCTGTGCAACAGGCCACTCAAGCTGTAAGTGCGGCAGTTGGCGGAACAACGGCTCCGGCATTAAGTAACGAAGAAGTTATTAAAGCTTTGCGCGAAGCTTTAAGTATTGGAACCAATAGCTCGAGTGCCACCGCAAGTAAAACAGATGGTTATTTGAAAAACACAAGATTGTTTATTCCATGGCCTGAGGAAGCAAAAGATATGCGAGAAAAATTGATAAAGCTTGGTATGCAGAAGAAAGTTACCGAGTTTGAAACTAGTTTAAACCGCGCTGCTGAAGAAGCCGCTAAAAAAGCAGGAAATGTTTTCTTAGATGCTATTACAAAGATGAGTGTAAGCGATGGTTTCGCTATTTTAAATGGTGCTGATACTGCTGCTACAAACTTCCTGCGTAAAACATCATACAGTCCTTTATACGACCAGTTTTTGCCTATAGTAAAAGAGGCGATCACGAAAGTAAAAGTTACGAGCTATTGGAATCCATTAGTTACTAAATACAATAAATTACCCGGCGTTAAAAAGCAAAACCCTGATTTGAATGATTATGTAACTAAAAAAGCTGCTAACGGTTTATTTGTGTTAATTGCTGATGAAGAGGCTAAAATACGAAAAGACCCTATGGCAAGGGTTACCGACCTCCTGAAGAAGGTTTTTGGATCGAAAAAGTAATAAGTTTTTAATAAAATTTAGAGTAAAAGAGGCAGAATCGAACAGGTTCTGCCTTTTAATTTTAATATATTTGTTCATTATCTTTTACTATGCAATTCTCCTTTAAAAAATTCCTCCCACATATTACGGCTGTTGTTTTATTTGCTGTTTTAACCCTAATTTATTTTAAGCCTTTATTGTCAGGCAAAGAAATTTCTCAGCATGATATCATGCAAGCCAGAGGCATGAGTAAAGAGATTGCTGATTTTAGAGCAACAGAAAAAAGTGAACCATTATGGACTAACTCTATGTTCGGCGGTATGCCGGCATATCAGGTATCAACCTTATATCCCGGAAATTGGTTAGGAACTTTAGATCAAGCGTTCAAATTATTTTTACCGCATCCGTCTGGTTACATTTTCTTATGCTTCGTTGGATTTTTTATTTTATTGTTATGTCTCGAAGTAGAACCTTGGTTAGCTTTAATTGGAGGTATTGCTTATGGCTTATCAACTTATTTTATTGTTGCCTTAGGCGCCGGACATAATTCTAAACTAAATGCATTAGCATATTTACCTCCGCTTATTGGTGGTGTAGTTTTATTATTCAAAGGTCGTTTTTGGTCAGGATTTTCGCTTACAGTTTTATTTATGGCCATGGAATTGAATGCTAATCACGTTCAGATTTCTTATTATGGTTTTATGATTATTGGCGCTGTTATTTTAGGTTATGGGTATTACGCTTTTAAAGAAAAAACCTTACCAACATTTTTTAAAGCCTTTGCATTTTTTGTAGTTGCAGCAATTATTTCAGTATTACCAAACGCAGGAAATTTAATGTGTACCAACGAGTACGGTAAATATTCAACACGCGGAAAAACTGAATTAACTATTGGTCCGGATGGAAAAAGTAACGCAGCAGTTGCAACAAGTGGATTAGATAAAGATTACGTTACGCAATACAGTCATGGTATAAGCGAAAGTTTTACTTTTTTAATTCCAGATTATAAAGGAGGTTCTTCAAGTATTTCTATTGCAGAATCAGATCCTAATGCACTAAAAAAAGTAGATCCTGAATTTAAACAAGCAGTAGGAGGGAATGGTTCTTATTTTGGCGATCAGTACATAACAGCCGGACCGGTTTATATTGGTGCTATCATTATGTTTTTTGTGGTTTTAGGTTTGTTTATTACCAAGCACAAATTGAAATGGCCATTACTATTAATCACAGTTTTAGGAATGGCTTTATCGTGGGGACATAATTTCATGGGATTAACATCATTCTTCTTAGATCATGTTCCGGGTTATAATAAATTCAGGGCGGTATCTATGACGATGGTAATTGCAGAATTATGTTTACCGTTATTCGCCATCTTAACTTTAAATGAATTAATGAAATTTAAATCGCTTAACGATAAAGTAAAAGTTTTTAAAAAGGAATTAGAATTAAAGAAAGTACTGATTTTAGCTTTTGCTATTGTTGGCGGATTTTGTTTAACAGGATATTTAGCGCCTGATTTGGTAAATACATTTACCGCAGAAGGTGAAGAACAACAAATGATTTACCGTTATTCCCGTGGTGGAAATCCTGAAGATCAAGTTAGAACTTACGTAACACAATTATTACCTCAGTTAGAAATAGCTCGTAAAGCTGTTTTTCAATCGGATGCGATGCGTTCATTTATTTTTATCACACTCGCATTTATTTTTGTTTATCTCTATCTCAATAAAAAAATTAAACGCGAAATGGTATTTGGCGCTTTAGGTATTTTTATTTTGATTGATTTATGGACTGTGGATATGCGTTACTTAAACGAAAGGAACTTTGTAACAAAAGCACAAAACATGGCCACCTTCGAAAGAACTCCGGCCGACGAAGAAATTTTAAAAGATACAGATCCAAATTACAGAGTATTAAATTTAGCAGCTTCACCGTTTCAGGATGCAGCAACCTCATACCTTCATAAATCTATTGGCGGTTATCATGGCGCAAAACTTAAAAAATACCAGGAGTTGTATGATTTCTATTATCAAAGTCAAATTCAACTATTTTACAGTGGCATAAACAAAACAATGGGAAATGATTCTGCTGTTAATCAATTAATGAGTCAGCTTCATGTTTTAAACATGCTCAACACAAAATATATTATTATTCCGGTAAGCGAAGATAAAACAGCTCCATTAAGAAATCCTCAAGCTAATGGTAATGCCTGGTTTATAAATGAAATTGTGTTGGTCGAAAATGCAGACAAAGAAATTAC
>JAGNIU010000043.1 GCA_018000995.1 Bacteroidia bacterium
GGTACAGCGCCAATGTTACAATGCGGCGCGAGTTATCATGAGAATTTAACTTACGCTAAAGTTGATGAACTAATTGAAAAATATAAAAGCGAAGCTCGCTTAAGAAGTTATACTGACAGAGATTATACTAACACATTATAATTTGTAATGGGAAGAAAGCTATTAATACATAACGATAAAGTTCCAAACATTCACACGCTTGAAGTGTACCGCGCTAATGGTGGTTATGCTTCGGTTGAGAAAGCTTTAAAGAACATGACGCCCGATCAGGTAACTGATGAAGTTAAAAAATCAGGTTTACGCGGACGTGGTGGTGCGGGGTTTCCAACTGGAATGAAATGGAGTTTCTTAGCGAAACCGGAAGGCGTTCCGCGTTACTTAGTTTGTAACGCTGACGAATCAGAGCCGGGAACTTTTAAGGATCGTTATTTAATGGAAAAAATTCCTCATGCTTTAATTGAAGGAATGATTACTTCATCTTATGCATTAGGCGCAAAAGCATCTTACATTTATATACGCGGTGAATATTTTTATGTAGCGCGTATTGTAGAAAATGCAATTAAAGAAGCATACGCAGCGGGTTGGTTAGGAAAAAATATTTTAGGAACTGATTTCTCTCACGATTGTTATGTACAAGTTGGTGGTGGCGCTTATATTTGCGGAGAAGAAACTGCATTATTAGAATCACTAGAAGGAAAACGTGGTAACCCTCGTATTAAACCACCATTCCCTGCGGTTGCGGGATTATGGGGTTGTCCAACTGTTGTAAATAACGTTGAAACGATTGCTGCTGTTTGTCCAATCGTTATGATGGGCGGAGAAGAGTATGCAAAAATCGGTATTGGAAAATCTACAGGCACAAAATTAATTTCTGCATCTGGTCACATTAACAAGCCGGGTGTTTATGAAATTGAATTAGGTGTTCCCGTAGAGGAATTTATTTATAGTGAAGAATATTGCGGAGGAATCCGCAACGGTAAAAAAATGAAGGCAGTTGTAGCAGGAGGTTCTTCTGTTCCAATTCTTCCAACTGAATTAATTTTAAAAACTGCAAAAGGCGAACCGCGTTTAATGACTTACGAAAGTTTATCTGACGGCGGTTTCCAAACAGGAACCATGTTGGGTTCGGGTGGATTTATCGTAATGGATGAAGATACCAGCATTGTAAAAAATTTATTTACGTTCACGCGTTTCTATCATCACGAAAGTTGCGGACAATGTTCGCCTTGCCGTGAAGGAACCGGTTGGATGGAAAAAATATTAAAGAAATTCTTAAACGGAACCGCAAACGAAAGTGATGTTGAATTGTTGTGGGACATACAAAGTAAGATTGAAGGAAAAACAATTTGTCCTTTAGGAGAAGCAGCGGCCTGGCCTGTTGCAGCAGCTATTCGTCATTTTAAAGATGAGTTTTTAGCAGTGGCAAGAAGTAAGAAGTTTGTTGACGTAAGTCATTACAATAGATTAAACAAAGTTACAGCATAATGAAAGTAACAATTGACGGAGTAGAAATTGATGTGCCTAAGGGGACAACCATTTTGCAAGCAGCGCGAATGATCGGGCCGAGCGTAGCTCCGCCTGCAATGTGCTATTATACCAAATTAAAAACTTCAGGCGGTTATTGCCGTACGTGTATCGTAAAAGTTACTCAAGGCTCAACTGCTAATCCAAACCCAATGCCGAAACCGGTTGCTTCTTGTAGAACAGAAGTAATGGACGGAATGGTTGTACAAAACTTTACATCTCCAGAAATAGTTGAAGCAAGAAAAGGTGTAGTTGAATTTTTATTAATCAATCACCCTTTAGATTGTCCGGTTTGTGATCAAGCCGGAGAATGTAAATTACAAGATTTAGGTTACGAGAACGGATCAGCAAAAACGCGTTACGAATTTAAACGCCGCGAATTTGAAATGATTGATATCGGCGATAAAATTAAATTACACATGACGCGTTGCATTTTATGTTACCGTTGTGTGAAAACCGCTGAGCAATTTACTAACGAACGTATGCATGGTGTTGTTCACCGTGGTGATGCGGGAGAAATTTCTACATACATTGAAAAAGTAATTGATAACGATTTTTCAGGGAACGTAATTGATGTTTGTCCTGTTGGTGCATTAACTGATAAAACTTTCCGATTCAAACAACGCGTTTGGTTTACAAAGCCTGTTGATGCTCATCGCAAATGTGATAAGTGTTGTGGTAAAACCCGCGTGTGGTTAAAAGGTGAAGAAGTGGTTCGTGTTACTGCGCGTAAAGATCAGTGGGACGAAGTAGAAGAATTTATTTGTAACTCTTGTCGTTATGACCACAAGAAAAAATCGGATTGGGTAATTGAAGGGCCGTCTCACATTAGCAGACAATCTGTTATTTCAGCAGGACATTACGAACATTTGAATGAATTAAAAGTTGAAGCCATGAAGCATCAAAAAGCTTTAGGATTCATGGATATAGATAAACGACCTTAGTATGATAACATTTATAATATATAAAGCAATTGTTTGCGTTTGCGTTTTTGGGCTTTCGCTTGGCGTTGCCGCCTACTCTACTTGGTGGGAACGTAAATTTGCTTCATTCTTACAAGATCGTGTTGGTCCGGATAGAGCTGGTCCTTTTGGTTTATTACAACCATTAGCTGATGGTGGGAAAATGTTTTTTAAAGAAGAAATTATTCCAAACGTTTCGAATCGTTTCTTATTTATTTTAGGTCCGAGTTTATTTATGATAACGGCGCTCATGACGGGAACTGTTATTCCTTGGGCGAAAGATGTAACAATAGACGGAAAAGTTTACGCATTACAAATTACTGATATAAATATTGGTGTTCTTTATTTATTAGGCGTTGCTTCTATTGGTGTTTACGGAATCATGATTGGTGGTTGGGCATCAAACAATAAGTTTGCTTTATTGGGTGCTATTCGTGCTTCATCACAAATGATTAGTTACGAAATTGCGATGGGCATTTCTATCATCGCTTTAATTATTACTGCGGGTGGTACTTTAAGCTTACGCGAAATTTTAGCACAACAAGATGCGGGCGTTTGTAATTTTGTGTATCAGCCATTAGGCTTTTTAATTTTCTTTATCTGTGCATTAGCTGAAACCAATCGTGCGCCTTTCGATTTACCGGAATGTGAAAGCGAATTAGTGGGTGGTTATCACACAGAGTATTCTTCAATGAAATTAGGATTATTCTTATTTGCTGAGTACATCAATATGTTTGTGTCATCAGCTATCATGGCGGGCTTTTATTTTGGTGGTTACAATTTCCCATTCGCAAGTGAATTATATTCCGCATTAGGCTTACAGGAAGGAAGCTGGGTAATTTCATTAATTGGATTCGGCGCTTATTTTACTAAGACTTGTATTTTCATTTCTGTATTCATGTGGGTACGTTGGACTTTGCCGCGTTTCCGTTATGATCAGTTAATGAATTTAGGTTGGAGAATATTATTACCTCTATCATTATTAAACTTAGCAATTACTGTTGCGGTTGAATATTTTATCAGAGGAAACATTACTTTTTAATGAAGAGAAATAAAATTATACAAAGAGTTGTTGAGGCATTAGAAGGTGCTGAATTATATTACGTAATTATTATTGCTGTAATGGCAATTTTTAAATAGAGATTAAATGCAATTAACAAACAGAAGCAAAGTAGTATCAAACAAGGAGCAAAGCTTTATGGAAAGGCTTTACCTTCCTGCTATTGCAAAAGGCATGCTTATTACAGCAAGCCATTTGTTTAAGAAAACGCCTACTACAAAGTATCCTGAGCAAACCCGCCCAATGGCGCCGGTGTATCGCGGAGAACATGTTTTAAAGCGTGACGAGAACGGAGCAGAACGTTGCACGGCTTGTGGTTTGTGTGCTGTTGCTTGTCCTGCAGAAGCCATCACCATGGAAAGCGCAGAGCGCAAAAAAGGCGAAGAGCATTTATACAGAGAAGAAAAATACGCGCGCACTTACGAGATTAATATGTTACGTTGCATTTTCTGCGGACTATGCGAAGAAGCTTGTCCGAAAGAAGCGATTTTCTTAACAGACAGAATTGTTGATGCAGAATACGAACGCGAAGATTTTGTTTACGGTAAAGATAAATTAGTTGAAAAAATGACCGAGCGTATTGATGTAAGCAAACGTCAAACTTTAGAGGTTGCTGAATTCAAAAAAATACCGGGATTAAAACACAACGAAGTTTTCGAAGGCAAATCATTAGGAAAAGGAAAAAAACATTAAGATAGATTTATGTTAGGATACACAATTACACAATGGCTTTTTGGAATTTTATCGTTCCTTGCTATTATGTTTGCTTTAATGGTGGTGTTTAGTCGCAACCCTGTTAACAGCGTTTTATATTTAGTGCTTACGTTTTTCTGTATTGCAGGTCATTACTTATTATTGAACGCGCAATTTTTAGCTGTGGTTCACATTGTTGTTTATGCGGGAGCCATCATGGTGCTCTTCCTTTTCGTTATCATGTTAATGAATTTGAATGAAGAATCAGAACCTCAGCGTTCGTGGTTAAATAAAATTATTGCTGCTATTGCGGGCGGTATGTTATTATTTGTAATGGTGGGTTCTTTAAAAGGAGCCGGCGATTTACAATTAACACAATACGGTCACTCTGATATTGGCTTAGTAAAAAATTTAGGAAAAGTTTTATTCAAAGAGTTTTTATTCCCATTCGAAATTGCTTCCATATTATTATTAGCAGCTTTAGTTGGCGCAATCATGATTGGTAAAAAAGAAATTAAATAAGCTATGTTAAACGGAATTTCTATAAACTATTATTTACTGCTAAGCGCAGTATTATTTATAATAGGTGCTGTTGGTGTTATGGCTCGCCGTAACTCCATTATTATTTTTATGTGTATTGAGCTAATGCTGAATGCAGTTAATTTATTATTAGTAGCGTTCTCAACATTGCACAACGACCCAAACGGACAAGTATTTGTATTCTTCATTATGGCGGTTGCCGCGGCAGAAGTTGCTGTTGGTCTGGCTATATTAAGTATGATTTACAGAAACATTAAAAATATTGATACCGATCTATTAAGTAATTTGAAACAGTAGTAAAAAAGATTTATGATTAAATTAATTGCATTAGTTCCTTTATTTCCATTGATTGGTTTTTTAATCAATGGTTTTTTTGGAAAGAAAATGAGTAAAGGCTTATCCGGCGGAATTGCCAGTGTAAGCGTTTTAGCTTCTTTTATCATTGCTGTTCTGGCGTTTGTTGAATTGCATGGCTCTCCTGTAAAATCACACGTCGTAAATTTATTTACCTGGATTAGCTCTGATACATTAAATATTCCCTTCGAGTTTTTATACGACCCATTATCTTCCCTCTTCTTATTAATCATTACAGGTATTGGTTTCTTAATTCACGTTTACTCTACCGGGTACATGCACGATGACGCAGGCTTCTCTCGTTTCTTCACTTACTTAAATTTATTCGTGTTCTTCATGTTATTACTTGTAATGGGTAATAACTACTTAATTATGTTTGTGGGTTGGGAAGGCGTTGGATTGTGTTCTTATTTATTAATCGGGTTCTGGTTTAAAAATCAAGCATACAACGATGCGGCAAGAAAAGCATTCGTAATGAACCGTATTGGTGATTTAGGTTTTTTATTAGGCATCATTTTAATTTTTATAACCTACGGAACTATTTCTTACGGAGATGTATTTGCAAAAGCAGGAGTTAGTAGCGAAGGCGTTGTTACATCAATAGCATTATTATTATTTATTGGTGCAATGGGTAAATCGGCGCAAATTCCATTATACACTTGGTTGCCTGATGCAATGGCTGGACCAACTCCTGTATCTGCTTTAATCCACGCTGCAACCATGGTAACAGCCGGTATTTACATGGTAGTGCGTTCAAATGTATTTTATTCTATTTCTGAAGTTGCTTCTGAAACTGTTGCGATTGTTGGTATTGCTACAGCCTTATTCGCTGCAACAATTGGTTTATTACAAAACGACATCAAAAAGATTTTAGCTTACTCTACGGTATCGCAATTAGGTTTAATGTTTTTGGGATTAGGAGTTGGTGCTTATAGTTCTTCTGTGTTTCACGTAGCTACACACGCGTTCTTTAAAGCCTTATTATTCTTAGGCGCAGGTTCTGTTATTCACGCTATGGGTGGCGAACAAGATATCAGAAAGATGGGCGGCTTAAAAGGAAAAATTAAAGTTACGTTCATTACAATGCTTATTGGAACAATTGCGATTAGTGGTATTCCTCCTTTCGCAGGGTTCTTTAGTAAAGATGAAATTTTAGCTCATGTTTACGAACACAATAAAGTGTTATGGGTTTTAGGAAGCATAACCTCTATGTTAACCGCTTTCTATATGTTCCGTATGTTATTCTTAACCTTCTGGGGAAGTTTCCGTGGCACACACGAACAAGAACATCATTTACACGAATCACCAAAAAGCATGACGGTTCCTTTAATGGTATTAGCTGCTTTATCAATTGTTGGTGGCGCCATGGGATTACCTGAATTCTGGCATCAAACAAATTGGATAGGCGAACATTTGAGTCCGCTTATCTTACACAAAAATCCCACAACATTAAGTCACGAAACAGAATGGACCTTAATGGGCATTGCGGTTTTATCGGCCTGTGCTGTTATTTATTTTGCTCACTCTATGTTTATCGTCAACAAAGTTCTTCCGGTTAACAGCGAAGATAAATTAAAGCCTTGGCAAAAATTAATAGCAAATAAATATTATGTAGATGAATTCTTTGATATGGTTATTCGTAAACCATTAGATGCTATTTCTTCTGTGTTTTATAAGTTTATGGATTTACAAATTGTTGATGGAATTGTAAATGGCGTTGGAAGTGCGGTAACAGGAATTGGAAGTGCTATACGTCTATTACAAACAGGTAATATTGGATTTTATATTGTGAGTATGGTGATGGGTGTTGTTTTAATTTTATTATTCACGTTTATTATATAAGTAAATAAAAGATATGTTAGTTGGATTATTAATTATTCTGCCTCTTGTTGCTTCCTTATTGGTGTTTTTAACCAAAGGAAAAACAGCGCGCTCATTAGCGTTAGCCGCAGCGGTTGCTGAATTTGCTTTATCGCTTTTTGTTTTCTTTCAGTTTAAAAACAATCCGGCAGCAAACACTTTAAGTTTAAATTGTACCTGGGTAAAATCAATGGGCATTAATTTTGCGGTTGGGTTAGACGGCATTGGTTTATTACTTGTTCTATTAACTACTTTCTTAGTTCCTCTTATCATTCTTTCCTCATTCAAAAACGAATACGAAAAACCAAACGCGTTTTATGGTTTAATCTTATTAATGCAAATGGCATTAGTTGGTGTGTTTACTGCTAACGACGGCTTTTTGTTTTATGTGTTTTGGGAATTAGCTTTAATTCCTATTTACTTTATTTGTTTGTTGTGGGGCGGCGAGAATCGCGGAAAAATTACTTTCAAGTTTTTCGTTTATACATTGTTTGGTTCGCTTTTCATGTTAGTTGGTTTAATTTATTTATACAACCATACAGGATTTGGAAGCGGAATAAAATCTTGGGCTATAAATGATTTATATGCCGCAGGACGTAGCATGAATGTTGATCAACAAAGCGCAGTGTTCTGGATGATCTTCTTAGCCTTCGCTATTAAAATGCCAATCTTTCCATTACACACATGGCAACCGGATACGTATGTTGTTGCGCCTACTCAGGGAACAATGTTGTTATCGGGTATCATGTTAAAGATGGGAACCTTTGGTGTTATTAAATGGTTATTGCCAATTGCGCCATTAGCATTAGAGAAATGGGGCGGTACGGCCATTCTTTTATCTTGTATTGGTGTTGTGTATGCTTCGTGCATTGCCATCGTACAAAAAGATTACAAACGTTTAATCGCCTACTCTTCTATTGCACACGTTGGTTTAATTTCGGCGGGAATTTTATCAGCTAATCAACAAGGTGTTCAAGGTGCGGTTATTCAAATGTTAAGTCACGGTGTTAACGTAGTTGGTTTATTTTTAATTGCAGATATTTTATTACGTCATACAGGAACCCGTAACATTGATAGTTTAGGCGGCATCAGAAATATGAACGGACAATTCTCTGTTTTGTTTTTAATTATTTTGTTAGGTTCTGTTGCGCTTCCTTTAACTAATGGTTTCATTGGAGAATTTTTATTAATTAACGGTATTTATCAATACAGCGCTTACATGGCCGCGTTTGCCGGACTAAGTGTTATTCTCGGCGCGGTATATATGTTACGTTCTTATCAAAAAATTATGTTAGGCGAAAAACCAAGTACGGGAATTGAATTTGGTTCTTTAGCTTCGAGTGACAAAGTTGTTTTAATCACAGTTTGCGTTGTTATTGTCGCATTTGGTGTTTATCCAAAACCATTAAATGATTTAGCTGAACCTGCTGTAAAAGCATTGCTAAGCAATTTAAAGTAAAAAGATTAAAGTTAAAAGCCAAAAACGTTCTTTAGTAGATTGACATTTAAGAAACCAATATTTGACCTTGAAGAAAGATGTATTCAGTTTTCGCTGAGTGTTTTTAAATTACTTGATGATTTAAAAGCGAACAAGGTTCCGTATTCTTTGATTGACCAGTTAACACGCTCTTCTTCATCAGTTGGAGCAAATATTGTTGAAGGAAAGTCGAGCGGTACAGATAAAGAGTTTATGCGTTATTACAGAATTGCGCTTAAATCAGGTAACGAAACAAAGTATTGGTTGAGATTAATAATTGATGGGTTTGATGTCCCTGATAAAGAAAGATTAAAAATTTTGCTTGTCGAAGCGGGAGAAATTTCAAATATCATTGCGTCGATAATCATCAAAATGAAAAATAAAACGAAATAAATTTTTTGGCTTTTGCCTTTTAAATTTTAAATTTTTATATGAAAGGACTTTTGATTATAAGTGGATTAGGAATTTTAGCGATGCTCGCTGAAATTTTCAAATTCAAAAAATTAGTGTTTCCGTTAGTGTTGTTAGGCGTACTTGGCGCTTACGTTGGCAATTTCATGGAGTGGAATAATCCACTTGTTATTACGGTGTTTGATAACATGATTGCGTTTGATAAAGTAGCGTTAGCGTTCAGCGGTGTAATTTTAGCAACAGCATTCTTCTGGTTCATTATGGCAAACGATTATTTCGAAGAGAATTCGAATATGATTGATCATGTTTCTCTAGTGTTATTTGCTTTAGTCGGCGCGCTTATGTTAACCTCATTTAAAAACATGACCACTTTGTTTTTAGGTGTTGAGATTATGAGTATTCCGCTTTACGTTTTAGCGGCGAGTAAAAAGAAAGATATTAAATCAAACGAAGCGGGATTCAAATATTTAATCATGGGTTCGTTTGCAAGTGCATTTTTATTATTTGGTATTGCTTTAATTTACGGCGCTACCGGAAGTTTTGATTTAAAAGTTATTAGCGATGTAATTGCTTCTCATGCGGCAGGAACAATGCCAACATTTTTCTACGCCGGTGTAATTATGTTATTAATGGCTATGTGCTTTAAAGTATCAGCTGCTCCTTTCCATTTCTGGGCGCCGGATGTTTATCAAGGTTCTCCTACAGTAATTACAGCTTTAATGAGTACGGTTGTAAAAACAGCTGCCTTCGCTGCTATTTTACGTCTATTCTTAGTGGGCTTTGGTGGTGTAACAGAAATTTGGACAACCATTTTAGTTGCTATAATTGCTTTATCATTAGTCATCGCCAACTTCAGCGCAGCAATGCAAACGAATGTAAAACGTATGTTAGCGTATTCAAGTATTAGTCACGCTGCGTTTATGTTAATGGTTGTTTTAGCAAACGTTCGAAGCAATGCAACGCTTGGTGCTTTATTGTATTATTCATTGGCGTATTCAATTGGTTCTATTGCAGCTTTCGGCATTTTATATAACGTGACCAAAAAAGGTGATGAAAGTTTTGAAGCCTTTAATGGTTTAGGAAAGCGCAATCCTTTAATGGCGGCTTGTATGGTTGTTGCCATGTTATCTTTAGCAGGAATTCCAATTACAGCAGGTTTTTTTGCAAAATATTTTGTGTTGATTAATATGATTGGAACTTCTTACAAGTGGTTAATCATATTAGCGATGTTAACTTCAGCAGTTGGTGTTTACTATTATTTCAAGGTAATTATCGCGATGTACTTTAAACCGGCAATTGAAACGGAAGAAGTTCCTGTTGAGCTTTCCCAAAAAACTGTAATTATTCTAACTACACTAATTACAATTGCTCTTGGCGTTGTTCCTGGTTTTGTAGCAGAAATGTTCTCGTTCTAATTAAGCGTGATGTAATTTTGAATTGCAAGATTACATGCTGTATGTCGTATAAAATTGTTCTGTCCTCTCAGATCTATCGCTTTGCGACAATTATTAACTAATTTAATTTTACTTATGAAAAAAACATTTACGCAATTTTTGCTGTCTTCTATTTTAATTCTTGCTTTCAGCAACAAAACCTTTTCACAAAACTGGCAGTACGTTGGCCCGGCTAACATTAATAACTCAGTTGGATTTAATACCTACTTATATTGGGGCGACGTAGAGCTTAATGCCACAGGAGATGTTTTTGTTGGTTATTATAGTGCTACCTCAGGTATTCCTGCGGTAAATTTTGCAATGTATAGTGGCAGTACTTGGTCGTTGTTTCCAACAATAACATCTTTTACTGCCAACGCCGTTGATATTGAAGTTAGAGGAACAGATTACTATATAGCTTATGCCCGCGTAAAAAGCGGAAACATGTATGCATACGTACAAAAATATAATGGCAGCAGCTGGACACAAATTGGTGATTCCTTACTATTAGGAAATTCAGGTAGTGGTGGTTATTTTGAGTTTCTATTAGACAACGCCGGCGTTCCTACGGTTTTGGGTGTTGTAAACGCTCCGCTTTTAGCGAACAAACAAATGATGCAATACAACGGAAGTGCTTGGACAAGCATTTATACTTTTCCAAATAGTGCCGGAACAATTTTCAGAGAGAGTTCTGCAAAATTTAATTCATTAAATAAATTATATTGCACGCATCAGGGTGTTTTTATGTCACCCTTAAAATATTTTACAGTGGTGAGCATGATTGATGGGGGTTTACAAACTACAATTGGCGACACCATCTTCCGCCAACTAAATACACACAAATTAAAATTGGATGCCGGTGAAACGCCTCATCTTCTTGCTAATGGAGCAAGCGGTACAAAAACTTACGCTTTCAAATTAAATGCTTCTATCTGGAATTTTGTTGGCGATACAACCTCTGCCAACGCAGGAGTTATGTTATCTGCCGACTTAACCGGGGCAGGAAAATTTGTATTTAATACTCAACAAACAAATTTATATAGAAGTCCATACTATTATAATACTTCAAACACGCGCACAAGTATGGATACATTTAATATTACAAATCCGGCTTTGTTAGCGGTTGCAGAGCTGGATGTTTATGGAAGCTCGGACGATGTTTATGCTTTGACTTTAGAAATGAATTCGAGCTTTGGACAAGATTATAGTGTTAGAAAACATTCGGCGCCAGGCTCAATTGGAATTAAGGAAATAAATTTATTCAACGAACAATTTGTAATGTATCCTAATCCTTCAAAAGGTAGTTTTAAAATAAACAGAAAAACTATTAAGGAGGAGTTACCTGTAGTTATTTATAATTCCATTGGTGAAATTGTTTACCAAGGACTTTTAGCCAGCGACCAACAGGTTTTTGATTTAAGCGAAAAAGCAAAAGGACTTTACTTTATAAAAATTTATAATGGCAATGTTGCTTATTCGAATAAGATAATTATTCAATAACAGACGCTTTTTCCTTTCACAAAATTTTAGATTTATCCCCGTAACTAAAGCGGCTTTTTTCGTTATCTTTAAATAATGATTAGGTCGCTTTTCTTTTTACTTTGTTTTATTCCATTCACTATTTTCTCCCAAAAGAAAGCAGACACTCTGCGTCTATACTTTAACATCAATGAAATAACTTCTGTTCAAAATAATTTAAGATTAGATTCCGCCTTAAAAGCAATCGACAAAAAATCAATGGACGTTGGTATATTTGGTTACGCCGATTTTTTAAGTAATGATAGTTACAACATTTCCCTCTCGCAAAAAAGAGCCGATAACGTAAAACAATATTTGCTCGACAACGCCGCTTACAATCAACTTAATGTTTATGCTTGTGAAGGAAAAGGTGAAAGTTTCTCTAAAGACAATTCTTCAGCTGAAGGCGAACCAAAACAACGTCGTGTAGATATCTATTTTGAACCCATTGTTGTTTTAAATGTAGCCGAATCGTTTTTAGAAACACCTAAAGAAGAAGCTACAAAAACAGAACCGAAAAAAACAATTGAAGAATTAAGTAAAGGCGAAACTATGGCCATTGAAGGCTTAAGTTTTGTGCCGGGGCGACATTTAATTTTAGAGTCAGCAGTTCCTGTTTTACAAAAACTATTGAAGACTATGAAAAACAATCCCAAATTAAAAATAGAAATTCAGGGGCACGTGTGTTGTACAAATGGGACAGAAGATGGTTTGGATTACGATACCCGCGAAAGAAATCTTTCTGAGAGTCGCGCTAAAACCATTTACGAGTATTTAGTGGCGAAAGGAATAAGTAAAGACAGATTAAGTTATAAGGGCTTTGGTCATAGCAAACCCAAAGAGCTTAATGAAGATTCTCCCCTAAAAGAGCAGGCTAATCGTAGAGTTGAGATTTTGATTCTCGAGAACTAAATGGGCAATCGGCTTGTTAATCATTAGCGTTTTTATACATTTGATATGGTTTGTTTATCCGCGCTATATTTTATTCCAATTTTAAAATCATTTTTTGGTTGGTTTGGATTTTATTTTCAACTTCTGTAATAGCACAACCTAATGTCGACATCGTAAGTATAAACTCACAACATTTTATTTCTAAATACGACAGCACTAACCGTAAAATATATACTCAGGATAATTTCTTTAGTCTATTTATTCCCAAAAAATTTAGCAAAGGCCACGTGTTATTAATTCGCGTTAACGCAGAGCAATTAAATTTAACACGAAGCGATACGGCTAATTTAAATTATTCATTATACTCTTTGTCGATGCCGATCGGTCTGCAATTACAAAGCAAAAACGAGAAGTGGAAATTTACCGGAATTGTTATTCCCAAAATAAATTCCGATTTTAAAGACAATATAAATTATGATGGTCAGTTTGGCGGTATTGGTTTAGTAACCCGTGTGTTTAGTAAAACATTTCAGGTAAGGGCGGGCTTGTATTACAACAGTGATTTCTGGGGACATTTTTTTATGCCGCTGGTTGGTGTTGATTGGAAGGTGAATGACAGATTCAGAATGTACGGAACGCTTCCCGGAAATTACCGATTTGAATACAACGTGAAGAATAAATTTTTTACGGGTATTGGTTTTCGCTCGGCACAGCGTTCGTTTAGGTTAGAGGGAAAGTACGATGACGATTTTGTGCGGGTGCGTGAAAATCAATTAAAGATTTTTGTGGAAGGATTTGTTGTAGGGAAATTTTTAGTTGGCGTTGATTTTTACCGCAGCATAGGTTATAACATGATTCGCTACGATTACTTTAAAACCAAAACTGAAAAACCGGGATTAAATGTGTTTACAAAAAGTAAAGACGCCTACGGTTTAACTTTTAATTTGGCTTATAGGATTCGTCAGGATTAACCCCGCAGGATTAAATCATTTAAAAATTCAGCTTTTATCCAACGGGGTAAAGGTTTTTTAAATTGCTACAATCTGTAGCAAGGAAATTTCTCTCCCCACATTACTTTTGTATTAACATTCCGGGACAAATTGGATTTCGTTTCCAATTCACTCGTTTTTTATATGCATTAACTCTGACGTTGGACTCTCCGATAATGTAAATTTCCGAGAAGACAAATCTTTCGTAAAGAAATAATCTTATTTAGAAAGTCCAACGTCACACAAATTTTATAAGAAAACATGTTTTACGTGTATGTTTTAAAAAGCGAGATGGACGGTATGTTTTATACGGGCTTCTCCACTAATTTAAAGAGGCGGCTTTCTGAACACAACGGAGGAAGGTCTGTTTCCACCTGTTGGCGCAGACCGTTTACCTTAATTTACTTTGAAGTATGCTTTGATCGTGAAGACGCTTTACGCAGGGAAAAATACTTGAAATCCGGTAACGGGAAGATTTATCTGCATAAACGTTTAAGCAATTATCTTTCAGGAACGAAGCTTATTGATTTAAGAAATGCTGAATTTGAAATTGAAATACCATAATCCAAACCACTGACGTTGGACTCTCCAATGAGATTCATTTTTTTGAAAAAAGAACATTCTCAAAGAAATTGATATTGCCGGAAAGTCCAACGTCACACAAAAATTTAAATTTAAAATATGATAACACAAATTGAAATGCAACACGGCCTGTACGAAAACAGCGCCAAATTATTTTTAAAGTTTCCGTACGACAACGAAGCGATTGGTTTAGTAAAAACTTTACCTCAGGCAAAATGGAGCAACACCAAAAAAGCCTGGCATATTTCTTATTATGCCGATTTACCCTGGAGGGTAATTAATTTATTTGCCCTAAAAGGCGTAAAAGTAAATTATATCAATGAGAAAACACCATTGCCTCTACCCGATCAACCTCAACCAAAAAAATCTTACGAACGACTAGGTAATTTACCTCAGCATAACCTAGAGAAAATAGAAACATTTAAAAGATGGATGCTCTCGCGCCGCTATAGCGAAAACACTATTGGAACTTATTGCGATGCTTTGAAAACATTTTTACGTTTTTTTGCCGACAAAGAATTATGCGACATCACCAATGATGATGTAGTTGCTTTTAACAACGATTATATTTTAGCAAACAAATATTCTTCCTCGTTTCAGAACCAGGTCGTAAACGCGATTAAATTGTTTTTCAGAACGATTGAAAATAAAAATATTGCGCCGGAATTAATTCATCGCCCTAAGCGGCAACATGTTTTGCCTAATGTATTAAGCAAAGACGAAATAAAATTATTATTGGGCTCGCACAGCAATATAAAACACAAAGCTATGCTAAGTTTAATTTATAGTTGCGGATTAAGGCGCGGCGAATTATTAAATTTAAAATTAAATGATATTGATTCGAAAAGAGGTTTAGTAATTATAAGGCAAGGCAAAGGACGTAAAGACCGCGTTGCGCCATTGTCGGATAAAATGCTCACATTATTAAGAGATTATTTTATTGCCTACAAACCAAAGGAATGGTTGTTTGAGGGTCAAAACGGAAAGGGACAATATGACGAGAGAAGCTTAGCCTCCGTGTTGAAACAAGCTTTACAAAAAAGCAATATAAGCAAACCCGTTACTTTACATTGGCTAAGGCATAGTTACGCCACGCATTTATTAGAAGGCGGCACCGACCTTAGATATATTCAAGAAATACTTGGACATAGCCGTAGCACCACCACAGAGATTTATACTCACGTAAGTAATAAAAGCATTCAAAAAGTAATTTCGCCTTTTGATACTCTATAATTAGTAAACTATTAAGAGATGCGGATAAGGTGTCGCAAAATGCGACACCTTAATTAATATTACTACAATTTATAGCAAGAACCCGCCTTGGCCTGTTATATATTTGTATTGAAATAACGAGAACTGCGGGACGTTTTCTCTTAGGACATAGGATAATTAAAATTAAGGTATCGCAAAATGCGATACCAGACAGCCTAAGAGTAATCAAAATTTAGAATTAAAAGAACAAAGGTGTCACGTTTTGTGACACCTTATGATTGATGTGCATTCGCATTAAAGAATTAGTATATGAAAGAAAAGAAAGAAGAAATACTTCCGGATGAAGTATTATTAAACAAGATCTATTTCCTAAGAGAAGAAAAAGTACTGCTTGACTCTGATCTTGCCTTGTTGTATGGTGTTAAACCCAGGCGGCTCAGGGAGCAAGTAAAACGTAATGTGCTTAGGTTTCCTGTGAACTTTATGTTTCAATTGAATGAAACAGAGGTAGAAATTATGGTATCACAAAATGTGATACCTTCTATGAAGCATTTAGGCGGGCATTTACCTTATGCATTCACTGAACACGGGGTGCTTATGCTCGCCAACGTACTAAAAAGCGAAAGAGCTATTAAGATTAGTATCCGCATTATAGAATTATTTGTTAAGCTCCGTAAATTCAATCTCAGTTATGAAGATTTAAGGCGTGAAATGGAGAGAATCAAAAGCAAACTTGATAACCACGATAAGAATGTTGAGCTCTTATTCAGTTATTTCGATGAGTTAATCGAGAAAAAGGAAAAAAGAAAGACCAAGCCACGAATTGGTTTTAAAATGAATAAAAAATAGAGTAAAAATGACTAAATTAGCTTTACCTATTAGGATGAAAAAATCATCCTTATCTTGCAAAAACAACCGGATAAGGATGATAAAATCAGTCCTATATGGGAGTTA